>NZ_JAVRIF010000030.1:0-261 GCF_031846185.1 Thalassotalea castellviae
GTTTTTGAATAATCATTTTTATTATCTTTTGAGCGATAACAAATTGTATAGCTACCAGCACTTAATGTACCAAAACCTTTGCTGTATGGGCTTGTTGTATCTACTTCCCAATTACCATTATCTAACTTAAACTCAACTTGCTTAATACTACCATCGCTATCGCTGGCAGTTGCGGAAGCACTTACACTCTGTGTAGTTAAATAAGTTGCATTATTGCTCGGTGTTGATGGTGAAATAGTTGGATGGTTGTTTTCTGGTTCA
>NZ_JAVRIF010000031.1:0-260 GCF_031846185.1 Thalassotalea castellviae
TGGCTTTCGTTCGTTCCTCACTATTTTAGCCAACGTTACTTAGCCCATTATTTGGGCGTTATATACCGCAACTAATTCGACTAAAAATTTCTCAGGTTTTTGTGTTTTTAATTGAAACTTGGTTGTGAATTCCTCGGGTGTATTTTAGGTTTTTACATTGCATTGTATCGGCAAGTTAATCTGTAAATTCCGTTCCATTCTCGTTTTGGTTTACGTTGCGGTGGGTAAAGGCTGGAAAAGTTATGTGAGTTGCTAGCCAA
>NZ_JAVRIF010000032.1:0-257 GCF_031846185.1 Thalassotalea castellviae
AGAGGCCTAGGACACCGCCCTTTCACGGCGGTAACAGGGGTTCGAATCCCCTTAGGGATGCCACATTTAGCTGTTGTTTTATGATTTATCATAGAGTGATAGTGAAGGGTAAAGTAATCTAGGTCTTACTTTATACCTGATTGAAAAATCGAAAAACGTTTGACGCTAATTGTTCTAGATTGCTTAGAATAACTAGTTGAGAAGGGCAACCTTTTCAAAAGATTTGTTTAACAACAAGTTTTGCGTCCCTATCGTCT
>NZ_JAVRIF010000033.1:0-243 GCF_031846185.1 Thalassotalea castellviae
TAGATTGTTAGAATTAAAATAAACATCGGTTATCGGGTGTACGACCTTAGGTCGTCAGTTCGCTCTCTTCATAGAAAGTGGCTCCCGCAACCAATTCTTCTAAAGAGAATTAAAACCTTTAGGGCTTTCTTCTTATTTATCAAGAAGTTCATTCGGACGCGGGATGGAGCAGCCTAAAAGTTCAACCTCGTCGGGCTGTTTTTTAAAGGAATAGCCGAAGGTCGTCTTGTTTGTATTCAAATC
>NZ_JAVRIF010000034.1:0-226 GCF_031846185.1 Thalassotalea castellviae
CCGCACTTTCAGTTGCTTCGCTGGCTGTTTCTGGCTCAGGCGCACTTGCCATTGAATCCATCAGCGCGTCAATATCATCTGGGTCGGTTAATTCGGCATTATCAGGTATTTCATCCACCGCACTTTCAGTTGCTTCGCTGGCTGTTTCTGGCTCAGGCGCACTTGCCATCGAGTCCATCAGCGCGTCAATATCATCTGGGTCGGTTAATTCGGCATTATCAGGTAT
>NZ_JAVRIF010000035.1:0-210 GCF_031846185.1 Thalassotalea castellviae
ATAAGCGATTTACCGCAGTCAGATGGTTTGACATTATTCTTTTGAGAAAAGAAATATCACGTACACAGTGTTGAATAAGAAAATAAAACGGTATTTCGTCGCCTACGCCATCCATGGCTCTGGTCGACATTAGTGCATCCATGCACGTCAGCATTCCAAGATTGTAACTTGTTAAGTCATTTACGCTGGTAAATGAACAGTGACAAAGCT
>NZ_JAVRIF010000036.1:0-207 GCF_031846185.1 Thalassotalea castellviae
GGTAAATGGGGTCGGTGACATTTGAGAATTATTCCTATTTGTTATTGACTTGAATAATAATTCTAAGGGCGTCTTTTAGATGTTTAGCTATACTCAAGGTTTTTAATATCGAAAGGAATCGATATGCCGAGAAAACCGAGAATGTTTCAGGGTGGTATTCCAAGCCATGTTATTCAACGTGGCAATAACCGAAGTGTTTGTTTTTTT
>NZ_JAVRIF010000004.1:0-319252 GCF_031846185.1 Thalassotalea castellviae
CTGTTCAAGCGGGACAAATTACAGTTGGCTGTTATTAGGGCATTAGCTGTTTATAGATATTAGTATTAATTTAAACTTAAAGGGAAAAAAATGAAAAAAATAATTTTATGTATTTTACTGACAGTACCTGCATTAGCTCAGGCTGGAATTCTTAGTTTTCTAGGTGACGTGTCAAGTATTTCTTCGGCAATGAATTCTGGTCAACAATCATATAGCCAAAGTGACTTGAAGGAAATAAATAGTTATTTATGGTGGTATGTTGAAAGAAATAAAAAATTAGATGGATATGAGTTTTTAGCTGAAGCTTTAGAGAAATCAAACGACGCAGGTTACTTGGATACTGCGGCGCAGGCATACTACATACATGGTCAAAAAGAAAAAGCTCTAGAGATATATGAAACTAGGGTTTTACCTACAGCTAGGGCTACTTGTCGTGGTTGCGAGAAATTTTATAAAAAAATGGTAGGTCTTAGTAGTAATCAAAAAGTTCCATACTCTAAAATATACAAAAAACAGCAAAAAGAGTTAGAAGCCTTACAAAAGCAAAAAGAACTTGAGGCTGTCAAAAATGCTGAAGTCAAATCTGAAGAATTCCCTATTAATCTTGCTATTTGGGGAATTTTAGCCACATTATTATTAAATCTGACTGTAAATACTATTGCACTTTTCAAATCAAAACAGCTAACAAGTTAATCAAACGTAAAAATGAAATCCCCCCGTTTTAGTCGACACCTCCTCATCACATTGAGGAGGCTAAAATACCAGAGGATAATGCATGAATAAATTTAGCGCTTTCGTATTAGTACTTTTACTGATATTAACACTCGATGGTCAAGCCAAAGAACAAATGCCTGATAACGTAAAAACCGTTGAGCAGTTCGTTGCTTTTTTTAATGCACAAGATAGTGGCGCTATGGCAAGTTTGGTTGTTGATGATATTGAATGGTTAAGTATCGTAGGCAACGAGGTTATCGTAGAAGCTAAAGGTAAGAATAATTTAATGGAGAGCATGAACGATTATTTTAAGTCTTGTTCAACATGTAAGTCTGAGCTTTCTGACATTGTATCTACCAAAAGCAGAGTAAGTGCGGTTGAGATTGCTAGTTGGCAAGGAAAAAACGGTCAAAAATCACAACGTGCTATCTCTGTATATGAATTTTCTGCTGGGCTGATAGCTCGCGTTTATTATTTTCCTGCAGAAAAATAAAAAAGAGATAACAGCCCACTCAATATGGCCTAATATGCACACCTATAAAGCAGCAACAATTGACGAGTCTGATTTACTCACCGCTTTAATGAGAAGAGCCAAAGCCCATTGGGGTTATCCACAAGAATGGCTGGATGAATGGAAAAAGGAATTAACCCTCTCTCCAAGTTACATAGCTGCAAACATCGTTGTAATTCTAGAAGCTGAGAAAAAGGCGATTGGCTTTTTTGGCCTTGAACTCAAAGACAACTTTGCCTACCTAAGCCATTTGTGGGTAGAGCCGCTTCATATAGGCAATGGGTTCGGTAAACTATTATTAGTAGAGTCCTGCAAAGCAGCCCTTAACCGCGGCTACTCAACAATAGAGCTGGTCGCAGACCCAAATGCAGAGAATTTTTATAAACTTTGTGGCGCAAAAAACATTGGCGAAGTTCACAGCGAAATTTTCGGTACACCAAGAGTATTACCTAAAATGCGGTTAACTTTAAACAGCATGAACAAATTGCTCAACAACACGTAAAACCACATGTCATAGCAGCTAAGCTTTAGCGACGTATAAGTTTGAAATGATTCCCCTTTATAGCTTTACTTTCAACTTTTTTAACTGAGCGGAAATTTCGCGAATCTCCTTACCTTAGACTACTCTATTGACTATAGATTAAATTTTTTCACCCATATCAAATTGTACAAAATATGAATTGAATATTTATATTTTAGGAGAACGTCATGACGCGATGGATATGCTTATTCTGTTTCTGTTTATACTCACCAATAAATTTTGCAAAAGACGTTAGAATTTTATCGGTTGATGAACCTCCCGCCAATTACCTGAATGAAAACAATAAACCAGAAGGTTATGCCGTTGATATCATTAACGCATTAAAAAAGCAGGTTGGTTCAAACAGTGAAATAGAATTTACCCCAGAAGCCAGAGCGATTAACTTGGCCAGAACTCAAGCAAATATTTTACTGTTCAGCATTTCAAGGACCGATTTTAGAGAGAGTGATTACCGTTGGATAGGGCCCATTTTCACAAAGAAGTGGGAAGTGTATGCATTAAAAAAATCAAATTTCATCATAAACAACTTTGATGATCTCAAAACACTTCCCATCATAGGTTTAGTCAGAGGTGATGTCAGAGAAGAATGGTTAATAAATAAAAAACTAACGAATTTACATTCAGTCACTCACCACCAACAAAATATTCAACGACTATTAATCGGTAGAGTTTCAGCCATTGTCTTTGAAAAATCAGGAATGAGCCAATTATTCAAAGCATTGCAACTTGATGAGACGGAAGTGGAGTCAATTTTCACGATCAAGGAAGCCCCTGTATACATAGCCATCTCTAAAAAAACACCTTTAAAGACATTTAACATCTGGCAGCGAGCGTTTAACAAAATAAAGCAAAATGGTCAGCTAAAAAAAATATCAACGCATTGGCAAAAAAAACTAAAGGATGATTTTAAGATAAAAAGCAAAATATCAAATCAACTGCTAACCTTTTAAATAATAATACGTAGAGGAATATATTGATGAATATGCATACTATTCGATTCCGATATACTGCATTATTTTGCAGTTTGGGCATTTGTTTAACTATTTTAGTTCTAATGAATAACAGCTTAGTTTCGACAACTGAAGACAGTCTCGTGCGCTTTGGTAGTAATTTTAATCCTGCTATTTCTGCCGTGATCAATGCTGATAGAGATTTATACCAAGCCAAAGTCGCTGAATTAAAAGTGTTAAATGAAGGTATTTCCTCAGGAAATATTGAGCAAAATTATGCCGATTATCAAGAAAATGCGAAACAAGCATTGGATCGTTTTAACAAATATAAGCAATTAATGTCTGATTATCCGGATGTGAACATTCAGCTAAAAGGCTTCGATGCAAGTTATAATCTTTGGCTTACAGAATCGAATCAAGTCTTTAGCTTAGTGAAAAACAATCAACTTTCGGCAGCCAAAGCACACGCAAATACAACTTCACAGAAAACCTTTGATGAATTACGTGAGTTCTATAATTTAGCGGGTGAGTTAGCCGATAAAAAAAGTACTTCAGTCAGCAAAGAAACTATTTCAACAGTGGATAGCAGCATTGTTATTTTATCCGTGATTAGCGGTATTATCATCATTTTAACCTTCGTGATCGGCATTGCCGCACCTAAAGCGATGGCTGATGCTTTACACGATTTATCAGAAAAATTAAAAGCGATTAATACTGGCGATGGGGACTTAACAAAACGTATTTGTTCGAAAAGAAAAGATGAAATAGGCCAAGTGGCCAATAATTTGGATGAATTTATCGACAGTTTAGCTAACTTAATTAAATCTATCGTTGACCAATCCTCTCAAGTGATCTCAGGGGTCAGTGAATTAGATGCTGGTGCAACAGAAATAAAAGAAACGAGTGAGCAGCAATTATTATCGGTCGAAATGATCGTCACCGCGGTAAACGAAATGTCATACGCCATTGCTGAAGTCGCTAAAAATGCTCAGTTAACCTCAACAGAAATCATGATGGTGAATAACTTAGCTCATGAAGGTACAGACATCACCTCTGAAGCGGTTAGTGAAATTCAAGGTCTATCAGTTACCGTTGAGGAAGCAACAGCGGTCATTGTAAAATTATCGGAAAATTCACAAAATATTGCTTCAGTATTAGATGTAATTAGGGGAATCGCTGAACAAACCAATTTGTTAGCACTCAATGCGGCTATTGAAGCGGCAAGAGCCGGAGAACAAGGCCGAGGATTTGCCGTTGTAGCCGATGAAGTGCGTACGCTAGCGAGTAGAACACAGCAATCAACAGAAGATATTCAAGTGATGATTGAAGCGTTAAAAACAGGAGTTGATAATGCGGTCACCGCAATTGGTAAAGGTAATGCAGCGACAAAAACCAGTGTAGAATTATCACAAAAAACCTTGGAAGCGTTAGAAAAAATATCAGAGGCTTCAAATAGAGTTTCTGATGTCGCGGCACAAACAGCTACCGCAACTGAAGAACAAAGCCAAGTTTCTGATGATGTCAGTAAAAACTTAACGGTGATGTCTGATCAAACCAAAGTGAACCATGAGGTTGCGGGTAAAAACAGTTACGCTTCAGAAACAACCATGCAGCTGGCAACAGCATTAAGTAACTCTGTTACTCGTTTTAAGCTTGAATAAAATCTTCAACATTGGCCCATAATGATTGCGTCAGCCCCTTCGTCAATAGTCCGATGATTAAAATTGCTGCAATAACTGCAATTAGCGTAAAAACTAACTGCAGTTATATTATTAACTTAATCAATAATTATTGACTATCGAACGTAAGTGAAACGCCTCTGCTGAATTCACCTTTTTCTGAAGCTGCACTAAGCTGCCCCTTTTTCTTGATGATCATTTGCACATCACCAAACACATCTTCTTTGGTTATATAGCCCATGTTTTGCAATGACTTTAATACATTATTTTCAATGCCGGGGTAGTACCAAATCTCATTTTTAGGCAGCAATTGATGATGAAATCTCGGCGCATTTACAGCCTCTTCTGCAGACATATCATATTCAACCACATTTAATATTGATTGATAAACCGACGATATTATCGTGGTGCCACCTGGCGATCCCGTGACTAATTCAACTCCGTTATTTTTCAGTAAAATGGTAGGAGACATAGAAGATAGCATGCGCTTATTTGGTTGAATCTCATTAGCCACACCACCAACAGCTCCAAAAATATTTGCCGCTCCGGGTTTCGCACTAAAGTCATCCATTTCATCGTTTAAAATAAAACCCGCGCCTTCAACCACCACACCACTGCCAAAGGTATAATTAATGGTGGTTGTGTTAGAAATCGCATTGCCCCATTGGTCAACAATAGAAAAATGCGTGGTATCTCGGCTTTCAATCAAGCCTGGTGCTATATCTTCAGTCGTCGATATGCTGTTCATAGAAATATCGCTTGTACGACTCTTTATATAATCACTTGCTAATAGTTGCTGAACAGGTACTTGATAAAAATCAGGATCGCCTAAATATTCTGCTCTATCTGCAAAAACACGTTTGCCAATTTCAGAAAGCAAATGCATGTAATTTTTAGAGTTATGTTCAATCTGTTTTTCTGCGCTGAGCAAATCGAACATACTTAACCATTGTAAAATAGCGATCCCGCCGGAACTTGGAGGTGGAGCCGTTATAACATCGTAGTCACGCCATTTCATTTGTAGTGGTTCTCGCCACTTTGATTGATAACTCGCTAAATCTTTTTCAGTAATAATACCGCCATTTTTTGCCATAAAATCACTGATAATTTTTGCGGTTTTTCCAAGGTAAAAGCCATCTCTCCCTGCTTTTGCAATTCTTTTCAGAGTTTGTGCCAGCTCAGGTTGCTTGAAGGTATCTCCGGCTTTTAAACCACCAAAATATGACGAAAAATTCACTTCAATATTTTTGTTTTTAAAACTCTTCACTCGCCAATCAATTGCTTTTGCTAAAGTAGAATGAACAATAAAACCATTTGAAGCTAAGTTAATTGCTGGCGCCAACAATGCTTGCCATGGTTTAGAGCCGTATTTTTTATGCGCCTGCCACATGCCTTCTACCGTGCCAGGAACTCCTGATGACAAAATGCTAAAAGTAGAGAGATGAGGAATAACGTTTTTATCGCTATCTAGATACATATCTCGATGAGCAGCCTTAGGTGCAACTTCTCGATAATCTAAAAAATCAGTTTTACCGTCTTTAAAAATCGTCATAAAGCCACCGCCACCAACATTACCCGCTTCCGGTAAAGTAACAGCCAAAACAAACTGCGCGGCAATAGCGGCATCGATAGCATTACCACCACTTATTAAAACGTCTTTAGCCACTTGAGCACTATAACTATCAGGCATGGCAACGGCGGATTGAGCGTGAACTTTATTGACATAAAAAAAGCAGAGCAGTAGAAAAATAAGTGTGGTTATTTTCTGCATAGTAATTCCCTGTATATGATTTCTGTTTATTGAATCTATCATGCGAACAAAAGAAAACCAGTTATTTATCTTAATGTGTAGTAACTCGTAATTTATTTGATACTTTAAATTTTGGATTTGATCTAATCGAATAAAAATTTAGGTCAACGAAGACACGAAATATGATGTAAGAACGTTAGGAGTTAAAGGCGTTAAAAATTAACTTTCTATCTCACCTTGAGGCAAAAAGCGCCATAGACTTTTGAGCAATGCGTTAAGATAAATGTCATTAGTCGGGCGTTCTCAAAGGTTAAGAAATTCAATTTTTATCAATTGGGCTCATTGTTCCTGATGAATACTGCACTATGACGTGTGTATATTTGAGTTATTCTTAAATCATTATGCCCCAATAACTCTTGTACTGTTCTTATATCAGCACCATTTAATAGCAACTGGGTCGCAAAACTGTGACGGATAACAAGTCACTTCAGCAAGACAAAAAACAACTGGTTTTAGCTCGTGCCTCGCTAATTTTAACCAACTATTTTATTGCCTCTGAATGAGGCGTAATTTTTCCTAGAGTGCGGAGTTAACATCCATACTTTTATGTAATATTCTCACGATAAATATTTGACTGTTTTTATACTCTTTGTAATAGATTACATGGCTAACTTGTGGGTATTTTCTGTAACCTTCTCTTATATAATCACAGTTAATACCTAACTCGGGATCATCAGCTAATAAATGGAAGGTGTTATCTAATACTTTTAAGTAATCATTCCGTTGAAGAACTCCCCAAGTAATTTGGGTATATCTAGCTATTTTAATTAAATCTGTTTTGGCTTTCGACGATAATACAAACCTATTCATTAATGGTTATCTTTATCTAATTCCGTCAATAAGCTTTCATAGCTATACTCAGCAACACCGCTTTGTTCGCCTTGGATTAACATATTACGTAAATTTAAAAGCTTAGCTTCTTGATCTTCTAAGGCTCTTAATCCTGCTCTAATGATTTCACTTGCTGAGCCATAACGACCAGTGTTAAGTTGTTGGTTTATAAACTGATCAAAATGATCGCCTAGTGTAACGCTTGTATTTTTAGCCATGATGTAAAACCTCAAAAGTACCTATATGTAAGATATTATGGTACAAAAAAGATAACAAGTCATTCAAAAGGACAAAAGACAGCTGGCTGTTTTCACTGCGTTCAACATTTTAGTCAACAATTTTTTGCTCTGTATTAGGGCGATATAAACCACACAGATTGTGGTATCTATTAAATTAAGGTTGTCAAATGGAATTGAAAAGCACTGTAAGATTTTCCGAGTTAGATTGGTTACGAGTGATATTGATTTTTGCCGTATTTCTTCATCATGTGTGCATGCCTTTTAATGGAGATAATTGGCATATTATGAATAACGATTCGAGCAAGGTGCTCGATGATATTATGGTGTATTTTGAACAATTTAGATTGCCAATCTTATTTTTCATTTCAGGTGTTGGCTCTGTTATCTTGCTATCAAAGGTAACGGTAGTGAAATTTTTCAAAGATAAATTTCTAAGGTTATTTATTCCTCTTTTGATCGGCTCTGTGCTAGTGATTCCTCCGCAAATTTACATGGAAAATATTGCTGAAATGCAATCATATTGGCGAGAGTATCCGGCTCTGGCATTAAAATTCGAAACGAATCACCTTTGGTTCATAGAGTATCTCTTGGTGTTTTTCTTACTTGCTATCCCGTTAAATAAATTATTTAACTCATCTTTAGGTACATCAATAATTAACTTTGTACAAAAATTGTCAAAACACAAAATTGGTCTGTATCTACTTGTTATATTATTAATAATAATAAAAATATACTTTTCGTTAACGTTTCCAAGTGACGATAAGAAGATAGAAAATCTATCTTCTTCAGCTTTCTATTTTTTCTTTTTTATTACAGGTATGCTTTTTGTTCGCAGCAAGGTTATCTGGCAAGCAATATATGAGCAACGATTTTATAATTTACTGTTGTTAGTATTGAGTACGACACTTTTTTATTCATATTACTATTCCCCTGACTTGAGCGAATACTTATCACTGGATATGCGTTGGTCTATTTGGTGGTTGGTTTGTTGTTTAGTGGCATGGTCTGCATTTTTAACTATTCTAGGTTATGCGCAATTCTATTTTACAAAAACACCAAAATGGGTAAGCCTTAGTAACGAGTTAATTTATCCTTTTTACATTTTTCATCAAACTGTAATTGTGGTGATAGGCTACTATGTCATTGCATGGCAAGGACCAATATTGTTAAAAATTATTTTTCTTTTCGTTTCATCATTTTTAGTTACTAGCGCAATTTGTTGGTTTATTATTAAACCATCTAATTTTTTAAGGTTTTTGTTTGGTTTAAAGCCTAAAAATAATATTGTGTCAGTGGCTTATAACAAGTCAATTAATCAGGACTAGAAACAGTTGGCTGATTTTGTTCCTCAACATTTTAGCCAACAATTTTTTGCCCATATTAGGGCGTTATATGGAAATAGGAAGATCAATGAAGTTCATTACTCAATTAATACTCGTGGTAATTTTTTATTCGAGTTCCACGTTTGCTGAGAACAATCCTGAGTTAGAGAGTTTAAAAAGTCTCGCTGATATGATTGGGGTTGATGTTAAATCACTCCAATTTCAAGATGATGCAAAAAATGAAATTACAGCCAAAGAGTTCAATTTATTAGTAGGTAACAATCGTAGTTTTGACATAGTTAAAATTTCTGGCGAGATAACTTTGGTCATTAACCCGATGAAATCTAATGAGCCTACACCGAAAAATGAACAAGAAGAAAATGTGGCGGTTTCAACTAAAAGCTTTCCTGACTTCAACTTAGCTTCAACATCAGGAAAAAAACTAACACTTAAAAACTTTCAAGGTAAACCAACATTTTTAAGCTTTTATTACTCAACATGTATACCTTGTATTCAAGAAGTCCCAGTATTAAACAAACTTAAACGTGCTTTGAGTAAACAGGTTAACTTTATAGCCGTAACCTATGAAGATTTGGATGTGGTATTAGATTTTTCAAAAAAATATAATTTCGAATGGGATTCGATGATTGAGGCTGAAAAGCTTGTTAATAAAATTGGTATACCTGCATATCCTGCTTTCGTTTTACTAAATAAAAATGGAACACCAATTAATGTTCTTATCGGCAATGTAAATCATAATACTGTTGATGCACTAACAAAGTGGATTAAAGAAAGTGGCGTTTCCATATAACAAATCACTCAAAAGGACAACTTTAGGGTCTGTGAACTAACGTTTATAATTAAAAGCTAGTTTTGGCTTATGGCTGTTAATAGAACTAAAGACAAACCGGTAGTTAACGTCAGTCGATAGCATTAAGTTGTTGGTTTAAGTGAAGCACTCGCTTTGAATTTGCAAAGTCAGGTTTAAACTAATTCACTTTATGCGACAAAAAATCGATTAGCTTTTTTAGCCCTTTGCCTTTATTGGTGATTTTCCACGCCATAAATAAATCTTGTTTAGCGGTTTTTTCTAGCGTCTCAATAACAATCAGCTGTCCTTTATCAAGGTATTGCTGAACCAAATTTTTTGGTAAATAACCAATGCCAATGCCAGCAATAATCGCTGCAATTTTTTGCGCAACCGTGCTCACATAGAAATGCTGACTGCCTTCGATCATATTAATTGACCAAGGTATTTCATGTTGTGATGAATCATGTACAACCACATTGCGAAAGTTCATCAGTTCACTTTGTGGCATTGCTTGGTGTTCACTGAGTATTTTTTCAGCCACTTCATGGTTAGCGCTCGCCACTAATACGTTGGATATTTCCGCCATTTTTATTGCTCTGATGCCTTTTTGATTAGGAACAGGTGAAGGCGCCCCAATCACTAAATCAACCCTGTCATCAACAAGTGCTTCCCATGTTCCATTCATGACTTCTTCTTGTACATCAATTTCAATATTCTGATATTCAACTAGAAACCTTTGAATGCCATTAAAAATAGCTTTGATATCAATGATTGAATCGCACGCTATGCGTATTTTGGGCTCCCAACCATTAGCGATTGTTTGTGTTTGCTCTGATAAGCTATTCATTGCATATAACATTTTTCGGCCTTCCGTTAATAAATGTTTACCTGCTGGCGTGAGCACCGCACGCCTTCCTTGTCGTTGAAATACAGTTACATTTAACTGTTCTTCTAATTTTTGGACAATATATGACAATGCCGACGGAACCTTACCTAACTGCTCAGCAGCAGCGGCATAACTCCCTCGGTGCTCTATCGCATCTAATACTAATAACGCTTCAATGGTGATCGCAGGTGAATTCATCGTTGGTTGCCGCCTAAATGTTCAATATTTTTGAATAAACTAAACAAATTTTAGTACTTATTCATTGCTTAATCAAAATATAGAATAGCTCCATCTTAAACATTTAAATAAATTAAGGAATTAAACATGACAATTTCAACGACTTTTAAAAACATCACAAAAACTGAACAAACTTTAGCAGCATTACCTTTACGATTAATAGCGGGAATTGTTTTTACGGCACATGGTGCACAAAAATTATTTGCTTGGTTTGGAGGTTATGGCTTAGATGGTACAGGACAATGGATGGAATCTATTGGTCTAACTCCTGGTTACTTAATGGCGTTAATGGCTGGCGGTGTAGAATTTTTTGGAGGCTTACTACTCATTATTGGTTTACTCACCCGACCTACAAGCTTAGCGCTCGCATTCACTATGATTGTTGCTATTTTTAGCGTTCATTTTAGTAATGGTTTATTTATGAGCAATAATGGTTACGAATTTGGCTTAACACTACTTGCAATATCATTGGCTTTATTGATTCAAGGTGGCGGTAAATATTCATTGGATAATCAGTTATTCAATCAAGAATCGGCCAAAACAACAAGCTAAGGTAAGGAAAAATTATGATCAAACATTATCCCTATAGCCAATTAGGTAGTGCTAACCATGGTTGGCTTAAATCTAAGTTTCATTTTAGTTTTGCTAATTATTATAACCCTGCTCGTATGGGGTTCGGAAAATTGCGTGTTATTAATGACGATTGGATTGCGCCAAAAACTGGGTTTCCTTTACACCCGCATAAAAACATGGAAATTATCAGCATTCTTAGAACGGGTGCAATTACCCATCAAGATAATGTTGGCAATAAAGGTGTCACGAAAGCTGGAGAGGTTCAAGTGATGAGCGCAGGTTCAGGTATTTCACATTCTGAATATAACTTGACCAAACAGCCATTAACCTTATTTCAGATTTGGATTGAAACCAATACGTTAGATGTTAAACCACGTTGGGAAACTAAAAAGTTTCCATCGCAACCGGCTACAGAACTAACGTTATTGGCATCGGGTTATCAAGAAGATAAAAACGATGCGCTTTTCATCAATCAACACGCACGTATTTACGGCGGAAAATTAGCAAAAGGTGCGATAATTGAGCATGACATACAACATCAAGCTTATATTCTAGCGTCTGAAGGTATGTTTAAGGTGGAAGACAATACAAGTAACTTAACGATGAATAAAGGTGATGGCGCCGAGATAACTCAGGAAAGCTCAGTAAGGCTTCGCGCATTAACTGACTGTGAAATCATCATTATTGATTGTATTTAATACATCATCACATCATGAGGTTCGAAAATTAGTTTTTATAAACAAATAATCATGCTCTCAAGTCATTTTCTGAGGTAAGAGCATGATTATTTCTCTGCAGAGGTTATGTATTCATGAGTTCATCACTGTTTATTATTACTAACGATTCGATTTATTGAACCAAAATGGTGCACTATATTTCATTTTTACGTATATGGTTATAGTTAACTAGCTGTTATTAATATAGTTTTTAAGTGGTTCGCATCTTGCTTAGTGTCAACTACCGCGTATTTTATGAGAAAAAGAATGAAAAGTGTTGAAGTAAATTTTGATGGTTTAGTTGGGCCAACCCATAATTATGCGGGTTTATCTGAAGGAAATGTTGCTTCATTATCCAATGCCAATGAGAGCTCAAATCCTAAAAGCGCAGCACTGCAAGGCTTGAAAAAAATGAAAGCTTTGCATGATATGGGATTAACTCAAGGGATATTTGCTCCGCAAGAACGACCTGATATTTACACATTGAAACGCTTAGGCTTTCAAGGCTCTGACGCTCAAATATTAGCTGCCGCTTATAAAACGTCACCTACTTTACTCGCATCTTGTTGTTCTGCTTCAACAATGTGGACAGCCAATGCAGCAACCGTTTCACCATCAGCCGATACTCAAAATCAAAAAGTACACTTTACTGCGGCAAATTTAGCGAATAAATTTCATCGCTCTTTAGAGCCTGAAACGACAAGCAACATCCTAAGCGCAATTTTCAATAACGACGATTACTTTCAACATCATCAGCATTTAAATGATAACGAACATTTTGGCGATGAAGGTGCCGCCAATCATACTCGCTTGTGCGAAAGCTATGGCGACAAAGGGCTCGAAATATTTACTTATGGTCGAGTCGCTTTTAACCGAAATACACCAAAACCTGTAAAATATCCGGCTCGACAAACTTTAGAAGCCAGTCAAGCAATAGCAAGATTACACGGGGTATCTGCTGAAAACGCTGTGTTTGTACAGCAAAACCCCGATGTGATCGATCAAGGCGTTTTTCATAACGATGTCATTGCTGTCGGCAATCAAAATGTCTTGTTCTACCATGAGCAAGCTTACTTAAACACTGATTCGTTCAAAGCTGAAGTCAGTCAAAAGTTCTCAGGAAACAATTTACATTTTATCGAAGTGTCATCAGAGCAAGTATCTATTGAAGATGCGGTAAATACTTATTTATTTAATACTCAAATTATTACGCTTGCCGATAATTCTATGGCGATAATTGCGCCCATGCATTGTCGTGAAAATACTCAGGTATTTGATTATTTACAATCATTAATTGCTGCCAATAATCCAATCAATCACGTTGAGTTTTTTGATGTGAATGAAAGTATGAAAAATGGCGGTGGTCCCGCATGTTTACGATTAAGAGTTGCATTAACTGAGCAAGAACTAACTGCTGTTAACCCTAATTGTTTATTAACCGATTCGTTATATTTGAAGTTAGTTACATGGGTAAATAAGCATTATCGCGATACTTTAACCCTCAAAGATTTAAGCGACCCGCAATTATTAATTGAATCACGAACAGCCTTAGATGAATTAACGCAACTTTTATCTTTAGGCTCAGTTTATCGTTTTCAAAATTAGATTACGCAAGATTACCATCTTGCATCATTGAAGAATTTATTTGCCGTAATACATGCATATTTTGTTTCTAATAAGCATTTGTAATCCTATTAAAAGCGTTGATTTTTCGTTAATGTATTCGCGTGTATTTTAATTGGCAATCAAATAATTATGAAATTGGCTCACTTTGTTTTTCTCATCTCTACAGTTTGGACAAACTTTGTTTCTGCGAATGAGGCTTCATTAGTAGATTTAAAAAATTATCAAGTAAATACCCCCAAAATGATTAGCTCAGGTTTACCAACAACCAAGCACTTTGAAACATTAAAAGAAATGGGTGTAGCGCACGTCATTGACTTAATACCTGGCGATAGAAGTGACGAAGCTAACCTAACGAAAGCGCTGGCATTAAATTATCATAATATTCAAGTGGCATGGAAAAATCCCACCGTTGAAAATTTCAATGAATATGCTGCAAAAATGAATGAATTTAGTCAAGCAGAAGGAAAAATACTAACACATTGCCGGTTAAACTGGCGTGGCGCAGTTTTTACCTACTTGTATCGTGTAACTCACTTAAAAGAAGAGGAAGCCCTTGCAAAAGCAGATATGTTAGAAATTTGGCAACCGGATGAAACTTGGCAAACCTTTATTAATCAAGTCAAAACACAAGCAAAAAAGTAACGCAATAAGCTGATAACATTCACTTTGCAAAGTTAACACTAAGGTCATCCCGTTATATGACCTTAGCTTAAAACCACTCCCTTAATATGCGCCTGCCGAGTATGTGAGTTCATAACTGTGACTGTATATCTCAAGAATATTACCAAATGGGTCTTCCATATAAATCATTCGAAACGGCTTTTCGCCTGGGTAATAATATCTCGGAGCGGCCATACGCTTTTTACCACCTGCGGCAACAATTTTTTCTACCAGCTCTTCTAAGTTAGGGTCTTGAACACAGAAATGAAATACGCCGGTTTTCCAATATTCAAAGTTATTTTCTGGGTTTTCTTGATTGTTGAATTCAAATAATTCAACGCCAATACGATCGCCTGTCGACATATGTGCGATTTTGAATTTTTCCCAATTAGCACCGAATACATCTGTGCACATTTCGCCTATCGGACTTTCATCTTCAACGATTTCTGTTGGCTCCATGATCAAATACCAACCTAACACTTCAGTATAAAATTTTACGGCTTTTTCTACATTGGGTACTGATATACCGATATGAGAGAATGTTCTTGGATAAGCTTTACTCATTGTTGATCCCTTAGTCAATTTCAATGGGCAAAGTATAAGCCTCATGATAAAGTATAAAAAATTATCATTTATTATAAATATAAGTACATTTTGTAATGATTAATCCTATTTGGCTGAAAACTTTTTGTACCCTTGCTGATATTGGCCATTTTACCCAAACCGCACAAGCATTGTTTATGACGCAATCAGGCGTTAGCCAGCAAATAAAAAAGCTTGAACAACAACTTGATACGCCTTTATTAATAAGAGAAGGAAAGTCATTTTCATTAACAGATGCGGGGATTAAACTTCATCAACAAGGGAAAGTATTACTCGATAACGTGGTTGAATTAGCCAACTCTATTAAACAAG
Source organism: Thalassotalea castellviae (assembly GCF_031846185.1). Classification (NCBI taxonomy): domain Bacteria; kingdom Pseudomonadati; phylum Pseudomonadota; class Gammaproteobacteria; order Alteromonadales; family Colwelliaceae; genus Thalassotalea; species Thalassotalea castellviae. The sequence continues at coordinate 15,022 of NZ_JAVRIF010000004.1, forward strand.
ATGAAACTTTTTCAGGTCGTCTAAAAATAGCATCTCCAGGCAGTGTTGGACTTAAGTTATATCCACATTTGCTAACGATTCAACAGCACAATCCAAATTTAGTATTCGATTATAGTTTTGCTCCCAATGGTGACATTGCCGAAAAAGTATCGAAAAGAGAAATTGATATTGGGTTAGTAACCTCTCCTAGTAAATTGAAAAATATCGCTTATCAACAGATTGCGACCGAATCATTGGTCTTAATAACGTCAAATAAATTTACATCAGTTAATTGGCAATCATTACTGGAGCTAGGGTTTATTAGTCACCCTGACGCTGAGCATCATGCACAACAATTACTCAGTCAAAATTTTCACGAATTTGAACATATTGAGCAATTTAAACATAAAGGATTTTCTAACCAAATTAGTCATATTTTAGAGCCTGTTAGTCGAGGATTAGGCTTTAGCGTTTTACCTTTACATGCAGTGAACGCATTTCATCAACAAAAAAATATACACGTTCATGCTTTGCCTACTCCAGTCAGTGAAACCTTATATTTTTGTAGTAATAGGTACTCATTACCTACTAAACGTAGCACTTTTATTAAGTCTGAGATCATCAACTTTTTACGTTAGCCAACAAGAGTAAAATCCAGGGAGTTCCTCGTGAATTTAATCGACTTTACGACGCCATTGACTTGCCAATATTTTAGCATTATGATCGCTTGCAGGTTGCAGAGACGCCTTTTCCGCCAAAGATGAATTCACTCTGATCTCAAAAAATCAATCAGTTCAATACGAACTAAGTAGGCTAAGCGGAGTGCCAATTAAACTTAGAGGAATTGAATTGTGATGATTCTTAAAAACCGCATAAAAAACCCAAGGCTCGTAAACACAAACGCAACGGTTAACGACGCCAAAATTAATAAACTTTCGTACTTCAAACGATTACTCATCTTGGCTTGTATATTAATATTATTGAATAATATTTTCTCATTCTCGCCTAACATAAGAGCACATTATCAATTGTCACTTGGTAGTAATATGAACTTTCAAGCTACCCTTGAAATGAAGTAGGGTGAAATGATGGAATTGGCAATCAACGAAGTAAAAACCCAAGCGAAAAAATTGTTAAAAGCGTTAAATGAAAATCCGGACTTAGTTAATTTAATGAACCAACCATTAAAACGAAGTTCTGCTTCTTCAATTTCGCAACTCAAGCTAAAGCACTGTTTATTTATCGTATCGCAACAGCTTGGTTTTGATAATTGGCAACACGCTCACGAAGTGCTTTCAGGAAACAAAACATCTACCCCTTTTAAAATGGGCAGTTTTTTTTACCCTAAAAGTTGTTATGCATTTATTAATGAATGGTTTACTAATTACCAGCAAGCGAAAAGTATATTGATTGAAAATGAACAATCGAAATGGTTGCTTCCCTATAAAAACCAATATCTTATAGTTAAAAGCGATTACATTAAGATGTTTAAACTTGATGAAGTAACCTCTTCACTTTGGCTGGAAACATCCCATGATATGGTACAAAGCTATAACACCATTGCTTGGGATAAAATCACGAGTGAAATCATTAAAAATAGAGTGAAAAACTTTTAAATCTATTGAAACGTTACCAAGACTGATTATTAACTGTCTTGGTAACTTTCTTCGCTATAAATAGAATGACTTAGAGTTTGTTGATAAATAATTAGCAATATAAAAATAGTTGTTTAGTATTATTGATTGTAATCACTCAAAAGAGACTAGCCTTGGCTATTATAAAAACCATGAATGACGAACTTATCAAAATAAAAATTGGGGTTAGTAGTTGCTTATTAGGAGAAAATGTTCGCTTTGACTCCGGACATAAAAAAAATAATTATTTAGTAAATGTGTTGAGTCATTATTTTGAATTTTCACCTTTTTGCCCAGAAGTTGCCATAGGTTTAGGCATTCCAAGAGAGCCTATTCGACTGGTCAATGACAACGATGTGATCAAGTGTGTTGGTACCAAAAATGCCGAGATTGATGTAACCGAACAATTGGTCAATGTCGCTAACGAGCAACAAAATTGGCAACAAGAGTTATCGGGATATATCTTAAAAAAAGACTCCCCTAGTTGCGGTATGGAAAGAGTAAAAGTGTATAAGTCTTCGATGCCTGAAAGAAACGGGATCGGTATTTATGCACGGCAACTAATGACTAACTTTCCTCATTTACCGGTTGAAGAAGAAGGTCGCTTAAATGATTTAATTATCAGAGAGAACTTTATTCAAAGGGTCTATATTTATCATCGCTGGCAGCAATTAACTGCATCCACCTTTAGCATGTCTGATATTCAAAAGTTTCATGCACAACACAAATACATTTATATGAGCCATGATCAGCTGGGCCTAAAAGCATTAGGTAGATTACTGGCCGAGCCAGCTAGTGATATTAAATTATTAGCCGAGGAATACCTCACTCAAGTTATGCAGCTATTAAAAAATAAAGCCACTAAACAAAGTCATTCTAATACTTTGCAACACATTCAGGGCTACTTGAAAAACTATATTAGCGCTGATGATAAACAAGAGCTCAATGAAACCATTGGCCAATATCGCAAAGGATTTCTTCCTCTTATTGTGCCGATTACCTTATTACGCCACCATTTTAGAAAGTACCCTAATGAATATATTGGGGATTCATTCTACTTAAGCCCACATCCGGGCGAACTTATGTTACTCAATAGCTTATGACCCTTATTCATGTAAACGATACAATGCAGCAAAATTATTCGTATGAGCTTGCAGAAAATCAAGGTGAAAATTTTCATCCTTTGTTTGTGCCACAACTCACACCGAAAGAAATGCTAAGCCTAGGTATTTTTGGCGGAAAATACTTAACTGATTGCCAAGAGGAGTTTCCTGCCGATTGGTTTATTGACGCAAAATTAAGCCCGTTTAAAAAAGACATCAGTTTAAATTATTTTTCTGTTGATGCGTCACAAAGTTTGTCGCAATGGCAAGCAAATGGCTGGATACACCCTCAAGATCCTCGCGGTTGGTTTCAATGGTATTGTCGATATTATTTAGGTCGCAGAACCGATGAAGAAGATCTTAGACAAATTAAACGATGGCGGGCTTTTAAAAGACACTATAGTGCAGTAGCTAAATTTTGTGAACGTTTTGACTTTAGTTGCCGAAAAAAGCAACGACAAGCTTTATTGCACTGGAGTTATGACTCAAGAAATATATAACTTTAGCCCAATTAAATTTACGCTAACTTACTAATAATTGATAAAATTTTTGTCTTAAAAAAATAAGCCATATTCGCAGAATATGGCTTATTTACGTTAAAGCGTGATAATTTTACTCTTCACTTGTTCGATATTTTTCAAACCATGCCAATGTGTGCTCTATTTTAGTGATCATCCGTGATGGCCTTGCTGCAATACCATGATAAGACTCAGGCACTTTAACTAAAACAGTATCAATTTTTCTTAACTTTAACGCTTGATAAAATTGTTCTGTTTGCGCCATTGGCGTACGCAGATCTTTTTCACCTGTAATTAACATGGTAGGTGTTGTTACATTTCCTACTAATGACATAGGTGAACGTTTCCAATAATGCTCTACGTGATCCCAAGGCATACCAGGAAATTGAGTGGGTATTTGCCCTAAACCGCTATCTGCGGTTAAGACTTTACTTAGCCAATTAATTACCGGTTTGGCAACAACTGCCGCGGAGAAACGATCCGTTAAGCCAATGGCATAAGCGGTGGCTATTCCGCCAGCAGAGCCACCGGCGATAAATAAATTGTTTTCATCAATAAAACCTAAATCAATCATCGCATTCACACCAGAATCATGATCGGCAAAGTCTTCTGTCGAGCTGTATTTATATTTTAATAGCATCGCAAAACGTTCACCGTAAGAACTACTACCACGATGGTTATTATAAAAGACGACATATCCTTGCGCAGCAAAACGCTGTAATTCTGCGGTAAAGTTAGGGCCATACGCTAAATGTGGACCACCATGAATTTCTAGAATTAGTGGATACTTTTTCTTTGGATCAAAGTTTGGTGGTGTAATGTACCAACCTTGAATGCTTTCACCATCAAATGATGATTTATAGTTTATTTCATGTACTTGACCTAAGGTTTTGTGTGCGAGTAGATCAGCATTTAATGACGTTAAAACGGATGATTTTTTTGACGTTGTGATCACAGCAACATCAGCAGGGCTGGTGGTGTTTCCGTAGGTATAGGCCATTTTCCCACTTGTCGAAGCAGTAAAACTACCGCTAATGTATGGACGCCCCATTGTCGTACCAGAAAGCGTGTCAGTTAAATCTTCAATTTTACCTTTGAGATTAATAGTCGCTAGCTTACGTTTACCAAAATCATCATAACTAAAGGCTAAACGAGAATTAGACAACCACTGTTGATCACGTACTGAGCGGTCAAAATCTTGAGTGATGGCAGAAACCTTTTTCGACTTCCAATCCATAATTTTCAGTTTGGCATTACGATAAGGATTTAACGCATTTGAACCAGATAAAAACGCTAATTTTTTACCATTTTCAGAAAAAACAGGGTTGTACTCTTTGCCTGGAGACGAAGTAAGTTCAACTAACTCACCACTAGCCACGTCTACTTGATATAAGTTCCCTTCTAATCGTTTATATTCCCAGTCTGCCAATCTATTCGCCGAAAAAACAATAGACCGATTATCTTTACTCCACGCTAATGTGCCTCGATGATTAAAACTATCATGAGTAATTTGACGTGGTGTGCCTCCTTCACTTGGAAGAACAAATATTTGCTGATAACCTGGCTTAATTAAGCCACTACCATCGGCTTGATAATATGCTTTATCAATCACGACAACAGGTTTATTCCACTTTGCACCCTTAGGTTTTTTCGGCATTTTAGCGATAACTGTAGGCGCTGCTTTTACTTTCTGAGTAAATGCTAACCATTGACCATTTGGCGACCACGTCAAATTTGAAACTTTTGTTTGTAATTGGCTCACCAAAGCGGTTTTATTTTCTTCTAGATAATGAACATGGATCTGGTGACTACCTGTTCTATTGCTGATAAAAGCAATTTTTTTTCCATCAGCAGACCAACGTGGTTGTGAGTATTTTTTATCATCAGAAAACAGCGGGATCTGCTGTTGTGATTTCACATCAATTAACCATAAGTTGGTATTTTTACCGTCGGTCATGATGTCATTAGAGTTTCGAATATAGACAATTTGACTACCATCTGGTGATATTTGTGGATCACTTGCATACTCCAATGAAAAGATATCTTCAGCTGTAAATAGCTCATTTGCGTAAACCGCAATCGATGAGCTTAATAAAGCGATAAGCAATATAAAACGGGATAATAAATACATAGTAAACCTTTAAAAAGTGAATTTGAGTTATCTCACACTCAAATAATGAATATCAATAATTGTATACAAGACAAGCGAAGAAGACACCTCTGTAGCAGTATTTCTATCTTGAAAATATGTGGTTTAATCGAAAAAATTAATCATAATCATATACTTTGCTTAAGGCTTAACCTTAAAAGCTTCACTGTGAATAACTGACAAATGACCTGTTCTCGTTTGCGGATATGTTAGTTTGAATACCGACCATTAAATGAATCGTTTTTTAATGATACTTGCAATGGAATTGTTTCAACTTCACCTAGTACCATATCGCCTGATAAGCTAAGCCATTAAAACGCATTCATTTTTTATGTAAATCTAAACCTTAGTGATTAGGTTACGCGTCAAAATTTAATCGCTTTTAGGCTAGCCTGTATTGCTAAATCATTTTATCGAGAATATTCAGCCATTGCCTCATCATCTAATCCAATTGTTTTCAGTATCTCGGTAAACCTGATATCCCTTCGTATCAAATGCAGTCTTGGATCATTTTTACTAAAAATCAAACAATTAGATTGATAATCAATGGCCTTTTCTAACAATGGAAATATATCGTCAGTATCATCAAGTAATATATTGGTAATTGCCGTTTCGTAGGGACAGACATATTGTGCTTTTGTTTGAGCTTCTGTCATTAATGCTCTCGCCTTATTTTTTTGACCTGCCCGTGCATAAGACTGAGCTAACAAGATAAGTGGAAACGCCTCTCTTTGACTCAACGCAACACCTTGTTCAGCTAAATTTATACTTTCGGTAAAATTGCCTTTTATGTATTTAGCGACAGACAAACTTAATAATGGGTATGGGTTGTTTGGATGTTGTTGCTGTTTCTCTTCTCCCCATTTTATTGCTGCATCGATTTCATTATTCATCATTAATGCCCACATCCCCCATTCCGCTATTTCTTGATTAAGTGGATCTAAGTCACTGGCCTTATTCAATGAACGCTTAACCCCTGCTACATTGCCCATCGCCGCGTAATATAAAGTAAAGCCAAGTTCAGTCAGGGCAATAGAAGGATCTCTATTTTTTGCCATTGACAACATTTGCCAGGCTTTTTCCCATTGCCACGAATGAACATAAGCTATGCCAAGATGAGACATCACCTGAGCAGAGTCTGGGTTTATTGCTAAAACGTCAAGCGCTGCTGAAATAACCTTAGGGAGAATGTTTTTGGGCTTATCAAACAAAACCATAATCACTCTATACGCATCTGATTTAGCGATATATGCCGCTTCAAATTTAGCGTCAAGCTCAATCGCTTGGTTGAATAGTTTTATCGCGTGTAATACCGAGTCATGTGTCATCAAGGATAATTGATATTGTCCTTGAACATATGAATCATACGCTTTTAAATTTGAGGTGGGCGCTTTAGTCAGCACAAATTTTTCTTTATCAAGCATGATCACTTTGAGTGATTCTGATACAGAAGAAGCAATATTATTTTGAATATCAAATAAGTTATGATTGTTCTTTTGGATATCGAAATCGCCATCCCATAGCAATTCGCCTGACTTGATGTTTTCTAACTCTAAAGTAAGTCTTAACTCACCACTTTTACTTTCACTTAATACACCATCTAAAACATAGTCAACATTAGGAAGTTGCGTTTTAATATGCGATCTAACTTTATTGGACTTAAAGGTAAAAGATGAGGGTGGAGGAACAACATTTAATTCAGATATTTTACGTAAATTCTGTATGATTTCTCGGGTCATTTGATCTGAAAGTGCTCGCCAGTTTTCTGAATGATTACTCGCGATAGAAAATGGAACAACTAATAAATATCCTTTTTCACCCTTTTCTTCATTTGAAGTATTTGTCCATTTATAGGTTACAAATAATAAAAAAATAAAGACGACGAAAAAAAATGCTTTTCCTCTGCCTTGAATAGGTTGCCCAAGCGTATTTTCTTGTGAACTATCTAATGGTTGTGAATGAAGATTGTGATCACCATCACTGAGATTTTTTTCGGAGTGTTCTAAAAATTTTTCATTTGACGTCACACACTGAACTTCAGCAATGAATTGATAGCCGCGCGACCTGACTGTTTTAATGACACACTGCAATTCACCATTATCACCTAACACCTTACGCGCACTTTTTATATGATTACTGAGAGATGTATCTGATACTGTTCTCCCTTCCCATACTTGCTCAAATAATTCTGCACGTGAAATAACACGGTCACGATGGTTTATAAAGTACACGATTAGATCAAATACTTTGGGTTCAACCGCTACCACCTTCTCGTCATATCTGATCTGGTAGAGATCAATATCAACTTCTCTGTTATTTATTTGGTAGAGCACTATTAATTCCTTGTTTTTGTACATTAATAATGAACAAAGCACTTTATTAGTCAATAAATATTACTGATTCGTTAGCTAATCGTTACCTAGTTATCATGTTGCAAACATAAGCGCTTGGCATACTTTAATGACTGATTTAAACCTGATTAAGGAAATTGATATGCCAACGCCACTTGAAATTTTATTGGATCCCATATCGCTTATTTTATTAGCAATTTACGCTACATTTATTGTTATTGAATTTATTCAGCCGAGTACTCCCCTTAAAAAAATAGAAGGTTGGTTTATTAAATGCACCTTCTTCTTCATCGTCTATTTTTATCTATCGAGCTATTTACCATTAATGTGGGACAAATATTTACTCCCTTATCAATTAGTTGACTTAACTACGGTAAACTCAATAGTCAGTACTTTTGTAGCATTAATAGTGTTTGAATTACTCATTTATTGTTGGCACCGAACAATGCATCGTAACAACTTTTTATGGCGAACCTTTCATCAAATGCACCACAGTGCCGAAAGATTAGATACCTTTGGGACTTTCTACTTTAGTCCTTTAGACATGATAGGTTTTACTTTTATTGGTAGTTTAACACTCAGTGTTTTTGTCGGCTTATCACCTGAAGCAGTCACTTGGTTTTTATATATAAATATGTTTTTAGTCATTTTTCAACATTCAAATATTAAAACACCTCAATGGCTTGGTTACATAATTCAGCGCCCAGAAAGTCATTCTATACACCATAAAAAAGGCGTGCATGCTTTCAATTATTCAGATTTACCTATATTCGATATAATTTTTGGTACGTTTAAAAATCCAAAAGATTTTGAATACGAATTAGGATTTTATGAAGGGAGTTCATATAAAACGATAGATATTTTACTGGGTAAAGATATGTCTAAGCAACAAAATTAAGCCATAGTGCTGAATACATAAAACTCACTCAGCTAGATTTATATCAGTCTGATTATTTTACTGACCACTAAATTAAATGAGGTATTGACCGCTCGCTCAATATCTCTTTAACAGAATGTGCCAAAAGAAATTAAACCCTCGAAATGATCGTGTTTATTGTGCTGTATTTAATTAAGCCTATGAAGCACTTAACTTTTCCTTTGCAGTTAAGTAGTGATCAACTATATTTGTTAGACTGAACTCATGCAGGTGGAAAGTTAACTCCATTGCGATTGCACCTGCCATTTTACTAGTCCTCACACATCGATTCTCTAAGGAGGGAGTTACCTTGTTATTCAGACGCGTTCTTACGCACGTTAAAGATCAAAACTGGTTTGCCGTTGGCATCGATTTTTGTATTGTTGTCGTGGGTGTCGTGATTGGTATTCAGGTAAGTAACTGGAATACTGTTAGAAACGATACCGTCTATTATCAAGAAACTATGCATCGACTCGCGGAAGAGAGTCGTGAGATGATTCGAATCTCTGAAGAACAAGCAGTTGAGGTACATCAGCGTTTATCTACTGTACAAGCGGCAATATCTATACTTGAAACTTGCAGTACAGATGAAAATGCGAAAGCTAAACTTGAACTAGGCTTAAACGCAATAAGATCAGCATATGCAATTACCCCCATATCAACAGCGTTGAAATCACTGGTTTCAGATGAGCGACTATTGGCGCGTCAAACATCAATGCAAAGATCAATAATACGTGAATATGCGGTAACGATAGAAAATATTACAGAAACGTCGAGCTTTATTCTCTCGAAAACAGGTATCCTTGATGTAGACAAACATCCGCTTGTTGGATTCTATTGGCTCAATGACCCCGCAAAATCACTCAATGGTGTTGATGTCCGTAACGCTATGGTCGTTGCTCCGCTTGCAGAGGTCTGTAAAGATTTGTCATTTAAAAAGCTCTTTTATCAATGGGAACGAACCCATAATTTTTTAATCCATCTGCAAAACACATTACTCGAAGTAGTCAGTGAGAATAGCAAGACGCTGGGCTTACCCTTAGCAATAGTCGAACCTTCGCCCAGCACATAAACTTAAGGCTATTTTCAACAAAATAGCTTTTAGTTAAATACTTTTCGTAAATGTTAAGTTGTATTTACGGCCTATGAAAATTTACAAATGTACCAAAATTGACTGCTGTTCTTTCTTGGTCATTTTACTGACCACCAACTTATAAGAATTATCAATCATCCGCTCTATTTCACCTTGAGGAATAGAACCATCTAGAATCACGGTATTCCATTGTGCTTTTAGCATTAGCGCTACTGAAATCACTGGAATGAAAAGTTATATTCTTTGCTCACTTTAGAATTGCTTCTTTAACGACAAATTTTCCGACGAAGGAGACCTGCTGGTTTGTGACCCTATCGATCACAGTGTTCGCATTGAAGACGTTAGCTTTTAAATTTTTGCAATATATTTTCTAATGAATTTATTTTCTCGTATTGCTGATAAACCTCCATAATAAGCTGTTTTCTTTTATTTTTTGATGTGTGAATCCATTAATTTACATTGAAATGAAAGTAGCATTGCTAAACCAGTTTTTTTTCTTGCTACTTTAATTTGTCCTTGCTGGGCTGATACGAGATCTTTAACTAAGGCCAACCCTATTCCTGTTCCTTGTGTAGACCGAGTTAATTCATTGCCACCACGGTAGAAAAGCTCAAAAATTTTCTTTTCCTGCTTTTGAGTTATGCCCTCACCATAATCTCGTATCTCTAGCAAAATCCGATGCTTATTTCTTGGGTGATTACGAAATATAAAATCAATTTTTTGCCTAGCCGAATCATCGATCTTTTTTCGATTGAAATACTTAATGGCATTGTCAGTAATATTAATAACGACCTGAGAAAAAGCGTCCTGTTCTACGAAAACCAACACACGCTCGGCATTAGCTATATCCAATAGAATATTTTGTTGAAAACCATGTTTTTCGATAATCGATGAGGTTTTAGAGCGAATAATATCCACGAGAAGCATCAGTGACGTATATTCTGGCTGTACGTTTTGCTGCTGTTGGCTAAGCGTAGACAACTGCAATATATTATTTATCAATCGTGTAAGGCGCTCACTTTCGCCATAAATAAAATCAAAATAATTTTTCTGATGATCTTCAGAGATTACGGTACCCTCTTTGAGCATTTGAGAATACATACGAATTGACGTTAATGGTGTTTTTAGCTCGTGGCTAACTGAAGAAACAAAATTAAGCCGTTGCTCCCCTAGTGCCAGTTGCTTAATTCCAAGACGATAAAATCCATAACATGCGGATAATATCGCAATAATTAAAACAATAATAAAAATGCTGCTATACATCATAGCTGATGTCATTGGTAAAGCGTTGGTTGAGAGAGTTAATGAATAACTATTAAAGGGCGGGAAATGGTTATACTTGTAAATCGATTGTTGTTGAAATCGTTTATCTAATTTTGGCAGTATGCTCACCTTAACTTGGCCGTCAGCTACGTTTTCATAAAAAAAATATTCTGAAGGGGCAGTATTTTTTTCATCTTTTAACTCAACTAATATCGAACTATCGAAGTGCATTTTTTTAAGGGTATCTATCACTAATTGCGACAGGTAAGGGTTGCGCTTTACTATATATCCTTGCAACCAGTATTGTTCGGCTACGGTTACAACACGATAGAAAATAAAATAGTCAGGTACATCAAAGAAAACACTAAAGAACTCGTCTTTTGCAGAGAAGTCTTGTTGGCTTAATTTCGTGATGGTTTGCTGTATTGAACTTGACTGCAACAAAAGCTGTTCGATTTTAGTTGCTGTGTTTTTACGTAGCTGCAATTCAGGGTTTAACGTTTTATCTGACGCGAGTAGATTGGCATTATCGGCCTCTATTTTAGATAAACTATTAGTATGTAAAGAATCGAGCCAAATAGGACTGTTAAAATGTCCTTTGTTACAATATTGAAAATAGCCAACTAACCATTTATCGCTTGGTTGTTCGTATTCTAATCGCGAGAGTGGCGATATTACCTGTTGTGACTTTGTTGTATATGGGTTATATACTTGTCGATAGTAATCAAATGCATCCACTGGTAGCGTATTGGATATCAATCTTCTTTCAGTCAAACTTCCATCTACTATTAGCTCTAATTTATTCGCTTTACGCTTATATTCAAGCAGTAGGTTATTTTCGATCTGTTGAAACCCAAAGTATAAAATCGTTCCTAGCGGGATCAATAAAAATAACAAAAAAGCTATGGCCAAATAGCGAAATCGACGCAAACGCTGAGAGTAATTGAGTAAAGGTTTTTCTGAAGTTCGCATGTTAAATACTCATCATATGGAACAACTCACTAAATCACAAAAAGCTGATAGCCTTCGCCACGGTGAGTGACTAAGTGTTTTGGGGATTTAGGATCAATTTCAATTTTTTTGCGAATTTTTGCGATATGTATATCCACTGTTCTTGTATCTAAATCGCTGGTGTTTTTATAGTCCCATACCTTCTTGAGCAACTCTTTACGAGAAACGGGCTTACTCTGACTAAGCAGATAAATTAAAATTTCCACTTCGCGGCGAGTGTATTTTGTTTCAAGGTTGTAAGAAGACCCTGTTAACGATTGCGTGCAAATAGAAACATCATTACTTAATTGCAACGTTTTATTTGTTCCCGTCCAACCTGAACGTCTAACTAAAGAATTCACGCGTAATACTAGTTCTGATGTTGAAAATGGTTTTGCTACATAATCGTCAGCGCCAAGTGTTAGGCCGTTAATGATGTCTTGTTCAGTATTTTTTGCAGTCAACATGATAATGGGCTGACTACGTGAATGTTGTCTCAGTACATTACAGATCTCAAAACCATTCATAGAAGGCAACATAACATCCAAAATAATGCAGGCATATTGTCCATCTAACCCTTTAGCTAACCCTTTTTTTCCATCACTTTCACTTTCAACTTCATAGCCATGAAATACAAATAAATCGGTGAGTCCCATTAAAATAATAGGTTCGTCCTCTACGATAAGAAGTCTAGGTTTAGTACTCAAATTTATGCCCATTTATTTGAAATGACAGTTAACAGCGATGTGTAGTTTTTTTCAAATATACAAGAGTTTACATAATACTGAATGTAAACTTTTGTAAAACTTCTTGCCTTATATTTTTACATAGCTTGTCTGTTTTATTGTTAAATCGATTCATAAACTATCCATACTAGGTAATTAAGCGGTAAAAACAAAGTGAGTTATTACCATTAATTCTTTAATAAACATTACTTTGATTATCAAAGATAACCATTTTATGAGTAAAAGGGATAGCAATGATCAAGTTAAAATTTAAAAATTTATTTATCGTTGTGTTATTAAGCGGTTTTTGCAGCTTAGTAACCGCACAAAATAAATATGACGCGAAAGAAATTGAGCGCATAGCGCCGGAAGCTACAACCGCCGAAACCACGCTTTCATTCAGAGATATTTCTCCACTCAAAGAAGCTTATATCGATACAGCACCAACTGACAGGAAAGACGGTATCCTCGTGGGCAAATTAGGCGATAATGGTCGTAATATAGTTAAGATTGTTAAGCTAGCTCAAGAAATAGCCGAAAGTAAATACGGTAAGTACGACAGTCTACTAATCGCCCACAAGGGGAAGCTCTTATTTGAATCTTATTATCTGCGCGGCCGTATCAACTTAGCGCACCCACAAGCTTCAGCCGTTAAAGCCTATACCAGCTTAGCATTGGGGCGTGCTATTCAGATGGGTTATCTGACTATGGCCGATCTTGACAAGCCGCTCATTAGTTTCTTAAAAGGTATCGATAGCACAAAGCTTGTGGCAGGCGCAGAAAAAATCACTCTTCATAAAGCACTCACCATGCATGGTGGTCTTCGCGTCAATAATGACAAGTGGGAAGAACTAAAGAAAAATCCTGAACCACTCCAAGGTCAAGGCCTGGTTCAGACACTTCTTGAGAACACAGCGCCAATTACTGAAGAGTCTCAGATATATAATTATGGTAACCACAATCCAATGTTGGTGATGACAGTTATTGACGCGGTTGTGCCGGGAACTGCTAAGGATTTCATAGAAAAAGAAATCCTCGATAAATTAGGCATTACTAATTATAGCTGGTACACACATGTTAGTGGTCTGCCACAAGCTGGTTGGATGGTGAGCATGACATCTAGGGATATGCTCAAGCTGGGTAGTGTGGTTCTCAACGATGGCAAATGGAACGGCGAACAGCTTATATCAAAAACCTATCTTGCTAAGGCCACCACAGGTATTGTTAAACCGACTCAAGATTGGATGCCTGAAAACTATCGCTACGGCTATTTTTGGTATCAATCCACGCTTACGTCGGGTGACCAATCCTACAATGCCACCTTTGCCTGGGGCGGTGGTGATCAACGCGTTATTGTGATTGATGAGCTTGAGCTAACTATTGTGCTCACAGGACATACCAGAGAAGAAAAGCTTATGGCTCAGATTTCAAATGTTGTTTTACCTGTTTTTGCTAAATAAGGAATCAATTATGAAATTTGTCCAGTCTTCAATCCCTTTGTTTCTTTTATTTTTGATTATAAGCTGCAAAAGTTATAGTAAAGACAAAACTCCTGCATTAGAAAGTCGCTATTTTGGCGAAAAACCACCCGGCTTAATACCTAAGCTTTTTGATCCAAAAATAGTCTCTCCAGATGGAAGGTTTGACCATGGTTCGTTTACGCCAGATATGAAGGAATTCTACTTCACTAGGAAACATGGCAAATATAAAAAGCGCGCATTTTTTGTTATTCGATACGAAAACAATACTTGGGGACAGGAATCTGAGACCGATATAAGGTGGCCACAATTCTCCACTGACGGTAATGTTATGTATATCGGAAAGAAGTATAGGGAACGAACTGATGCTGGTTGGTCGGAACCCAAAAGCCCAGGAGAGTTCATAAATAAAATGGCGCATGGGATGTCGGTTTCGTCCAACGGAACTTATTATATTACGGTTTATAAAAAGGGAGAACATATTGAAAATGGCACTATCCATTATTCTCGCCTTATAAATGGAAAATACACCCCTTCAGTAAAAATCAATGTTGGAATTAATTCAGCAAAATATGTAGGTGGCTCTCTTATTTCCCCAGATGAATCCTATTTAATCTGGTATATGAATCGAGAGGATGGGTATGGGGATTCAGACATGTATATCAGCTTTAAACAGGAAGATGGCTCTTGGTTACCCGCAATCAATATGGGCTCAAAAATAAACACTGAAATGTCTGAAGGCGCTCCACAACTGACACATGATGGAAAATATCTATTTTTTACTAGAGGAGAATGGAAAGTAAAAGAAGATGGAACCCGCAAATATATAGGAAAAAGATATTGGGTGGATACTCAAGTGATTGAGAATTTAAGACCTAAACTTTAAGTTATATGATTATATCAGCAAGGGCGACGCCAAAAGACAGCGCGCCTTCTGAGGGCGTTACCTGTAGTAGCTCAGACATGATCTAAACGGGATTGATGATTTCTCTACTTCTGCTTTTGGCTCCTAGCCGACGTTTTCCTTACATCGCAAATGCCTTTTTTGAGTGTATTAAAACATCACAAATGTAACAAAATTGACTGCTGATCTTTCTTGGTCATTTTACTGACCACTAACATATAAGAATTATCAATCATCCGCTCTATTTCGCCTTGAGGAATAGAACCATCTAGAATCACCGTATTCCATTGCGCTTTATTCATATGATAACCGGGGATAACCGAAGGAAAAATATCACGAAGCATTTCGGCTTCTTCAGGATCGCATTTTAAGTTAATACAATAATGCCCTGCCATTTTGCCATCAGTATCTTTTTCCGATCCTTTTCCAAGTGCTAATGTCGCAAACATCTTAGTTTTTACACGAAATACTTTTACGTCATCACCAAAAGGGTAATAGAGCGATGCTTCAGGTTTAGATAATAAATATTTTTCTGCTAGTTGCTCTTCCATAAACACTCCACATAAATAAATTTTTCACTATCGCTAAAATAATGATTATTTATCGTGCACACAAGTAAAAATTCAACTACAAAAAAGCAGGAATATATCCTGCTTAATGTCGGTAAAAATTAAATACGCTTTATCTATCGTTAGTGATATGACACTTGTGTCGGTATCGTTAAAATATTTTTTCCGAAGCGTTTTAGCCATAGATAAATCGCAACAAAGACACTGATAACGATAAGTAATATAATACCTGCAGCAAAAGGAGATTCAGTAAAAGTAGCAAGCTGATACACAAAAGTCGCCACTAAATAAGCTAAGGTGAAACTCCATAATGCAGCAAAACTAGCCCAGCGGGTGCCCACTTCACTTTTGATCGCGCCCATCGCCGCGGCACATGGCGTATAAAGAAGAATAAACAGCAAGTAACTAAACGCACCAATTTTGCCAACAAATGCTGCTTGCATGACAGTAAAAGTCGTTTCATCTACACCCTGTTCTTCTGCGGCTATTTCAATCGTTGAAACATCGCCAATATCGGTACCTAGTGGATCATCAGCTTCAATTCCTAACAAGTTTTCTTTGATGGAATCTATCGCTTCTGTCCATAAGTCTTTAAATGAAGCAACAGCTTCCTCTTCCTGTGACGGAACTGCATATAAACTATTAAATGTTGCTACCAACGCCTCTTTTGCAAAAATGCCGGTGATTATACCCACACTCGCTTGCCAGTTGTCTTCTTTAATCCCCATCGGAGCTAAAAGTGGCGTCACAACTTGCGCACTTTGACTTAGCAAGGAGTCTTGAGAATCATGATGACCAAATTCTCCATCGGTGCCCAACGAGTTAAAAAAGTTTAAAACACAAACAACAATGACGATTGTTTTACCCGCGCCAAGGATAAAAGAACGTGTACGTTGTGTTACTCGTTGAATTAAATAAGAAAGCTTAGGCATTTCATATAAAGGTAGTTCCATAATATTTACGGAATTGGCCCCCATTAATACCGTATGTTTTAATAAAAGTCCGGTAAATAAAGCCGCTGCAATGCCAATTAAATAAAGTAGAAAGACTAAGTTTTGGCCAGAGTCAGGAAAAAAAGCGGCGGCAAAAAGCGCATATACTGGCAGCCTTGCACCACATGACATAAAAGGAGACATCATAATGGTAGTAATGCGTTCTCGTTCGCTATCGAGAATACGCGCCGACATAACCGCAGGCACTGTACAACCAAACCCGACAATCAATGGTACAAACGCTTTACCAGGCAAACCTATACGTTGCATGGCAGAGTCAACAACAAACGCAGCACGCGCTAAATAACCACTACTCTCTAATATCGATAAGCCAATAAATAAACAGGCAATAACAGGAATAAAAGTAGCCACAGTTTGCAAGCCTAATCCTGCGCCTTCAATAAGCGTAAGTAACCACTGCGGAGTACCAAGTCCCGTTAAAAATTGTTGTGGATAATCAACAAATATTGCGCCGGCTAAAATATCAAAAAAGTCGATAAAGGCACTACCGACATTAATGGCAAACATAAACAGTAAGTACATCATGCCAAGAAATACGGGCACACCTAGCCAAGGGTGCAAAATAATATGATCGAGTTTATCGCTTAATTGTGTTTTATTCATCTCATCGATTTGTACGTGTGATAACAGCTGTTGAATAAATTCATAACGTGCTTGCATAATGGCGATCGCGTTATCATTTTTTGCCTTACAGCCTTCAGAATTACAATCACCTTGTTCTAACTGGTGTAAATGAACATCGTCTGCTTTTTGAGAAGAAATAACGTTTTCGGGTAAGTTCAGTGCCTGTATTTGCGTGGTTTTAGCTGGCATAGATTGCAAAGCGTCGGCAACTTTTTCAGTCATGTTACGTTTTAAGCTATTACCAATAATCACCGGACAACCAAGCTCTTTTGACATTAACTTTGTATCAACATTCTCCGCTTCTTTTCTATCGGTTTTATTTAGCACCACTAAGACAGGTAAACCTAACTCCAACAATTGAGTTGTCAGGTACAACTGTCGCTTCAATTGCGTCGCATCAACAATATTAATTAAACAGTCAATTTTTTCTGCTTTGAGAAAATCTTGCGTGATAGATAAATCTTTTCCTTGATGAGTACGTGCTGATAAGGAACTAATACCCGGTAAATCAGTTAACAAGGTTGCTTGATTATTAAATAAAAAGGTCTGTTGTTTGATAGCAACGGTTACTCCCGACCAATTGCCTGTTTTTTGTTTTGCACCACTTAAGGCATTAAAAAACGTACTTTTACCAGAATTCGCAAAGCCGACTAACGCAATATGTAAATGATCAGACATTAGACGATTTCGATTCCTATTTGTTGTGCAACACTAGGGGCAATACAAATTTTGGTACCGTGAAGGTTGAAGGCAATTGGGCCATTAAAAGGAGCTTTATGAGCAAGTGTCACTTCCGTTTTAAGCGCAAAGCCTTGTTCAATCAACTTAGTCGTTAAGTCGAAATTTTCAGGAAGTTTACGAATGACAGCACGTTGAGTCCGCGCTAACTGTGAAAGCGTCATGACAGCCTTATATGTTAATAACAATGATTATCATTAATGTTACTCTAATATGAAATTTTGAGCAATAAAAGAAGGTATTTACCTTGATGTATATCAGGGTTGTTAGTGAATCATTTCAAAAGTAGAAATAAAAAAATGCTTGTAACAGCTAAGCTACAAGCATTAAAACACAAAGAGTGGAGTGTTTAAAAGTTATAGCTTACTTCAGCCCAAGCACTCATGCCTTCGGCAGGTAAACGATTCATTACAGTAATATCACTACCTTTGACACGGTTGTATCCGCCTAAATGGTTTCGATATTCATTATCAAAAATATTATCGACACCTGCGCGTAAGGTCACTTGATTGTTTAGATAATATTGAAAATCAACATTGATCACGCCATAGCCTGCGCTCTCTTGTTCATTATTAGTCACAGCAACCTTATCAGTGGAAGCTGCAAATACAATGGCAAGATTCGTTGACCATTCATCACTTGAGTAACTCGCATTAACTTGGCCATTTAACGGCGCAATGCGATATAAGTTATCATGAATATCACGGCGCTCGCCTCTGACAAAGCTAACAATAGTCGATAAACGCAAATGTTCATTCACTTGAACGTATCCGTCTAGATCTACACCGTATAATTTCGCATCGACATTATTAAACTGTAATGGGTTATCATCACCAGACATCATGTTCGCCATCATACTTGCCGACATTTCATCCATCCCTAAGGGCGTACCTTGAATATAATCATCAATTTTTTGATAGAAAATATGCGGGGCAAAGCGAACATTATTTGATTGATAGGTTAACCCCAAATCTAATTGTTGCGCTGTTTCCGATTTAAGGTTGATATTACCAATATAGGTATTTCCATCGGCTAATCCGCCCGTCGCTTCCATGGGTGTCCATAAGTATCGTTCTTGATAAGAAGGTGCCCTATTTTTTAACCCTAAGCCAATGTACATCGACAACAGCTCATTTAATTGGGTATCGATGCTTAAAGCAATGTCGAAATTATTGTCAGTAACACTCCTATCGGCTTGATTAAATCCATCGCGTAAATCAATCGCAAGTTCTGACATTGTCGGCATTGGCATAGTGTCATCCATATCCATGGAGCTATTCATGTCCATGTTTTCATCCATGCCCATATCCATGTCGCTTGGCATCTGCATCATTGCCATAGACGTTGATACTTTGTCAGCATTTGCTTGTGCTCGTTTATAACGTAAGCCTAATTGAACTTGTGTATTATCAAACTGTTGTTGCCATTCAACAAAAGCGCCAAAACGATTGTCTTCAACACCGTTAAAGTTAACCACTTCAAACATCATATTATTTGGGTTAGTGATCACAGAATCATGCTCAGCTAAGTATCCATCTACACCGATACGTAAATCACCATAAGAAAACGATTGCTCCAGCGATAATTTAAAATCGGTTGTTGTGGCACTGGCGTTATTACGTCGATATTTTGTGGGGTCATCATTGGTTCGCATCAAAAAGTTTGTCATACCATGATCCGCATCTAGGTAACCTAATAACCAATTCGCTTGCCAATTACCTAGCATAAAGTGGCCATCGAAATTAACGCGATGACTAAAAATATATTCAATATCCATAGGCAATGCCGGCGTGCCAGAATCTTGCGTGTCGGTATAGTGATAACTAAAACCCGTTTCACTTGCGTGACCAAAATAACGAAGATCTGTACCAAATTGACGCTTTTCAAAATCGCTAGGTGAAATTGTATCTCCACCTCCACTTTCCATACTATCGCCCGCTTGCCAATTTCCATAAAACAAACCAGCTAAATCTCCTTTAGCGAGATTGACGACAGACGATAAAGTACCCGCGTTATTATTACTTCGAATACCGGATTGAATATCACCAGTTGATTGCCAATCGTCACTATTATTACTTTCTGCCTTGCGCATTTTAATGTCGATTGCACCACCTAATGTATTGATCCCCGCGGAAACCGGTGCGATCCCGCGATAGATTGTCATAGCATCGACAATTAATGGCGTTGAATAACTTAAGGGAGTATCCATGGCATTTGGACCTGCACCAATTATCGTATGACCATTTAAAGTGGCGGATAATCTATCTCCATAAAGCCCTCGATATTGAGCAATTCCCGTAACCGGTCCATTGGTATTTACATTGGCTCCCGGTACAGATGTTAACCAATTCGCTAAATCAGGCTCTGTAGTTTTACCTTGAGCATAACTTTCATTATTCTCTAACCCAATATGATGACGTTGATTGGTAATGGTGATCACTTCGATATTTTTTAGCTTTTCTTTTTCGATAACATTAGGCGCATCAGCCCAAGCTTGGCTAGAAATAATTGTAGAGGAAAGCAATACCGCTTTGACTGCACATACGCTTGCTTTAATACGGAAAAATTGTCTGGGATATTTCATCGATAAATCACTTAGCTGTTTTAATTGGGGCTATTTTGTAAGTAAATAAATCTGAAAACAAAGGGAACATGAGAAAGTGCGACATTATGTCGCAGAAAATCAACGCTAAACTTGACGCACATCAAACTCGCTGATTTTTAAGCGATTAATCACTATTAAAACGCTTCATTTAAAAAGAATAAAAGTTAAAATTTACTCGATAAAATCAGTAAGCAACTAACCACACTGACCAACAAGCAAAAACTTTTAAATAGTAATCATTTTTGTACTAATGTACTTTGTTATACTATTTCATCAGCCAATTATGTGTCGATAATTAATGACAATTACTGCAACGATGGCACAATAGTCTTGTGGAAAACAAAAAGGATAGTAAATGAAGGGCTTAATAGGTTTGTTTCTAATATTGATCAGTCAGGTCAGTATTGCTGTTGAACAAGCAGAAACCATTTTCAAACAACTTGCACCATCGCTTTACCAAATTAGATTAATCGACAAAGCAAGTGGGGAAAAATCATCCATTGGCTCAGGTTTTCAAATCAGTAGTGATGGATTAATTGCAACGAATTATCATGTCATTTCGAGTTTTGCTCGCCACCCTGAAAAGTACCGAATTGAATATTTAGATAACAAAGGGAATAAAGCGTTATTAACCTTAAAAAGTATCGATGTAATTAATGATTTGGCTTTAGTTAAACGAGAAACTGATGCCGAAATGCCATTTTTTGAGATTTCTCAAAATATTCCAACGAAAGGCGAAGAGCTTTATTCGTTAGGGAATCCGCATGATCTTGGCATGATAGTCGTACCCGGTACCTATAACGGACTTAAAAAAGAATCATTTAACGACCGTATTCATTTTACTGGCTCAGTCAATTCAGGGATGAGTGGCGGCCCTGTCGTTAACAAAGAGACACAAGTAGTGGGCATAAATGTCGCCACTTCTGGCAATCAAATTGGCTTTCTTGTTCCTCACGATAAACTATTAGCATTGATCTCCCAATACCAAAAAGGCGCCTTGCTCACCATCGAAGAACAAATGGAAAATCAACTGCAAGCCAATCAAAAAGAATTAGTAGCGACTTTGTTAAGCAGTGACTGGCAATTAAAAAAACTTGGTGAAGGATTAATACCAACAATTGATGTGCCTTTTATCCGCTGTTGGGGGGAGTCAAATGCGGATAAAGACGACGCGCTCATTATGCTTGCCGTTGCTAATTGTTCTTTAGATGAAAATACCTACATAGCAGGCAATTTTTTCACAGGTTCATTAGAAATGGAATACCGTTTCATGCAAGCGAAAAAGTTATCTGATACAAAATTTTATCAATTATTCCAACGTCAGATAGCTCGAGTCATGCCAGGAAATAAAGCCGGTAAAGACGATGTGTCTGAGTTTGAATGCCAGCACGACATTATTATGCCTGAGCACCAAAATATTAATAATAAAGCCGTTTTCTGTACAAGAGCTTATAAAGATTTTGCTGATTTGTACGATGTATTGTATCTGGGCGTATCAATAGACAGACATGATCAAGCGTTACTTAGTCATTTTACTTTTGCCGGTGTTTCACAAAAAAGTGCCCAAGCGTTTACTAAGAAATTTATGGAGTCTGTCTCATGGAAATAATTGTCGAAGAGATCAGTCGAGGGCAAAAATTGCTCGGCCGTCATAAATTCAATAAAAATAGCATTAGTATTGGTCGTGGTTATCATAGTGATATTATTTTATCTGACCCACATGTCTGTGCTGAACACTTATCGATAGAATTCGATGGTGATAATTGGCGAGTGGTTGATTTAGATAGTATAAATGGCTGTTTTTTGGGAGAAGGTAAAAAACCTGCAAACGGTCATATTATTCACTCTGGCGATGTTATCACCATAGGTAAAAGCCAGATCCGTATTGTATTTCCACATCACCCAGTCGTTGACAGTATCACTCTGAGTCCATTTGAAAATTTGATCAACTTAACTAAGCAACCACTGGTATTAACCATTAATGTCGTTGTTTTTGCTCTTTTAACCGGTTGGATGTTCTTTTTAAATAACCCGAAAGAAGTAAACTTTACTCAATTATTTGTGCCTGCGGTCGGTATAACCTTAATGTTTGCCATTTGGCCAGCTGCCGTTGCTTTAGTGTCACACTTAACCAAACATGACGCGCGAATTTTTACACAATTAGGTATTTGTTTTGTTTTTTACAATTTAAGTTGGGTAATAGACTTTCTTGAAGCATTGGTAAATTTCAACACGTCAAGCCAATCACTTCTTCCACATATGATCATTGTCTTGCCAATAGCCTTAGCGTTTTGTTTATTTTGGCTAAATTGCCATATAGGTTTCCATATGGGTAAAGTAAGAAGAATAGTTGTTGCGGCTTCTTTAACAACGTTATTATTTGGCGGTACTTTCCTGATCCAGCTTAGTAAAAAGCCTGATTTTAGTGTGAGACCGCAATTTAACTCTACGTTGCTCACACCAAACTTTATGTTAGCGCCAAGTAACAATGTTGACGAATTTATTGAAAACAGTAATGAACTATTTAAAAACGTGCAAACTTCAAAAAATAAAGATGATTAACATGTCTTTATAAGTTATACCGCCGTAAAAAAGCTCAAGTATCTTATAGATATTTGAGCTTTTTTCTTTCAGCGTATAACCCAAACAGTGAGTAACCAGTAACGCTTTAATCAATGAGCTAACGTGATTTTATTTACAGCGACGCTCTACGCTTAATTTACTTGTTTATTTAAAAAAGACTTATCAACAAATTTTTCTTTGAGGTATTGCTGTAATTTAAGTAAATCTTTCTCAGGAAACCATTTTTTATGCGCTAAATAGTAATCTTTACTGTGATACATAGTGGCTAAAATATCATTAATTGCTTTAATCGCCTTTGCGCCTTCTTCACTTTTTGAACAACTAATGTGAGCAATCAAATAAGGAGGAGCACCCGCGATAGCATGTTGTTCTAATAAAGCTTTTTGAGCTGGATTAGGATTAATATCAATGGGTAGTGCTAATAAATAGTCTACTCTATTTGCGTAAAGCATAGCTTCAAGCGCGGTGACTCTATTTACGCCGCCTCTAAAATAGATATTTTTTTCTGCTAATTTATCGATTTCAACATCCAAAAAAGGACCAAAAGAAACCCCTTTGGCAAGTCCGATAATTTTTTCAGGAGTGTGCTCAAATACCGCTTTTAAACTGGTTATTTCACCATTTTCATCAAATAAGTGTTTAGCTAACCTAGTACTTTGATTATAACGAAAAAGTTTATGGGTTAAGTAAAAAGCTTGCGGTGTTGAGAATAAAGAATATTTTTGACGCGACTCAAGTTTTGCACGATTTGCGGCACAAGCATTTGGTGTTGTTTTCAGCACTTGTTCGATACGTTTAATCGACATGCGTTGAACTTCAATGTCATACTGCGTTAATTGCGCGATGACACGACTTTCAATATAAGTAGCAACTGACGTCGTTGGCGCTGTCATCGTCAATAGATTAAGGTTTTCTTTTTTGTCTTCCACTAACCAAACAAGCGATTTTTTGACGTCCTTTTGCACTGGCAGTACAACTGTTTGAGCATTAACAAAAGCCGCAATCGATAAAGATAAAATAAAGAAAACAAACGTTAATATATAACTGTTTAGCGCTTTCAATACTTTATCCTTTTATTTGTTAAGTGTCTTAAAACCGAATAAATATAGCTGTTTATCGCAAACGTTATGGTTTAGCAATAAAACCAACGGCATCGTAAACTGAAGTCAAAATTTTACTGGCACGCTCTGAAGCTTTTTCTGCACCATTTCGCATGACTTGCTCCATTAGAGCTTGATCATTACGATACTGATGATACTTTTCTTGGATCGGCTCTAGCATGGCAACAACAGCATCCGCTACATCACCTTTTAAATGACCGTACATTTTATCTTCGTATTGAGGCACTAATTGTTCAACTGTTTGCCCTGTTGCACAAGACAAGAGCGATAACAAATTAGACACACCTGGCTTTTCTTCAATATTAAAATAGATACGGGCTTGCTCATCGGAATCCGTCACAGCACGTTTTATCTTTTTAGCAATTTTTTTCGGCTCTTCTAACAAGCCAATAAAATTACCTGGATTCGTATCAGACTTTGACATTTTCTTAGTCGGCTCAAGCAAACTCATTACTCGAGCGCCATGTTCTGGAATATAGGGATCAGGAACAACAAAAACATCACCATGTAAATTATTAAAACGCGTAGCAATATCACGTGCTAACTCAAGATGCTGCTTTTGATCATCACCAACAGGCACACGGTCTGCACGATATAGTAAAATATCTGCCGCCATTAACACCGGATAAGTAAACAATCCTGAATTCATATTCGCTTCAGATTTTTGTGACTTATCTTTGTATTGAGTCATTCTATTTAACTCACCCATTTGCGTGTAGCAACTTAAAACCCAACTCAATTGGGCATGCTCTGGCACATGAGACTGAATAAATATCGTACTTTTCTCAGGATCAACGCCACAAGCTAAGTATAAAGCTAAACCATCAAGTGTAGCTTTACGTAACGCAGCAGGATCAGGTCGAACAGTAATAGCATGTTGATTCACTAACATGTAATAGCAGTTATGTGAATCTTGCATATTTACCCACTGCTTAAGCGCGCCTAAATAATTACCAATGGTTAATTCACCCGATGGCTGACAGCCACTTAATACAACAGGTTTACTCATGAGTTCTCTTTACCTAAATACGATTTATTTAAAAAAATTGATCAACTTAACCAATTTTAGCTTATTGTTTCACTGTTGCGAGTTGTGCTCGCATTTCATCTATTGCTTGCTGATAATCATCTTTTGAAAAAATAGCCGAACCTGCAACAAACATATCTGCACCCGCCGCCGCTATTTCGGCAATATTATCGGCCTTAACGCCACCATCTACTTCTAATCGAATATCTCGACCACTAGCTACAATTTTCTCACGTACCAACTTAATTTTATCTAAAGTTGTCGGGATAAATGATTGTCCGCCAAAACCTGGATTTACAGACATTAGTAAAATTACATCAAGCTTATCCATGACAAAATCTAAACAATGCAAAGGGGTGGCTGGATTTAACACTAGGCCAGCCTTACAGCCATGATCTTTAATCAATTGCAACGTTCTATCGATATGATCACTGCCTTCAGGATGAAAAGTAATAATATCAGCGCCGGCTTTGGCAAAACTAGGGATAAGACTATCGACTGGTTTTACCATCAAATGCACATCAATGGGAGCCGTAATACCATAATCGCGTAATGACTGACAAATCATCGGACCAAACGTTAAATTAGGGACAAAGTGATTATCCATGACATCAAAATGAATGACATCAGCTCCCGCTTTGAGGACATTAGCAACATCTTCACCTAAACGAGCGAAATCAGCTGAAAGAATGGAAGGCGCAATTAAATATGATGACATTATTTTCCCCTTTAAAAAACAGCGCTACTTTACCTAAAACACGACTAAAAATGAAGCATAAAGACAAATTTGGCTATTTTATTTTTTAAGATTAATTATTTTTATCTCAGGATAAAAAAGCATCTTGCTGCAAGACTAAACGTCCTATTTTGAACGTTTTTTATAAAGATGTCTCTGTTACTTTTTATTGAAAATAGAGCTCATCCACTATTTTTGAAAGGTAAAGTAAATTAACGATTAACAAATATTTATCCTACTATTAACCATAATAAACTATGCACCTTTTTTGATCATTGTTGAAACACTCGCACTATTATTGATCAC
Organism: Thalassotalea castellviae; assembly: GCF_031846185.1. Classification (NCBI taxonomy): domain Bacteria; kingdom Pseudomonadati; phylum Pseudomonadota; class Gammaproteobacteria; order Alteromonadales; family Colwelliaceae; genus Thalassotalea; species Thalassotalea castellviae. The sequence goes on from NZ_JAVRIF010000004.1 coordinate 41,447, forward strand.
AGGAAAATTGATTTTCTTAATTAAAAACCTCTAATCAATTGATTTTAAATATAAATATTTTTTTTGTTATTCAGGCACTCTCTTTGCAATCTCAAAGTAACAAAAATAAACTAAATGAGAATCACATGAAAAAAACACTATTAAATATCGCACTCTCTTCAACTCTTTTAACTGCTTCTATCGCTTCATTTAATGCTAGTGCCGAAGAAGGCCTTGCAGGTATTGAAGGATTAAGTGGCAACGTAGGCGTTGTATCACAATACTTTTTCCGTGGTATAGCACAAACGACGACTGCTTCTGCAAGCGGTGGCTTAGACCTTGAAAAAGGTGGTTTTTACGCAGGTACTTGGGCTGCGGATGTACAAGATGGTATCGAAGTTGATTTCTACGCGGGTTACGGAGTAGAAACAGACAGCGGTCTTAGTTTAAGTGCTGGCTTCACAACTTATCAATACACAGGTGATTTTGATTCGGCATATAATGAAATTAACTTAAGCGCTGCTTATGGTATTTTCTCACTTTCATACAATGTTGGTACTCACGAAGAAGATAAAGACTTAGGTATTGACGAGTCTGATTATGATTTTATTTCATTAACCTTAGAAGGCGATTCTGGACTTTATGCGACTCTTGGTTCTTGGGGTAAAGATTTTGAAGGTGAATACGTTGAACTTGGATACGGCACATCTATTTCTGGCTTTGATATTGGTGTGGCATTAATTTCTAATTCAGAAGAATTAGATGTTGAATCAGGTAAAGGCGAAGAATCATTAGTATTAAGCATCGGCGCTTCTTTTTAAGTCGAGATTATTAAAGTATCTCTACCCTTAACAATTATTAAAACGCATAGTTTATCTATGCGTTTTTTAGTTTATATTCGTCAAAACACAAATTTTATCAAAGTGATCAATGTCATCACACCTAAAGTAAATGGCCAAAAGCATAGTTTAGGTAATAAATTATCTTCAGCCATTATCCATTTTAGAGTAACGTCTTTTCCTCGCGAAAAGAAATAGGTATTCATAATTAACATCACCATTGTGAAGTACATCAATAAAAAGAAATATTCGATATAAACGATGCCGTCCTCAGAAAACTGTTCACGAAGTTGAATATGTGCAATTAACACGACAAAAAACAATGCTGAAACGATGGAAATAACGCCGGTAAAATTAAACCCTAATGTCTCACGTTTTTTAGGCTCTGCGGTGATCGTCATCAACACAGCGAATAATAATGTTGCTACCGTTAACAAAGGTACTAAGTTAATGATAAAAGCATTTAAGAATTTTCTTTTCAGCACAATATTAAAATAAAGTTCTGGGTATTCATATTGTTGCGACTTAAAACTTGTCCCGAAATTTGTATCATAGTGTATCGATTTATAATCGAAAAACGTCTCATCTACTTGCCAATCTCCCAACACCAAATTATCTTCTATTCCAAAAGATTGACCATTTTCGGTAGATTTATAATTTTCTAACGCTGGCGTAAAAACCAAATTTCTCTCTGAAATAGACGGCGAAATTCTGATCCAAACCGTTTTATGATCTAATGGGTAGTCTAAATAATTAAATTTCTGTCTTAATACAACATTGAAACTCCAGCCATAAACCGTACCATCTTCCACCATTTGCTGGTATTGCAATTCCATTTCTGAACCTTCTACTTGTTCAGGAAATATAAAACTGGGTTTCACTTCTTGAGGTTGATCAATAGAATCAGGAAACTTCTGCCAAATATAACCACTGACACTCACGTCATTTGAACTACTAAAAGCCAAGGCTTGAATAAAAACGCCAGTCGGAATAAAAGTAAACTCTTGCTCAGAAGGATGAGCGGTATTTTGTAACTTCTTAATGAGGTTTTCTTGAGCAAGTTCTGTGGTGCTAAGCTGATCGATATTCGGCTTATAATGGTTATCTACATGTAACCAAGTCAAAACAATGATGACCAGAAAAGTGATTGATAAAGTATAGGATATTCGCCAAAGCGCTTGTTGGCTAATGTTAGTTATATTTGATGTTGGCATTTAAACTTCCCTGATTTTTAACTATATGATATATCGGTCTTTATTTGAATAATGAATATAACGTAATATGCATTAAACACCCAAGATGCATTGAATACTTGCTTTTAGACTTGGTCTTTAGTTTACTATTAGAGCAATACAAATAAGTATTAAGGAAAAAAATGAGTCAGAAGATACGAAACACCGTTAAAAGTGTTGCTTCAGCATTTTTAGGCGTACAGAGTAATAAAAACAGGGAGAAAGATTTTACCGAAGGAAAATTCAGCCACTTCGTTATCATTGGCTTACTTGGCGTTATTCTTTTTATCGGCGCTTTAATTAGCATAGTTTCTCTCGTACTAAATTAGCCCGCTTTCATCCTAAAGTTATAACTTGGCGTTATAAAGTACCATTAACTCGGCCACTTTTTTTCGCCCTCCTCCCTTTTGACTTATTGTTCGCGCCACTTGAATCGATTTCTTTTTATTAGCACCTTGATAAATTTTACGTGTCCATATTGTGTCATGATTACTAATTAACACGCTAACTTCTTTATTTTCAACAATTTCTTCTGCTGCGTTTGCTAAGTCTGCTTGTTCATCTAAACCAAAACCATTGCCAGCATAACTCGTAAAGCTTGCCGTTTTACTAAGCGGCACATACGGTGGATCACAATAAATCACATCACCATTTTCAGCTCTAGCAAACGTTTGTCGATAACTCTCACAAATAAATATCGCTTTCTGAGCCTTTTCAGCAAAAAACCACAGTTCTTCTTCTGGAAAGTATGGCTTTTTATATTTTCCAAAAGGTACATTGTAACCCCCAGACTTATTATATCGACACAAGCCGTTATAACCATGCCGATTCATATATAAGAACAGTAGCGAACGGTAATATTTATCAACGGTGGCATTAAATTCGGTACGTAAATGATAATAAGCTTCTGCTTGATTGTTTTCTGGACAGAAAATCGCTTTAGCGTCATCAATAAAACATTGAGGTTTACTTTGAATGATCTGATATAAATTAATCAAATCTTTATTGATATCATTTAAGATATAACTTTCATGATCGCTATTTAAAAAGACAGAGCCAGCACCAACAAAAGGCTCAATCAGCCTATCCCCCGATGGCAGCATTTTATTAATAACATCGCTAAGACTGTATTTTCCGCCAGCCCACTTTAAAAACGCTCGATGTTTTTTTACCATTTAGCTCAAAACCCTAATACGACAGATTAGCCTTCAAAGACTAAGAAACGGGAATTGTAACTTGATTTTCTACTGATTGGGAGCGTTGAAAGCGATTGATTTCATCATTAATCGTTGTGATAGCTTTGATCCAAGGCGATCTTTCTTGGATCGTTTGTGGAAGTTGGCCAATTGCTTGTTCTGCTTGTTGTCGATCTTGAAAGTATTCACTAGTCACTATTGTCATAATTTCATCATTCACGACACGTTTGTATTGAAAAAGTGGCAAGCTTTGGTACTCCGCCATAAACTCATCCAAAATATTTTGTTGAGTAAATCCCGCAATTTGAATCACAAAACCTTGCTCTTGACCTTGATATTGACCTTTGATTATCGCCGGTTCTGATTTTGTAACCTGTTGATTGTCGTCGATGGCATTATTCGCTGGAATTACTTCAACAGATTCAATATTCATATCGCTAGCTTTGTCGATGCTTTCGGTCTTTTTTTCGGCTACAACAACATCGTTAACCGGTGTAACAAATACGGGCTCCATTGCACGCTTCTGTTCGCTAGTTAACTCACTCTCAGTTGTTGCTTTTACATCAGCATTTTGATTGTAAGCTTCAATCGCATTGATAATATCAACAGGTTGAGCGGCTTGAGGAGTAGTCACTTCAAGCTTGATATCATCTATTGGACGACCTAATAATGAGGTTAAGATGTCATTAGCAGTTGCTTGCTTATTCTTTGTTGCAACTACGTTTGTGTCTTTATCTATTTGAATAAAAGTGTCAGGCAAGGTGACGGGCTTATCAGACAATTCTGTTTGATTAACTAAATGATCATGCATTGCGGTGCTAAAACCAAAAACATCTCGTTTAAATAAGAAATAAACGCTACCAGCAGCAAGCAAAGCTAGCATAATAAAGAATGCTAGCCATTTTTTCATTGGCGTTATTGCTAAATAATTTTTAGGGGGTTTAAATTGTTTAGCATTATGTGAAATCAACTGCCCTGTTTGAGCCGAAATAATCGCTAATTTTTTATGAAATAACGTCGGATTCTGACAAATCTTTAGTCCGCCTTGTGGCGTTGATAACATTAATATACTAACTTGATGATCTGATCTTTTTGCAACTTCAGCTAATTGACATAACTCATGTGTTAGTTGTAATGAAAGTAGGTGTGCGTTATCAATAACGATAGTGACTGGTTGCTGATGCTTTTTAACCAGATTTATTAAACTCACTGCCACAGACTGTTCTGGGTCAAAAAGTGTATTACCAAATAACTGTTCAATAATACGGCAGCGCACTTGTAAGTCATTTAACTTTGCTGACATCGTGATATATGCAGCATTATGATCAGGTGATAAGTTACTGAGAAATTGGCTACCCACACTTGAACACAGTGCTATTTGCTCATCAACCACCATAACGGCTTGTTTTGAAAATCGTAAAATATAATCAACACGTGCGATCGCACTTATGGTTGTGACACTTTCTGATTGTGTTGGAGTTTCAAGAGCTTGCGCTAACGAAGACATATTTCACCTATCTGTAAATTTCTACAGAATTTGCTGAAGCATATCCTCGTTAATATCGTCACGCATGACAGATTTACCAATTGCGGTAGGAATAATTAAACGTAATTTACCGCCAATATTTTTCTTATCACGGCGCATATGTTTAATAAACTCATTAAAGCCCATCGTTTGTGGTGCAATTAATGGCAATTCAAAATCAGTTAATAGTTGTTCAATACGACGAAGTTCTGACACTTCTAGCAAATTCATTGCTACTGCAAGCTTAGCAGCAAGTACCATGCCAGTGGCTACAGCTTCGCCATGTAACCAATTACCGTAGCCTTGTTCAGCTTCAATCGCATGACCAAAAGTATGCCCTAAATTCAGTAATGCGCGAACCCCTGCTTCAGTTTCATCAGCGGAAACGATATCGGCTTTACACTGACAGCATTTTTCAATCATTTGAATTAACACTTGTTGCTCGCCAGCTTTAATCGCCTTGGTATTAGCTTCTAACCAAGCAAAAAAATCACCATCGCCTAAGATGCCATATTTGATCACTTCAGCCATCCCTGCAGAAAATTCTCTTTTCGGTAAGGTAGTTAGGCTATCAATATCAATAATCACGGCTTTAGGTTGATAAAAAGCGCCGATCATATTTTTCCCTAAAGGGTGATTTACGGCAGTTTTTCCGCCAACTGAGGAGTCGACTTGTGAGAGTAATGTCGTCGGAATTTGAATAAAATCAATTCCGCGTTGATAACACGCAGCAGCAAAGCCAGTAATATCACCAATAACACCGCCACCTAATGCGATTAAAGTAGAATCTCTACCGTGTGTATTCGCTAATAAGTGCGACATAATCTTGTCGAAATTGCTTAAGTTCTTCTCTGCTTCGCCATCGGCAAGGATCACTTCATCAACTTGATATTGATGTAACTGGGATTTGATTTTTTCAAGGTATAAAGGAGCAACGACAGTATTCGTGACAATACATACTCGCTTTGCCCGAATATGTTGAGAGAGCAAATTATTTTGATTAAATAAATTACTCTCTATATATATTGGATAACTACGCTCACCTAGGTCAAGCTTGAGAGTTACCATGCTTTAGAAATCTAATCGTTCAACGATTTTATTAGCAACAACTTTGGCACTTTGATCATCAGTTTGTACGATGACATCAGCAATTTCTTCATAAAGAGGATTGCGTTCAACCGCTAAGTTTTCTAATACTGTACGAGGATCTTCTGACGTTTGTAATAAAGGACGTCGACGGTCACGCTGAGTTCTAGCCACTTGCTTATCAATAGTGGTTTCAAGATAAACCACAATACCACGAGCTGATAAGCGATTACGAACGATATCGCTGATCACTGAACCACCACCCGTAGCCAAGACAATGCCTTGCATTTCTGATAAGTCATCAATGACGGTTTCTTCTCTTTTACGGAAACCTTCTTCGCCTTCAAGGTCAAATACCCAAGCGATGTCTGCGCCAGTACGGCGCTCGATTTCCTGATCAGAGTCAAAAAATTCTAAATGAAGCTTATCAGCTAATTCTCTACCTATTGTGCTTTTGCCTGCACCCATAGGTCCTACTAGGAAAATGTTACGTTTTTCTGCCATGAGACTAACTTAATACTCGTTAAATTGCGTTTACAGGTAAGAGGGAACCTCCCTCGAAAATTTTAAGGGCGTAATTATCGCAATTGTTGGGTATGAATTGCAAGTAAGCAATGTACAAAAGTACAGCTTACTTGCAAATAATTTAAAATCTTTCAGTAACTATGCGTGGTGTAACAAAAATAAGTAATTCTTTTTTCTCGTTAAAGTTATTACTATTTCTGAACATCCAGCCGAAATATGGAATATCACCTAATACGGGTACTTTGGAAACACTGCTGATAATGGATTGTTGGTAAATACCACCTAACACAATCGTTTCACCATTGTTCACTAAAACTTGCGTACCTATTCTTTGGGTATCTATCGCTGGTGCTGAGCCACTTTGCACATCTGAAACCGTATCTTGTGTGACAACCAAATCTAGAATAATTCTATCATCCGGTGTGATATGTGGCGTAACAGTTAAACTAAGTACGGCTTTCTTAAATTGCGTCGCGGTTGCACCACTAGAGGCGGCTTCTTGATAAGGAATTTCTACCCCTTGTTCAATGTACGCTTCTTTTTGGTTAGCTGTAGTAATGCGTGGGCTAGCGATGATTTCCCCTTTGTTTTCTTTTTCCATAGCGCTTAATTCAAGATCTAAGATAGTGCCATCAGCAAGTCGCGCAACTTGAAAAGCAATACTACCGGCAGGGCTTGCAACCGGTAAGTTAACATTTAATCGATCAGCAAGGGCAGGTACAACACCACCATTTGCAGAATCCGCACCACCTAATCCTCCGGAAGAAGCAAACTCGCCATCAGTATCGGTAACACCCCAACGAATACCTAATTCCTCATTGATGTTATCTTTAACTGTCACCATTCTTGATTCAATAATCACTTGGCGAACCGGTATATCTAACACGCTAACCATACGTTTAATATCTTCGATACTTTTAGCCGTATCACGAATCAGTAAAGTATTGGTTCTTTCGTCAACACTGACACTACCACGAGGTGATAAAATTGAATTATCTTCACTCTTTATCAAGGCAGCAAATTCAATCGCTTTCGCATAATTTACTTGCACATATTCAGAGTACAATGGCGCTAATTCAGCCACTTGCTGTTTCGCTTGTAATTCTCTAGCTTCTCGCGCAGCCAATTCGTCACTAGGGGCAACCATTAAGATATTACCCTGCATACGTTTATCTAACCCTTTAACTTTAAGGATAATATCTAACGCTTGATCCCAAGGTACACCGTCTAATCTCAAGGTAATATTGCCATTAACGGTGTCACTGGTAACTAAATTAAAGCCATTATAATCTGCAATAATTTGCAGTACTGTACGAACAGGGATGTCTTGGAAATTTAGCGAAATTGCACGGCCAGAAAAATCTTCAGAGTCGCCTAAATAACCTGGCACTTTCACTTTTTCAGTAACAGTTAAAGAGAATACATTATTTAATTGCTGATGTTTAAACGTAAAATTATCTGCAATGTCAACAACTAAACGAGCATTCTTACCTTCTCTAAAGGTTTCGATACCTTTCACTAAAGTACCAAAATCTGTCACATCTAACGTATAAAGTAAGTCGTCTAAAATTTGTGTGTTATGAAACTCAACATATACTTTGCCTAACCGATCACTTACATCAACAGCGACCATACTGTCGTCTAAATAAACAAGTAATTGACCTTCATTTCCTTGACCACGTTTAAAATCAATGGAAGCGATATTATTGATAAATTCTGATGCTACCGGCGTTAAGTTACCTAATGAAGCAACATTGCCTTTATTTAATAATAAATTAAATTGGTTTTCACTTTGACTGACATCAAAAATAGATAATTGATCTAAATGGACAGAAGCAACGACTTTCCCGGCAAGTTTCTGAATTGAAATTTCTTTAACACCGGCATGAGCGACAATAGTTTTTGCTATTTGTTCGTCAAAGCTTTCTGCATCAAAAGTAATATCAATACGAGCAGGATTCACTGACGTTTTAATGGTAGGCTGCGTAACGATATTTTCAGATAAAATAAACACTAATTCTATTTCATCGTTTTGCATGGTGTTATAACTGACACCAGTAATTTCTGCAGCTATCGCGGTATATGAAAAAAGAGTAAGTGCCAGCATAGTGGCAATTTTTTTAAACATAGTTATCTTCAATTTTTTAATTATTCTAATAAATTGCACCATCACTTCCTTTGCCCCTCTGAACCTGACTCAACCATAGCGACAACAGTTTCGCGTTCAACCCAACACCCTGCACCATCTGGAATTAATTCGATTACTTTAACATTATTTTGACTGACTTCGGTAATTCTACCATGATATAAACCAAGATAATTACCTACCGCAACACGATGCAAAGTTGCATCTGATGCTTCAACTAATGCCCAGGTTATTCCTAATTCACCTAAGGTTCCACGCATCGTCAAATCACTTAAAGAAAACTTTTCTAATGGTTGTTTTCTTCGACGAGGATCAGGACTTAAGCATCCTGACATTTGTTGAATTTTTTCTTGAATAGCTTCAGGTCGTGGAATATCAAATGGACTACGTAGTGAACTCACGGAATAGTCGAAATGATTAAACACCGGTACTGACGGCATAGGATCAATTTGTTTAGGCGTATTCGCTTGCACCTCAGCAATATGGGCTTTTAAATCACTTGTGTCATCAAAACAACCAGCAATAAAAAATAGAGGGATCAAAATGGCTAACTTTTTCATTCTACTGTAGCCTCCGAATAACGGTACGTTTTGGCTTGTAATTTTAAGTTCAATTGTCCGTTTGCTTCTTTGTTAATATCTATATCAAAATCATGCAAAGTTACAATTCTAGGTAAGCCCGCAATTTTACTTACAAAATTACCAAACTCATGATAAGTACCTATCACTTCAATATCTATCGGCAATTCAATATATATTTCTTGGGTAATTTCAGGTTGCCAATTAAGCTTAACAAAATTCAAACCACTTGTAGTACCAACAAAAGTAATATCATCGAGTAAACCTGGCGTTTCATGACTTTCAGGTAAGCTTTTCAATTGTGTGGCAAAAAGCTCCTCCGCTTCTATCATTTGCTGTTGAAAAAGCTCTAAATTGGCTGAAATATGATATTTTGCCTGATATTGCTGTTTTAACGTCGTTTCTTCTGCAACGACTGAATCTAACGTGTCTATTTTATCGCTAACTAACAACACATAACCTAGTCCTAACACTACAATAGCAATAAATACTGAAAAGACACCTTTAGCCAAAGGCGGCCATTGCGCAATATTGTCTAATTCAAGGTTATCGAATTGTGAAAAATCTATATTCACTTGCTTGCTCCTTGAGTTATCGCTGCGTCTGTTAACCCTTTGATTCTAACTCTCATTTTAAAATCGCTTAACAATTTACTTTGCGCATCATTTGCAGTGATCGACTCTAAAACTGCGTCCGTGAATAAGTCTGAACTTTCAATTTTTCTGATCATATTAGCTAAATGGTTATTCGATTCACTCTTACCAATTAATTGTAAGCTACTGCCTTGTTTTTCCATTTTAACCAAATAGATGCCTGTGGGCACTACTTTTGCAATTTCATCTAACACCTGCGTACCGACATTTCTGCTTCGTTGAAGTTGCTCAACAACCGCGGTACGTTTTTGCAGCTCGTTTTTCTTTTCATTCAACGTTTTTATTTGACTAATACGTGCATCTAAAACAGCAATTTCATTTTTTAAATACTGATTACGGTTATTTTGTCCATCAATCCGTAATTGATAAACTTGGCTGACCAAAAAAACAACCGCAAATGCACCTAAAGCAATAGCAGTTAACGTCGTAAAAAACTCTCGTTGTTTGGCTTTTTCAGCTTCTTCGCGCCATGGAAGTAAATTTATATGTGCCATGTAGAAAAACTCCTTAAAGCTAAACCAGCGGCAACCATATATTGTGATGCGGTTTGATTTAATTCTTGTTCATTAATCGATGAAGACACCGCCATATGAGAAAACGGATTTGCAATAACCGTATGAATTCCTAACTCTTCATTTAATAATTCATGAATGCCTTCAACTTGTGCACAACCTCCAGATATCACAAGATAATCAATTTTATCTTTACCACTTGAGGTTAAAAACATTTGAATTGCGCGTCTTATTTGTTGCACTAATACGGTATGAAAAGGAGCAAGCACTTCAAAAGTATAATTGGGTGGTAAATCACGACTGACTTTTGCCGCTTCAGCTTCTTCAAAAGATTTATTGTAATAAGAGACGATAGAACGAGTGTATTGTTCGCCGCCAAACATTTGATCGCGACTATATAAATGCTCGCCCGCATGAGTCACTGAAAATAACGTCATCATCGCACCAATATCAACGATTGCCACTGTTTTATCTACAGCGTCATCGGGTAATAAGGGTAAAACTAAATCATACGAACGACTTACCGCATAAGATTCAACGTCGACTACTTTCGTGGTAAAACCACCTGCTTCCAACGCCGAAACTCTTGCTTCTACAGATTCAGTACGTGCAGCACTCAATAAAACATTAATTTTTGTTGGATCAGATTCATTCACATCTAAAGGTTCAAAATCTAAACTGACTTCATCAAGAGGATAAGGAATTAGACTGTCAGCTTCAATTTCAATTTGACTCGCGAGTTCTTGCTCATTGAGTGAAACATCCATATAAATGACTTTCGTGATAACTGTTTGACCTGAAACTGCTGCAGCTGCTTGAGTAGCAGAAGCTGTAATTTTATTCCGTAACTTGGCAATAACTTTACCGACGGCTTCAATATCTTGAATTTCTCTGTCGATAATAGCACCTCGAGGCATAAGCTCCGTTGCTATCGCCTCCAACACATATCCCTCGGTGCCTTGATTGATTAATACCGCTTTCGCAGAATGAGATCCAATATCTATCCCTACAACCAAAGAAGTTTTCTTTTTCCAAAGATTTTTCAGCATAACTTCCTACTAAATCATTTTATTATAATAATATAGATATATTTTCCAGATAAATACATTTATTACATGCTTTTAAAGGATATACTAGTAGTAATCGGCAATTTTTTTAAATTTTATTGAGCGCTTTATTTTGTTTTCTTTCAAAAACCTACTAAAAGTTGGATTATTTTTAACGCTTTTTGGACTTGCAGCCCTTGTAATTACTTACTTTTTGCTTCGAAGTGAATTACCGAGTGTTGAGTCATTAAAAAATCTTCAATGGCAAACACCGATGAAAATATATAGTGCCGATGGCCAACTAATGAACCAGTTTGGTGAGAAAAAAAGGATCCCATTAACACTTGATGAGATGCCTAAACAGCTAATTAATGCCATTTTAGCGACTGAAGATGACCGTTTTTACTTACATTTTGGTGTTGATCCTATAGGTATGACGCGCGCAGTTATTGGTCAACTTATTGGTCAAAATAAGGGGGGAGCAAGTACGATCACAATGCAAGTTGCTCGTAATTTCTTTTTAACAAGAGAGCAAACCTATATCCGAAAAATTCGTGAAATATTTACCGCATTCCATATCGAATACTTATTATCAAAAGATGAAATACTCGCGTTATATATGAATAAAATACCTTTAGGTCATCGATCTTTTGGTTTCGGGGCAGCGGCACAAGTTTACTACAATAAAGATGTTAAAGATTTAACGCTTGCTCAAATTGCGGTATTGGCAGGTTTGCCAAAAGCACCTTCTACGTTAAACCCAATAAGTAGACCTGATCGCGCTTTATCAAGACGAGCCGTTGTTTTACAACGTATGTTAGTGACTGATTACATTACTAGAGAAGAATTTGAACAAGCGATAAATGCGCCTATCACTGCTAAAAAGCATGGGGCTATCATTGAATTAAGTGCTCCTTACGCGGCTGAAATGGCACATCAGGAAATGATTGACCGATACGGGAAAGAACAGGCTTACACTGGAGGTTATAAAGTTTTTACAACGGTCACTTCTAAACTACAAAAATCTGCAGAGCATGCGGTTATTTCTAATCTCCTTAATTATGACTTACGTCATGGCTATAGAGGTCCAATTATGTCTCTTCGCCCGCAAGGTGATCAGCATGAAGAAATTGAAATTGTAGAAATAGATCCATTAAATATCAACGAAATAGAGGATGCATTAAGCGATATAGAAAGTTATCCGCCTCTATTTCCAGCTGTGGTAACTAAAGTCGAAGAACAATCAATCGAAGTGACTTTGCCAAACAATCAAGTCGAAAGGATTAATTGGCAGGGCTTATCTTGGGCCAGAGAATATATCAATGATGATAAACAAGGACCCGCACCACAGTTTGCCAATGAGATCGTAAAATATGCCGATGTAGTATACGTAAGACAACAAGGTCAACAATATGCTTTAAGTCAGTTTCCTTCGGCAAGTTCTGCGCTTGTTTCTTTATCTCCAGATAACGGTGCTATTAAAGCAGTAGTGGGCGGATTTAGTTATAAACATTCTCAATTTAACCGAGTTACTCAAGCGAAACGACAAGTGGGTTCAAATATAAAACCTTTTGTATATTCAGCCGCTTTAGAAAATGGTTTTACCCTTGCATCAATCGTCAATGACGCCCCTATAAATCAATCAAATGACATCACAGGGGTAGTATGGCGACCAAAAAATTCACCAGCAATTTATTCCGGTGAAATTAGAGTTAAAAGAGCATTAGCTCAATCAAAAAACGTAGTAGCAGTACGATTATTTAGAGAGGTCGGTTTAAATAAAATTATACCGCATTTAGCATCTTTTGGTTTCGCTCCCGATGAACTACCCCGTGATGAATCACTTTCTCTAGGTTCTGCATCACTCACGCCAATGGAAGTTGCAACAGGTTTTGCTACATTCGCCAATAATGGTTTTTTAATCGAGCCTTATATCATTGAAAGAATTGAAGACTCTTTCGGTAATATTGTATATCAAGCCAACCCTGCTATCGCCTGCGATGACTGTAGTCATTTTGATAATAATTCACAATTAACGGCAGACTTAGATCCTATTCCAGAGAATATAGTTAACACGCTTACTTCACAGCAATCAAGTTCCAAAGAGCACCCGTTAATTAAAGCGGAACGTGTCATAAGTCCACAAAATGCTTTTTTGATCACGCAAGCCTTAAATGAAGCAATTTGGGGAGCTGATTGGTCTATAAATCCAGGATGGCAAGGCACCGGCTTTAGAGGAAGAACACTAAAACGAAGAGATATTGCCGGTAAAACGGGCACAACAAACGAAGCAAAAGATGCTTGGTTTTCAGGTTATAGTCGAAGAATCGTCACCACGTCATGGATAGGTTTTGACGATCCGTCTCGAAATTTGGGTAGCTCTTCTTATAATAAAAATCTTGATAAAAACCAAATTACCGGTAAAGAATTTGGCGCGAAGTCGGCACAACCCGCCTGGATTTCATTTATGCGTACGGCATTAGCAGACCTTCCAGTTGAGCCATTTATGCAACCAGAAAACATCGTTTCTGTGCGAATAGATAAGCAAACAGGAAAATTAACCAAACGTACAGATAGAACCAGTATCTTTGAATATTTTAAATTAGGGACTGCTCCGACCGAATATGTCACCAAAGATAACAGCCACGATATCTTTGATAATAAAACTCAGACTGAAGAAATTTTCTAACTATTTGGTCAAGTTTTATTTGTTGAAAACTTCTTTCGTTTCGAATGAATTTTTCAGATTTTAAGCGGGATTTTTCACTAAAATTCCGCTTTTTTGTGTATATTCCTACATTTTTAATAAAATACCGAAATGTTTTTCATGCCATTTTTTCTAGCCTTCCTTTAATAGTGACCAAATTGTGTCGCTTATTCACCTAAAAATTCTCGCCATAAATGAAAGTTATTATGAAAACTTTCAGATCGAAAGAAATATTTCTTTCGTTTTGATTAAAAATCACCTAAAATTGCGCTCTCAACATTACCTTGAACTTAAAAATTCACAATATCGTCATACTTTAGGAGCTTATTTGTTATGACTGCTTTGCCAAAAACTATCGATTTATCTCAATACGGCATTAATAATGCGACAGAGGTTGTTTATAACCCGTCTTATGATTTGTTGTTTGCAGAAGAAACTAAATCTGATCTTGAGGGCTATGAAAAAGGCGTAGTCACTGAGCTTGGAGCCGTGAATGTTGATACTGGTATTTTTACTGGCCGTTCTCCTAAAGATAAATATATCGTGCGTGACGATACTTCACGAGATACAGTATGGTGGTCAGATCAAGGTAAAAATGATAACAAACCTATGACTCAAGAAACTTGGGATCATTTAAAATCATTAGTTACTACACAACTTTCAGACCAACGTTTATTTGTAGTTGATACGTATTGTGGCGCCAATGAAGATACGCGTTTGAAAGTACGTTTTATTACTCAAGTCGCTTGGCAAGCACATTTTGTAAAAAACATGTTCATTCGACCTTCGGATGAAGAGTTAAAAGATTACGAACCCGATTTCGTAGTAATGAATGGCGCAAAAACCACCAATGACAAATGGCAAGAGCAAGGCTTGAATTCAGAAAATTTTGTCGCTTTCAATTTAACCGAAAAAATTCAATTAATCGGTGGTACTTGGTACGGCGGTGAAATGAAAAAAGGTATGTTCTCAATGATGAACTACTTATTACCTTTAAAAGGTATTGCTTCAATGCACTGTAGTGCCAATGTCGGTAAAAAAGGTGATGTTGCTATATTTTTTGGTTTATCGGGCACCGGTAAAACAACACTTTCTACAGATCCTAAACGTGAGTTAATTGGTGATGATGAGCACGGTTGGGATGACAACGGTGTGTTTAACTTTGAAGGTGGTTGTTATGCTAAAACCATCAATTTAAGTAAAGAAAATGAACCTGACATCTATAACGCCATTCGTCGTGATGCGTTATTAGAAAATGTAACGGTTGATGCCAATGGTAAAGTTGATTTCGATGATAACTCAAAAACAGAAAACACTCGTGTTTCTTACCCAATTCATCATATCGATAATATTGTTAAACCCGTTTCACGTGCTGGACATGCTAAAAAGGTCATTTTCTTAACAGCAGATGCTTTTGGCGTTCTACCACCCGTTTCTAAATTGACTCCGGCACAAACTGAGTATTACTTTTTATCTGGTTTTACCGCAAAGTTAGCGGGAACCGAACGCGGGATCACTGAACCAACACCTACATTTTCAAGTTGTTTTGGTGCTGCTTTTTTAAGTTTACATCCAACTCAATATGCTGAAGTTTTACGTAAGCGTATGCAAGCAGTTGGTGCTGAAGCTTATTTAGTCAATACTGGTTGGAATGGCACAGGTAAACGTATCTCTATTAAAGATACTCGTGCGATAATAGACTCAATATTAGATGGTTCTATCGATAGTGCAGAAACCCGCACATTACCGCTGTTTAATTTAAGTGTTCCTACCGCATTACCGGGTGTAAATACCGAGATCCTTGATCCTCGTGATACATATTCAAATGCGGCAGAATGGCAAACAAAAGCGCAAGATTTAGCTACTCGTTTTGTTAATAATTTTGACAAATTCACCGATACCGACAACGGTAAGGCATTAGTAAAAGCAGGGCCTGAGCTTTAATTTTAGCCTGCGCTTTCACTCTGTGTCAGCGCAAATTTAACGGCAAGCGTTTAAAAAAAACCCGAGTAACGAAAGTTATTCGGGTTTTTAATTTGATGTATTAATTACCTGAGGTTTTTAACATATATTTTCGACTTTCGCTGAAAGTTATACATTTGCTTTTTACCTTCTGGAAGTTTCTCAATTGGCTGCTCAGTGAAGCCTTGTTCTAGAAACCAATGACCGCTCACGGTAGTTAAGACAAAAACAGAATCAAAGCCTTGTTTCTTGGCATTTTCTTCTACTGCCGCCATTAATCTTTCACCTCGGTTACCTTTTCGATAATCAGGATGAATCACCACACAAGCTATTTCTCCAGTATTTGCTTCGGCATATGGGTACAGTGCAACACAAGCAATGATCACATCTTCTTTTTTGAGCACAGTAAAGCGATCAATTTCGACTTCCAGTAATTCTCTCGACCGTTTCACTAACACCCCTTCTTCTTCAAGAGGCTGAATCAGCTCTAAGATTCCGGCAACATCATCGATTGTGGCTGTTGAGAGTTCTTCTTTATGATCTTTGGCTATTAAGGTTCCGGCACCATCACGAGTAAATAATTCTTGTAATAATGCAGTATCACTTTGATAACTAACACAATGACAACGTTCAACACCATTTTCACCACATTGAATAATAGAGCGCAGTAATAATTGGCGAACATGACAATCTTTTTCATCCAATAAGGTTTTAACCGTACGAACGCTACAACTACGGATAAGTTTGCCAGATTGATCAATTAATCCCTCATCATCTGTTAAGGCAATTAATTTGTCAGCCTTTAGAGCAATGGCTGTTTGCGTGGCAACATCTTCTAACGCCAAGTTAAACACTTCGCCAGTTGGCGAATAACCAATTGGAGAAAGGAGCACAATGGAGCCATAATCTAGCTGCATATTTATGCCATCAGAATCAATTCTTCGAACTGAGCCAGTATACTTATAATCTATCCCTTCACGAACCCCCATAGGTTTAGCAATAACAAAATTGCCTGTACTCACCCTAATTTGAGAGCCGTGCATGGGAGAGTTAGCTAACCCGGTACTTAACAGCGCTTCGATATGTAATCGTAAAGAGCCGGTGGCATCTTTTACCGCTACGAGTGTTTCGGCGTCAGTTACGCGAACATTATTTTCAATATTACGTTTAATGCCACGTTGCTTAATACTGTTTTCAATTTGTGGTCTTGCGCCATGCACCACCACAAGTTTCACCCCTAAACTTCTTAATAATGAAATATCATGAATAATATTGGCAAAATTTGGGTGAGACACCGCCTCACCTCCGAACATCAACACCACAGTTTTACCACGGTGTGCATTAATATAGGGAGCAGCGTTTCTAAACCATTTAACGTAATTTTGATCGCCAGTATTCATATCATCCATTATTTAACATCTACTTTTATTACTTACTTTGACCAACAATATATTGCATTGCGACTTCATCAGCAGGGTCTTTATGCGGGCTTGGTTCACTGTCTTCGATAATATTGTCAGCCAATGTCGATTTATCAATCGTGGTAAAACCAAGTTGACTAAAATATTCAGGAATATAAGTCAGCACGATAATTTGCTCTAATTCTATTTGATGGGCAAACTCAAGCAAGTATTGAACTAATGCTTCGCCCTGACCTTGTTTTTGCGCATTATCTGCAACAACAACGGAACGTATTTCTGCCAAGCCAGTTTGATAAATGTAAAGCGAGGCACAACCAACCACATTGCCAGCTAATTCAGCAACCACGAAATTTTGGATATCGTGAATAATATTGTCACGAGAACGAGGTAATATTTCACCTTTGTCCGCCCAAAAATTAACTTGTTGATATATGTTATCCACGTCAGACATTCTTGCGCGGCGCACTGACATTGCTGCAGCTTTCTGTGCATTTAGCCGTTGCTTCACTTGCTTTAATGCCACTTCAGTTTGTTGTTTTCCTGGTGCACCAACTACTTGCTCATTGAGAATTTCTTCATTGCCTGTTGCTAATGCTTTTTCAACTTGAGAACGAGAAGTACCACCAAGCGCTTCACGTTTATCAAGCGTAGATTCAATTGATAAATGTTGATAAACATCTTGTTCAATCTTTTCAGAATATTCTTGTAACTGAGTAATCGTTAGGTCTTCTAACGGCACGCCTTTATCAATTGCCGCCAGCACTACTTCACCCACAATATGATGCGCTTCGCGGAACGGAATATCTTTACCGACTAAGTAATCAGCAAGCTCAGTAGCGTTTGCGTAACCTTGCTGTGCAGCGGCAAGCGTACGTGAGCGATTCACTTTTAAGCCATCAGCGACAAGCACCGCCATTTCCATGCATTCTTGCCATGTATCCATCGCATCAAAAAGACCTTCTTTGTCTTCTTGCATATCTTTATTATAAGCGAGCGCCAGTGCTTTCATTGTCGTTAACATGCCAGTTAAAGACCCAAACACTCGACCAGCTTTACCCCGAATTAATTCACAGGCATCGGGATTTTTCTTTTGCGGCATTAACGAAGAGCCTGAGCTGACGAGATCACTCATTTCCACAAAGCCAGCTTCGCCTGAGTTGTAAAAAATTAGATCTTCAGCAAAACGTGATAGATGCATCATTGAAATACTCGCGGAAGCTAATAATTCAATGACGTGATCCCTATCTGAGACAGCATCTAAACTATTCATCGTCGCTGTTCTAAACCCTAAACGGTTTGCCAGTGCTTTACGATCAATCGGGTAAGCGGTTCCCGCAAGCGCACCTGAACCAAGTGGTGAAACATCTAACCGATAAAGGGCATCTTTTAATCGACCAATATCACGATTAAACATTTCAACATAGGCTAAACACCAATGCCCAAAAGTAACTGGTTGCGCACGTTGTAGATGTGTATAACCCGGTAAAACAGTGTCTTTTTCACGTTCAGCAAGGTTCATCATAGATTGCTGTAAATTAACTAAGGCAAATAATAAATCGCCACCCGTTTCTTTACACCAAAGTTTTAAGTCCGTTGCCACTTGGTCATTACGACTACGCCCGGTGTGAAGCTTTTTACCTAGATCACCCGTTTTCTCGATTAATTGAATTTCAACCCAGCTATGAATGTCTTCTGCATCGGATGCTAAAATTTGTTTAGGATTTTCTTCAACCGATGCTTTGAGTTCTTCTAATGCTGCCGTTAAACGTGTTAATTCGTCATCATTGATCACGCCAACTTCATGAATAGCTTGAGCCCATGCTATTGAACCGACAATGTCTTGTACCGCCATGCGATAGTCAACGGGTAGCGAGTCATTAAACTTTTTAAATTGTAAACTCGCTTTTTCTTTAAATCTTCCGCCCCATAATGCCATGGTACTTATCCTTTACTTCTTATCTGATTGAGAGAGTGCAGTAATTCTGCTTGATAAGCTGAATAAGCGGATAAAGCCTTCTGCATGTTTTTGGTCATAAACATCGTCAGCACCAAAAGTCGCAAACTCTTCTGAATACAATGAATTAGGAGAACGACGTTGGGTAACTTGCGCCATACCTTTATATAGTTTAACAACAACGTCACCGGTTAATTTTTCCGCTAAAGACGCCGCACCAGCCAATTGAGATTTCGCTAATGGCGTAAACCAGCGACCATCGTAAATCACATGAGAAAATTCCAGTGCAATTGACTCTCGATATTTTAATGATTCTTTATCTAAAATTAAGGTTTCTAAGCCTTTATATGCCGCCATTAAAATGGTACCGCCTGGAGTTTCATAACAACCTCTGGACTTCATACCAACCAAACGGTTTTCTACGATATCGATACGACCAACACCGTGAGCAGCCCCCTTGGCATTTAAGTACATCAAGGCTTCATGGGCAGGAGAACCTGTGTCTTTAAAATCTTGCCCATCAACAGCAACCAACTCACCTTCTACAAAGCTAAGTTGAACACGTTCTGCTTCATCAGGTGCATCCATTGGATCAACGGTCATGGTCCACACTTCTTTTGAAGGTTCACACCAAGGGTCTTCTAATTCACCGCCTTCGTGAGAAATGTGCCAAGAGTTTGCATCACGGCTGTAAATTTTCGTTAATGACGCAGAGCAGGGAATATCACATTCTGCTAAATAATCTAATAAATCTTCACGAGAAACCATGTCCCATTCACGCCATGGCGCAATAACAGTTAGTTGTGGAGCAAGTGCGGCAAAACAAGACTCAAAACGCACTTGGTCATTACCTTTACCAGTACAACCATGGCATACAGCGTCGGCACCAACTTTAAGCGCTACTTCAACATGAGCCTTCGCTATTACCGGACGCGCCATCGAGGTTCCTAATAAATATTGCCCTTCATAAACCGCACCCGTTTTTAAAATAGGGTAAATATAATCTTTTACATATTCTTCTTTTAAATCAACCACATGACATTCTGAAGCACCAGAAGCAATCGCTTTTTCCTGAATACCAACTAACTCTTCTTCGCCCTGTCCAACATCAGCACAAAAAGCGACAACTTCACAACCTTCATAATTTTCTTTTAACCATGGAATGATCGCTGAAGTATCTAATCCACCTGAATATGCTAATACTACTTTTTTGATTTTTTTCTTTGCTGCTAAAGCCATTTCAATCTACCTATAAATTTTTAAATTTGTTTAAGAACCTGAATGCTCAGGTTTTATGTTAGTTATTTTCTCTCACTTTTAATTACTGTAATCACTAAATAACGACGTTAATACAGCACACTGTGCCCACATTCTATTTTCCGCTTCTTGGAACACGACAGATTTTTCTTCATCATCAAAAAGTGCAGTGGTAATTTCTTCTTCTAAATGTGCGGGTTGGCAATGCATTACCACACTCGCGTTGGCTTTCTCCATTAAGGCATGATTCACCTGATAAGGAGCAAAAACCTTCAATATTGTTGCTTTCTTGCTTGGGTCTTCATCACCCATTGATACCCAAGTATCAGTATAGATGGCATCTTGTTGACCCAGTTGATTAATATCGGTGGTAAACGTAAATTTTGCGCCACTTACTTGTGCAAGGGCTTGTGTTTTTTCAAGCATTGCTTGTGAAGGCCCGTAACCTTCAGGACAAACAAGTGTAAAGTCAACGCCCACTAATGCAGCCATCAACATTAATGAATTAGAAACATTATTACCGTCTCCAATATAAGCAAGTTTGACCTTTGCTAAATCTGCTATGTTATCTTTAGCAAAAATTTCCGCTAAGGTAACAAAATCTGCAAGTGACTGGCACGGATGATATAAATCACATAGCGCATTTACCACTGGCACACTTGCATGCTGAGCCAACCCTTCAATAGCACTATTTTCGAAGACACGAGCAACAATGGCGTCAGCGTAACATGACAGGTTTTTCGCGTAATCACTTACTCTTTCACGTTCACCTAACTTACCGTTTTGTTGACCTAAATAAAGTGCATGACCACCAAGTTTTGCAATACCCATGTCGAAACTGACATGCGTTCTCAATGATGGCTTTTCAAAAATCATTGCTACTGATTTTCCTGCTAATACTTGATTAAAGTTAGCGGGATTTTTTTTAATTTCAATTGCCAGTGTTATTAACGCGATTATTTCTGATTTGGTTAACTGATCATCCGCTAAAAAATTAGCCAATGCTGGAGTATGATGTGTCATTTTCTTTTCCTGTTTCGAGTACGTATCTTTCAATTATGAACGCTTACTAACTTTTTCATTGTGGTTGAAGCTAGTTAGCTGCTTGGTTGAATGCGGGTGCCGATATTCTCACCATTAAGCAAATGAATAATTTGCTCGGGAGATTGCCAACTGGCCACCGCGATACTTCGTCGCAACTGGTTAGCCGCATTTAACGCGGCATTTACTTTGGCGGTCATACCGCCTGCGATCACTCCTTGATCAATTAAAGACGATGCTTGTTCATTATTTAAGGACGGTATGTATTGCCCACTGCCATCTTTTACGCCATTAACATCGGTAAGTAATAACAGTTCAGCATTGAGTAATTTACAAATAGCAACCGCAGCATCATCGGCATTAACATTGACCAATTCGCCACTTTTTAACGAGCCAATGGAGGAAATAATCGGTAAAAAATTCGCATTAATTAAGCTATCCAGTAATTTACTGCATTGTGCACTTGGCTCACCAACCATGCCTAAATCTTTTTCGCTTAACGTGCATGACACCATATTGCCATCAGATAATGACAATCCAACAGCATGCATATTTAAACTAGACGCAGCAGCAACAATTGACTTATTAACACTCCCCGCTAAAGCGCCCGAGATAATTTGCATTTGTTCCTGTGGAGTGACACGTAAACCGTGCTTTTTTTCAGTGGTAAAGCCCGCTTGGCTTAACATTTCATCAACCACACAACCGCCACCATGTACTAAGACTACGGCTTGATTCTGCAACGAAGCAATAACGGTCAATAACGATTGCAAAGCTGATGCCTTCTCTAAGATAGCACCGCCAATCTTGATCACTAACGGCTTGTTATTTAACTTCTTTGAAAGTGCCATTAGTTTATGCCTTTATTTTGTTGTATCAGTAAACTGTATTCACTCGGCAAACCAAGAGAGATATTGGCACATTGTACGGCTTGAGAAGCTGCGCCTTTTAATAAGTTATCAATGGCACAACTCACCACAGCTACCTGTTTTTCTGCATCTACTTGCCAATGGAGATCGGCAAAAGGCGTATGCGCTACATTATCAATTTTCGGCCAAGATCCTGTTAAACGCACTAACGGGTGATTTTTATATGCTTGTTCAAATGCTTGATCAACTTGCTCTTTTGTAACTGATGATTTTAATTGCAAGGTTACCGTTGCCATTAAACCTCTTTTATAAGGTGCAAGATGTGGATTAAATATCACTTGTGCTTTGGCTTCTTGGCTAATTTCTGGCTGATGTCTGTGCTGTAAAATATTATACGGCGTTAAACTAACCTCATAAAAACTGGTAGCTAATGAAGCTTTTCTACCCGCACCACTAACACCACTTATACCATTTACCACGATCAATGAATTTTCAAGGTGTAATTGATTTGCTGTTAACGGCTTCAGTGATAATAAACTTGCGGTAGGGTAACAACCAGGAACCGCGACTAATTGAGTAGTGGCAATGTTTTCGCTTTCCCACTCAGCTAAACCGTACTTTGCTTGCGATAATGCGGTTAAGTGCTTATGTTCAAAGCCATAATAAGTCGGGTAATCTTGACTATCCTTTAAACGAAAACCACCAGATAAATCAAATACTTTAATACCAGCATCAACAAAGCTTTGAGCCCAATCAGCACTGAATTCATGCGGCGTTGCAAAAAATACCGCATCGATGTTTTGAATCGCTGAATCAAACCAAGCTTGAGAAAAGCACACTAGAGGTAAATCACACACCCCAAGATAGCGAGGGTGCAATTGTGAAAAAGTCATATCAGCAGAGCTACTGTTTTCAGAAACAACTAAATATTCAAGCGATATTTTATCGTGTGCAGATAATAAACCGATTAGCTCAGCACCTACATAACCACTTGCTCCTATAACCGCGACTTTCATATAACCTCTATTTGCAATTTTATTCAGCTAATTGTTCTATATTCAATCAGCTAAAATGATAATTTTTCATGTTAATTTTTTCTATGTGAAATGATTAACCAAGTAAAAAATGTGATTTATTAAACCTAATAACATGAGTCTATATAATAGTTATGTTCTAAATTATTCGATAATAAATAATCAATTAAACATTTTTCCATAGCGTTATCAAATTAGGTTATCTACACTAGAATGAGAATTTAACACCTAATGGGTAGTTATGCAATAAATTAACATAACTATCTACTGATTTTATTTTTTATGAATGTGAACCCTTATGCATCAATTACCACACTTTTCAGACGCCCTAAAACAGCTGATTGCAAGCCCTTCCATCAGTTCCACTCAAGCCAGTTGGGACCAAGGAAATTTAGATATTATTCAAATACTTGCAACATGGTTTGAACAAATTGGTTTTTCGATTGATATTCAAAAAGTACCCGATACTCGAAATAAATATAATTTATTAGCGAAGTTAGGAAGCGGCGAAGGCGGACTTTTATTAGCAGGACACAGCGATACGGTTCCATTTGATGAAAATAGATGGCAGTCAGACCCATTAAAAGTTGTCGATAAAGATGACAAATTTTATGGCTTAGGTACATGTGATATGAAAGGCTTCTTTGCCTTTATTTTACAAGCATGTAAAAACCTGAACGCGTCAAAATTAAAAAAACCATTATATATTCTTGCCACTGCTGATGAAGAAACCACAATGGCAGGAGCTCGTTTTTTCGCCCAACAACAATTAATGAAACCAGATGTCGCTATTATTGGTGAACCAACAAATTTAGTACCGGTAGTCATGCATAAAGGGCATATGTCTCATCGCATAACTATTCAAGGCCAATCTGGACATTCGAGTAAACCTAGTTTAGGGGTAAATGCCATTGAAATAATGTATTTAGTCATTGGAGAACTTATCTCATTAAAAGAAAAGCTCATCAGTAACTATCATAATCAAGCTTTCGATGTTACGGCGCCAACTCTTAATTTAGGAGCCATTAAGGGTGGTGATAACGCGAATAGAATTTGTGGTCATTGTGAACTTGATTTAGATATGAGATCCCTACCAGGCATGACTGATGCTGAATTAATTAATTTACTTGCAGGGGCTTTAGCGCCTTTAGCAGAAAAATATCCAAATCGAATTTCTTTTGATGAATTACATCCAAGCTCGCCGAGTTTTGAACAAAAACAACCCAGTGACTTCGTCAGTCTGGCTGAAGAAATAAGTGGTCATCAATGTTGCGCCGTTAACTACGCAACTGAAGCACCTTATATTCAACAATTAGGTTGTCAAACAATTGTCCTAGGTCCAGGTTCAATAAATCAGGCACATCAACCGAATGAATTTTTGGCCTATTCTGAGATAGATAAAACTAACTTGCTGCTAGCAGCCATGATCAATCAATATTGTTTTTAATGTCGCCATTTAAGTGATGATAAATGATGGTTAAGCCAGCACACTTTCATAATGCTTAACCACATTTCGCCCCGCCGATTTTGCATCATACATGGCATTATCAGCATGATTTATCGACATTTCTATATCATGGTAATCTTGTACTTCACAGATCCCAAAACTAGCGGTTAAATTAATTGTGCCTTTATTTGTCTCGAACGATAGTTTCTCTACTTGTTCGCGCATCCGCTCAACAACGGTTAACGCTTTCACTTTGTCTGTTTGAGTGAGTATAGCGACAAACTCTTCCCCACCATAACGCGCTAATATATCACCACCTCGAAGATAATCACTCAGGACATGTGCAAATGCTTTTAACACTTTATCGCCCACTTTATGACCATAATTATCATTAACCTGTTTAAAATAGTCGATATCACACATCATCACACATAACGGTTCTCTGTGTCTTTCTGCCGCTTTTAACATACGCTTTGATTCAGATAGAAAAAACCGTCGATTATAGAGCTCGGTTAATGGATCGGTTGTCGCTTCTATTTCTAAGGCCTTATGTGCATCTAACATATAGCTTGAAAATAAAAAAATGGTTAATCCTGCTAAATATGCGGGAGCAAAAATGAAAAGTGTTACCATGAATTGGGTTGAAAATTCATGGTTTATGATGCCAGTAAAACTAGCTAAATTTGCGATGAGTAACAAAGTGTTCAACGCGATAACAAGTGCCATTCCTTTATCGCCGACATTACTTCCTTGCGTTCTATTTAACAGTGCGTAAACACAGACAAGTGAAAGGATAACGTTATATAAATAAGCCACTTGAACACTTGACTCAATGACAAATTTATCAGTAATGACATAAATAACAGCAAAACTACACACCAATGAAATGGGGATTTTACTTTGACAGCGCCACAATATACCGATAGTTAAACACAATCCGGACAAGGCAAAAAAGACGTCACTAAAAAAATCGAGTAATAACGTAGAAGATTGGATATTGGCTGACATTACGACAAAAAATATCACAGTAAAAAAATAAAACGAGCGAAAGGCAATACGGGCAGGTTTGTCGCCTTCTTTATCTTTAAAAAGAAGTGACGCAATAAACATGACTATCGAAACAATTATCACTGATAACGCAATTTCAAACTGTGAGCCCATATAGATTCATCCAATTATCTACGAGAAGCTACAGCATATGCCTTTCAAGAAAAATTGTCTATAAAATAGGCAGTGCATTATTTATACACTTTTAAGCATGAGTACGCTTTAAGTCAACATCACTTAAGTATTCTTATTCCATAATTTCTGATGATTTTTAATCGAGAAAAATTCACCTGCATGCCAACACCTTGGCAATAAATCGAGGTTTTGTCGCTCTTTATAATTAGAAGCAAGCAACTCTAATATTTCGTTTAACCTATCTTTACTAATATTGGCAAAATTTTGCGCGGTTTCGGTGTGATAAAGGTTCATATCAAGGGTAATAACTATATCTTGGCCATGGACAAGAAAAGTTAAATTTCTCGTTGCTGTACGACAACTAGGTGTTTCGGGGCTTTCCGGATAAAGATTATTAACGATAGCGTATTCATAATGATCACCCGGTTTACCTTCCAAACCAATGGGAATATAGGTGATGCCGAAGCCTTGGGGATAATCTCCGGTAATGGTACGCAAAGCATCAACAGCATCTTGGCTACAAATACCGTTTTCAGCATTGGCGTTAAGCGCTTGATAGACCTTTGGTAACAATTTGTAGTTATAACTTGATTTAGTCGACAAGATTATCGAAGTGTAAATTTGTGGGACTTTTAGGATATTTCCAATACCTTGTTTAGGCGTAATGGCGCTCTTTAATAAATGCTTGATGAACACTAACTTTTTATGTTCAGCGAAGTAAAATTTATCTCTATCAGCTTTAGAATTGCCGATATAAGTTGGTGTACCAAGCCCCTCTACTAAAAAGCGAATCGTTTCACGATAATTAATTTGCAACAAGGCTTTTCGATCTTCTACGAGTAACGTTCGATGAGGATCAAGTGTACCATCCTCTCCTTTCACGATATGTTGAGCATCTTGATGAAAATGACCGATATCTTGTAAAAGCGCCGCCATTACAATTGAAATTTTTACGTTATCAACAAATGCTTGATAACTTTTACTATCAGTTTCTGGCCATTGACTAAATTGCGCGATATTTTCATCACTTAGATAGGATTTAATTTGTTCTTCATTAACAATGGGCGATTTATCTATGCAAAGTTTATCAAGCAATCGTAAGCATAAAACAGCCTTATATAAAGGCTTGTTACATTCATTTACCTTGGCGACTTTCTTGCCTTCGGTAGGACTTAACAGCTGAATGGTACCCAAAAGTTGAGCAGACTTTTTATTGCTCTCAGCTTGATTATTTCCCTCGCTTAACGTGATGATTTCCTGACAAATAGTTAAAAGATATTTATGCCTTTCATTATTTTCATCTTTAAGGTCTTGTTTAAATTCACGGTATTGACGTTCAGTCTTCTCTATTTCAAGTTTGACTTTTTCATCATCTTTTTGCGTATTAAGCTCATATATGCGCTGTTTTAGTTTTTCTAGCTTACTCTCATTATATGGCTGATATTCAAAAAAGCTGATGGCTCGCTCAAGGAGAGAATCTTTTAATATACTTCGGCCATATATTTTATCGAGTAAAACTTTTACTTGAGTAGTAAAACGAGTATCTATTTTAGCGTTGTTCGGCATAATTTTAGTTTATAACAGTCAGTTACCTAAACTGGGATCAGATAACATTCATGCTAGTTAAAATTACCCTAAGTCACAAGAAATTATTTGTCTCATTCAAATCGCCAAGCACATTAAGAGAACTAATATTAATCAATCCCTTTAAGTTTCACTTGGCTTTGACGGGTATTTAATCGCTGACAGATATTGACAAGATCCGAGTGTATGCCGCTTGCCGTAACATCTCTACCGGCTCCTGGCCCGCGGATAATTAACGGATTCTCTTGATACCAGCCACTTTTAATTTGAAAGATATTATCGCACGGTGTTAAGTTCGCAAAAGCATCATTGTTACTTAATACTTCTAAACCTACTTTCGCCGTTAACTTGCCTGATTCAGACACAGAAAAACGAGCGATGTAGCGAATACAACATTGTTGTTCTTTCGCTTGATTTAGCTGCTCTGAAAAAAACGAATCTAATTGATCCGCTGCCGCTAGAAAATCCGGAATGGATAACGTTTGCAATGCATCCGGTACTAAGTTTTGGCATTTAATATCTGCTAATGAAAGTTCAAAACCCGCGGCTCGTGCCAAAATCAGTAACTTTCTTTGTACATCACGGCCTGATAAATCTTCACGAGGATCAGGTTCCGTAATACCTTGTGAAAGTGCATCCAGCATTAACTTAGAAAACGGTAACGTGCCATCATAGGTTTCGAAAATCCAAGAGAGCGTCCCTGAAAAAATCCCTGATATTTCAGTAATATTATCGCCACTATTTAATAAATCATTAATCGCATAATTTATTGGTAACCCAGCACCTACTGTCGTATTTCCAAACCACAAACTTTTACTTTTAGCCGCGCTTGCCAGCAGAGACTTATAATTATCCGTACTAGAAGAAGCGGCCCATTTATTTGCCCCGATGACATGAATACCTTGCTTAAAAAAGTCTTCATATAACAAACTAAATTGTTCGCTCGGTGTAACATCAACCACTACTAATTCATCATATGGATGATTAGCTAACCAGGACATTAGCTCTGATTTATCAATCGGTTGTGCATCTTTTTGATATAAGGACAATGCCTGATTAACCTCAATACCGTCATTATTGAACAAGGCTTTTTTAGATGAGACTAAACCAACTAAATGCACATTTTCAAGCGCTGGCACTCGACTTAATTGTGCCGGCAACATCTCAAGGAATCGTTCTCCTATATTGCCTAAACCGGCAACAACAAGGCCGATATGGCGAGCATCTTTGGTCATGTCGTGATGAACATTATTTAATAACTCAGTAGTACAAGCTTGCGTAAGTACAGCCATGATACTATGTTCATTAGGAGAGTTAACTCTAGCAAAAGTTTTACTGTGTCTTAATGAACGTTTAAACCGCGCTTGCACGTCACCATGATGAATCACTTTATGACCGACAGTCGCTAAAATACTGGCGGGTGTAAATTTCACTTCCGTGTCGTGGCTAGCAAGCCACTGGCTCACCGCCTTTTGTTGTTCTTGATGAATAACAATAAAGCCGGCTTTATCATCACCACAAACCGCTGAAAACTCTTGTTGGGCTTGTTCACCTAAGTTTCCTGTAAAACTATCCGATTGTGCCAACAATAAATCATTTAAAAATGTGACAGACAATTCTTGCTTAGCAATTTGACCAAATTTACCAATTTCAGTGCCACTAATGGATGGGTCAAAACTACTCGCAACATGTAAATGTGTACTATGATCTGTCAAGGGTTGTAGGGTTTTTGCGTGTAATACCGGATTACCCAATCTACCTAATTCTTTAGCGACACCATTAGGCAAACGGTGTAATTTTCTTGCAGATGGAACCACCCGAGGATCGGCACTATAAATACCATCTACATCAGTCCATAACGTGACATTTAATGCCCCAACTAGTGATGCCATGATAGTAGCAGAATAATCACTGCCATTTCTGCCTAAAGTACAAGTTTCATTTTGACTATTTTTCGCGATATAACCCGTAATAACGGCTAATTTATGACGTTGTTTTAATTGATATAATTGCGTTTTACTAACTTGAGTATTTACCTGACAAGCCTTGTCATTATCAATCACGAGAAAATCGCGGGAATCTACCATAAAGCTTGGGCAAACTTTTTCACTTAATACTTCGGACAGTAAACGCGCAGACCACAATTCACCAAAGGCTAAAATATCAGCTTGATGTTGCTGTGGTGAATTTTCTAACCATTTTTTTAATTGCGCACAATCTGCGTCTAATTGCGTTAATAATCGCTTTTCATTACTTGACGATAATAGTTCGCTGATAAGTTGAGCTTGCATTGACTTGATATCATGCAGCGAAATTTCGAGTGTTTCAGTCTGTAAGATAGCTTGATGATATAACGCAAATAAAGCGTCGGTTGTTCCACCATTGGCTGAAACCACGACAATATCATTTAATTGACAATGCTGACGAATAATATCTACAACACGCACAATACATTGAGCTGATGCTAACGAACTACCACCAAATTTATGCACTTGAATCGCATGTTTTGCCAATTGGTTTTGATCGGCCGTTAACTTTTCTGCTGCATTAGACTGTTTCATGTTCTTTTCACTTTTGCTCTACAATTGACTAGCGGCAAGACCTGCTGCTAAATCTTCAATAATGTCATCACTGTCTTCGATACCAACCGAAATACGGACTAATGATTGGGTAATACCTGCTTCAAGTTGCGCAGCGAGTTCCATCCCGGCATGTGTCATCGTTGATGGGTGGCTAATTAAACTTTCAACGCCGCCAAGTGATTGAGCTAAAGTAAATAAGGTTAAATTAGCAAACAGTTTTTTCACTGCTTCTTCGCCACCCTGCACTTCAAAGCTCATCATGGCACCAAAATCATATTGTTGTCTTTTGGCAATTTCATGACCTGGATGATCGGAAAAACCTGGATAATAGACTGCTTTAACCGCCTCGTGGGCTTTTAAAAATTGAGCTACTGCGTTGGCATTTTCTTGATGCTGCCTCATACGAATAGGCAAAGTTTTAAGACCACGTAACGCCAAGTAACTATCGAAAGGTGAGCCGGTAATGCCAATACAATTAGCCCACCATGCAAGCTCTTCTCCTAACGCTTTATCTTTCGTGACTAACACGCCACCAACGACGTCACTATGGCCATTGATATATTTGGTGGTTGAGTGGAAAACGATATCAGCGCCTAACAACAATGGTTGCTGTAATGCCGGTGATAAAAAGGTGTTATCAACGGCAACCAATGCGCCAACTTGATGACAAGCTTTGGTGATTTTTTCAATATCCACTAAACGCAATAAAGGATTACTAGGACTTTCTAATAGCACTAATTTAGGTTTTTGTAGTAACGCTTCGTGTAATGCTTGCTCATCATTTTGATCAACAACAATTAAATTAAATTGTCCACGTTTAGCTAAATGGGTAAATAGTCGATAACTACCGCCATAACAATCATGAGGGATCACCACAGTGTCATCTGTAGATAAAAGCTGACAAATCAAATGCACACTTGCCATGCCTGTACAGGTGACTATGCCAACACTGCCTTGTTCTAATTCAGCAATCGCTTGCGCAAATGTTGCTCTTGTCGGATTACCCGTACGAGAATAATCAAACTGTCGCTTCTCATTAAAACCTTTCAGGGCATAGGTACTCGACAAATGAATAGCAGGAATAACAGCACCATGATGCTCGTCAGAGTTAATACCTGCTCGTACTGCAATCGTTGCAATTTTTTTATCGTTCATATGACTCTCAGTGAAATATTTGCTGCAATAAAACCAAATAGACTTTTGGACGTCCAAAAGTCTAAATCTTTTAAATTGGCGGGTCAAGAACTTTAGACATCTAAACTTCTACACATTCGTTATTGACTCGACGGTAACAACCAGTAAAATCTATTTAAAACTATAAGATGAATAGTTTATCTGTTTTCAGCGTAAATTAAGCATAAAACTCATAATAAAAGTAACCAGAGGTAATTCATGGCAAAGTGGAATGGCGAATATATCAACCCATATGCCGAACACGGTAAAAAAAGTGAACAAGTAAAAAAAATTACCGTTTCTATCCCCTTAAGAGTTCTCAAAGTATTGACGGATGAACGTACAAGACGTCAAGTAAATAATCTTCGTCATGCAACCAATAGTGAATTATTATGCGAAGCGTTTTTACATGCCTTTACCGGGCAACCATTACCTGATGATATCGACTTAGCAAAAGACAATGTTGAGAAGCTACCAGCCAGTGTTCGTAAAGCACTAGAAGAACAAGGTGTCACAGATTTTAGCCAATTTGAGATAGAAGATGACTAATCGCTAGTCTAATTTATTACTCACGAGCACTCGTGATAAAACAACAAAAGCTCAAACACATTATTTATTTGAGCTTTTTCATTTAAGGACGGTTAGCTATTCATATAATCTTCAGGTAATTCTAACGCTGCAACCCCAGAATCAACTGCCGCTTGCGCTACGGCTTTTGCTACACGGCCACACAAACGCGAATCCATCGGTTTAGGGATAATGTATTCCTTACCAAAGGTTAATGTACTTTCACAACTGGCATCTAAAACATCCTGAGGTACAGCTTCTTTTGCTAATTCACGAATAGCATGTACACAGGCCACTTTCATTTCGTCGTTAATAGTCCTTGCTCTCACATCTAAAGCGCCACGAAAAATAAACGGGAAACAAAGTACATTATTCACTTGGTTAGGATAATCAGAACGACCCGTTGCCATAATGATATCATCACGCGTGGCATGGGCTAATTCAGGTTTGATTTCAGGATCTGGATTTGAACAAGCAAAGATTACGGGTTTAGGTGCCATTAATTTCACATGTTCTGCCGATAAAACATTAGGGCCAGAAACACCAACAAACACATCAGCACCATCAATAACATCTTCTAAAGTACGTTTGTCGGTATTGTTAGCAAATAATCGTTTATATTCATTTAAATCATCACGACGGGTATGGATAACACCTTTAGTATCTAACATGTAAATTTTTTCACGTTGCGCGCCGCATTTAATAAGAAGCTCCATACAAGCAATCGCAGCCGCACCCGCGCCCATACAAATAATATTTGCATGTTTAATGTTTTTCCCTTGAATCTCAAGCGCATTGATCATTCCTGCCGCAGTAACAATGGCTGTACCATGCTGATCATCATGAAAAACCGGGATTTTACAACGCTCGATTAACGCCTTTTCAATTTCAAAACACTCTGGCGCTTTGATATCTTCAAGGTTTATACCGCCAAAACTATCGGCAATGTTTGCCACAGTTGAGACAAACTCTTCGACGGTTTTATGTTTTACTTCTAGATCAAATGAATTGATATTGGCAAAACGTTTAAACAATAATGCTTTACCTTCCATCACAGGTTTTGATGCCATGCCACCTAAATTACCTAAACCTAAAATCGCGGTACCATTAGTAATAACAGCAACAGTATTGCCTTTACCTGTATATTTATAAACATCATCTGGGTTATCAGCGATTGCTCTTACAGGCTCTGCGACTCCAGGGCTATAAGCAAGAGAGAGGTCCAGGCTAGTTTCGGCAGCAGTTGTAAGTTCTACACTTATTTTTCCAGGCGTTGGAAATTGGTGATAATCAAGTGCCTGTTGGCGTAAATCAGTCATTATTGGTAGTCCCAGTGCGTTATATATTAATATATTATAGATTTTTGTTTTTTTAGTTCATTTTCTTTTACATAATATTGCATTATTTACCCTGAACTCAAGCTAAATTTATGTGGTAATACC
Organism: Thalassotalea castellviae; assembly: GCF_031846185.1. NCBI lineage: Bacteria > Pseudomonadati > Pseudomonadota > Gammaproteobacteria > Alteromonadales > Colwelliaceae > Thalassotalea > Thalassotalea castellviae. The sequence continues at coordinate 74,986 of NZ_JAVRIF010000004.1, forward strand.
TCTATAGCCTAGATAAACACTACCACTAATATAAGAAATTACACATTACTTGTATAAATATTCACTATTACATTCAAGACATATCACTAGATCTTCATTTTCTCCTTCGAGGATTTTTGCTTTATCCGCTCGGATTAGCGCTATTTCATTAACGTTAGCGATATTCATACTTTGATGATCAAACAAGCGTCAGAATATAAAGTGATTTTCACGGCAGGTAAACAAGGCTACTGCTTTCAACAAATTGGCTATATCGCTCGATAAAAAGATATAAAAAAAGCCACTTTAAAAGTGGCCTTTAAAAACAATCAACGCGTAAGACTCTATTCGCTAAATGGATTAACCAAAATGATAGTTTCGTTACGGTCTGGGCCTGTTGAAATTAGGTCAATCGGCACACCCGTTACTTCTTCAATACGTTTAATATAAGCAATAGCATTAGCAGGTAATTGCTCAATTGAAGTTGCACCGTAGGTTTTTTCAGACCAACCAGGCATAGATTCATAAACCGGAGTGATTTCTTCATAACCTTCCGCTGCGGTTGGCGGAACAGTAATGATTTCACCTGATTTAGTTTGATATCCAGTACAAATTTTCAATTCTTCTAAACCATCTAAAACATCAAGTTTAGTTAAACAAAAACCTGTCACGCTGTTGACTTGAGTAGCACGATGCATAGCAACCGCATCAAACCAACCACAACGACGTTCACGACCTGTAGTTGCACCAAACTCATGGCCAACTGTGCCTAAATGATTACCAATTTCGTCATCTAATTCTGTTGGGAATGGGCCAGAGCCAACACGAGTGGTGTAAGCTTTGGTGATACCTAATACGTAATCAATATTACAAGGTCCAAATCCACAACCTGTCGAAACACCACCGGCAGTAGTATTTGAAGAAGTTACGTAAGGGTAAGTACCGTGGTCGATATCAAGTAACGTACCTTGTGCACCTTCAAACATAATTTTTTCGCCAGCAATACGAGCTTGATCAAGCAATTCCGCAATGTCAGCAACCATACTAATAATCACTTCGCGTACCGCTAATACATCAGCAAGCACTTGTTCATAATTAACTGGCTCTGCTTTGTAATAGTTCACTAAAGCAAAGTTATGGTATTCCATAATTTCTTTTAGTTTTGACGCAAATGTTTCTGCATTAAATAAGTCGCCAACACGTAAACCACGACGAGCAACTTTATCTTCATAAGCGGGACCAATACCACGACCGGTCGTACCGATAGCCTTGCTACCACGTGCAGCTTCACGAGCTGCATCAAGCGCATTATGATAAGGAAGAATTAATGGACAAGCATCACTGATCAACAAACGTTCGCGAACGGGAACACCACGCTCTTCCAACATTTTCATTTCAGTCATTAATGCTTTTGGACAAAGTACAACACCATTACCAATTAAGCATTTTACGTTCTCACGTAACACTCCTGACGGTATTAGATGTAAAACAGTTTTTTCACCGTTAATAACAAGTGTATGACCGGCGTTATGGCCACCTTGATAGCGTACTACGTACTTAGCTGTATCAGTCAGTAAGTCGACTACTTTACCTTTGCCTTCGTCACCCCATTGGGTGCCAAGAACTACGACGTTTTTACCCATGTTCACATATTGGTAAGAAAATTAGGCGGGGATTCTATCAAATTATAATAATGAGTCCAAGCTATTCTTGTTGGATTTTAATACGATTTCAAAATATCAAATAAAGAGAATAACTTAGTTAAACAGCATTAGATTATAATTATCGCATTCATTAAATGTTAATGTAGTAACCAAAGAATTATCAATCCAATTACTATGATTGTGATCCCTATTGATCGAATCGATTGTGGAGTTTCTTCAGCTAATTTTAATACATAGGCGCGCCATTTATTTGGAAATAATGCCGGAATCAATCCTTCTATAATCAATGCTATCGCTAATGCTGTGACTAATAATTCGATAGTCATCTATGGCTCCTTAGTCTTGAATTACTGACATAAAAAAACCATGACAATGTCATGGTTTTCTGTTTTTAAATCATCACGATTATTCTTTTACTTTGGCACTATTTTTTAAATAGTGAAAGAAGTCGTTATCTGGTTTAACAACCAAAATATCATTTTTGCTGCTAAAGCTTTTTTCATAAGCCTCAAGACTTCGATAAAAGCTAAAGAACTCAGCATCTTTCTTATACGTGTCAGCATACACTTTTGCTGCTAAGGCATCGCCTTCACCACGAATTTCAAATGCTTCTTTTTGTGCTGTTGCTAACATAACCGTTACTTTCGCATCAATGGTTGCACGAATAATTTCAGACTGTTCTTGACCTTTCGATCTGTGCTCTTTTGCTACAGCAGTTCGTTCAGCACGCATACGGTCATAAATAGAAGCACTAACTTCTGTTGGTAAATTAATCGCTTTAATACGCACATCAATCACTTCAATACCTAAATCTTCACGACTACTTGCTGCGCTTTCTAGCGCTTTTGCCATGATATCATCACGATCACCAGAAACAATTTCTTTAATCGTTCGAGTACCAAATTCCGTTCTTAAACCGTTATTCACTTTTTGCTTCAATAATGCACGTGCATTTTCAATTGAACCTGACGTACGTAAATAATAGGTAGAAAAATCAACAATGCGCCATTTAACAAAAGAGTCGACCATTAAATCTTTTTTCTCAGAAGTTACAAAACGATCTGGCGCTTCATCTAATGTTTGAATACGTGCATCAATTTTTTTAACATTTTCAATAAACGGTATTTTAAACTGTAATCCTGGTTCAAAAACGATCATGTTACCAGTTTCTGCATCTCGTTTAATTTTCGAGAATTGAAATACTATGCCGCGTTGACCTTCAAAAACAACAAACACTGATGAAACAACTAAGACAAATAAAGCAGCGATTATCGCAATCATAAAGTTTTTCATTGCTTAATTTCTCCCGTTATTAAAACGGTCTGAACGACCTGAGCTTGAAGGTGCTGAATTAACTGTATTACCTGATGTGTTCACACTTTGTGAAGCATTAGGAATTATTCTATTAGTTTGATTCTGTTGTTGCATAATTTTATCAAGTGGTAAATACATCATATTATTACCGCCATCGACATCAACCATCACTTTACTCGTGTTGCTATACACTTTTTCCATGGTAGCTAAATACAAGCGTTGACGAGTAACTTCTGGCGCGGCTTGATACTCAGGTAAAAGCTTTTCAAATTTAGCCACTTCACCTTGCGCATCTAAAACAGTTTGCTCTCTATACGCAATAGCTTCTTGCTCCATACGCTTAACACGGCCACGCGCTCTAGGTTCAATACCTTTGGCATATGCTTCAGCTTCACGTAAAAAGCGTACTTCATCTTCTTGCGCAGCTATTGCATCATCAAATGCGTCTTTAACTTCTTCAGGAGGACGAGCATCTTTAAAGTTAACATCAACAACTATTAACCCAAGATTATAAGGCTCGATGATATCGTTTAGCTCAGCCCAAACATCTTGTCTAACTTGTTCACGACCACTGGTTAAAATATCATCCATTTTTGCGTGACCAACAACATAACGTAACGCACTATCAAGCGACTGACTTAAACTATCATCAGCATTAGTCACACTAAAAACATAATTTCGAGGGTCAACAACACGATATTGGATCTGCATTTCAACGCGCACAACATTCTCATCTCGTGTCAGCATAAAACCTGCTGCAGGTAAATCGCGTGTGGTTTGAATATCAACAGGGATAATGCGATCGATAAAGGTCCATTTCCAACGTAAACCCGGCTCTACCGTGCCTGAATATTGACCAAAACGTAACACTATGCCTTGCTCAGCTTCTTTTATCGTGTAAAAACCACTGAATGCGTAAACGAGCACAGCAACAATTAACGCTAAGCCAATACCTACAGAAGAAAAGCTTTTTCCTGAGCCGCCGCCAGAAGACTTACCACCAAAAATTCCGCCAACTTTGTTGCCTAAATCTTTTAATAAATCATCTAAGTCTGGTGGACCTTGATTTTTGCCACCTTTATTTTTCCAGGGATCTTTATCGTCTTTCCCCGGTTCATTCCAAGCCATGCTGCTCTCCGCTATCTAATCTAAAATGTAGAAATTGACATAATAAGTCAAAAATAATTTTGAGCCTAATATATCAGTCTGTTAACTTTCGATAAAGCTTTCAATTACCGCTTCATCTTTTTTTACTAAACGATTCCACTCTCTCGCGGGAAGTTTTACCTTTAAAAGGCAATTGCCTTGTTCATCATACTGCTCATCAGCAATACAATTTAATTGATAAAATGTCCCTCTAAATTTTCCATATTGAGGTGGGATCTTTAAGCGATGTTTTACAATTTGTTTGCCTAGACGTTCGGCTAGAGCTACAAATAACAACTCAATTCCAATACCTTGTTGTGCTGACAGCCACACCCTAATTGGCAAGCCTGTTTCATCACGGTCAATACGTGGTTCAATATCCTCTAATTTATCAATTTTATTGCAAATCAGTAATTGAGGAACATCACCCGCATCAATTTCTTTTAACACCTCTTGGACTTGCTCAATATTTTCACTACGTCGTTCATCAGCAATATCAATAACATGTAATAATAATTCTGCTTCTCGAGTTTCAGTTAATGTTGCTTTAAAAGCCGCTACTAAGTCATGGGGCAAATGACGGATAAAACCAACTGTATCGGCTAAAATTGCCCGTCCTACGTCTTCAACTTCAATCCGTCTTAATGTTGGGTCAAGCGTCGCAAACAATTGATCAGCCGCATAAACTTTTGCTTTGGTTATACAATTAAATAAAGTTGATTTTCCCGCATTGGTATAACCGACTAACGAAATGGTCGGTAACTCTGCTCTTTCACGCGCTCTTCGGCCTTGTTGGCGTTGCTTTTCAACTTTTTCTAAACGTTTACGAATATTCACCATTCGCTCACGCAGTAACCGTCTATCGGTTTCAAGTTGTGTTTCACCCGGTCCTCTAAGACCTATACCACCTTTTTGTCTTTCAAGATGCGTCCAGCCGCGAATAAGGCGAGTACTAATATGGCGTAATTGCGCTAATTCTACTTGTAATTTACCTTCATGTGTACGCGCACGCTGCGCAAAAATATCTAATATCAATGTCGTGCGATCAACGACACGACACTCACAAAGTGCTTCAATATTTTTTTCTTGTGAAGGAGATAAACTGTGATTGAATAAAATCACATTCGCATCAAGTAACTTAACTTCATCAGCGATTTCTTGTGCTTTTCCACTTCCGACAAAGAATTTACTGTGCGGTGTGTTACGTTTACCTGTGATCACAGATAAAGATTCAATACCCGCAGAATCTACAAGCATTTCAAATTCTTGTAAATCTTCGCGTGCATTTTCATCTGGAAAATCTAAATGAACAAGTATCGCTTGCTCACCTGCTTGGTACCTATCAAACAAATGAGCAAATCCTAACAATACCAGTTAAGAACATTACTCTTGAGAGTCCATTGATTGGTTAAAACCTGCTTGAGGTGGTTGTGGAGCTGTATTCACTGCACGTGCAGGTACAACCGTAGAAATAGCATGTTTATAAACCATTTGACTGACGGTATTTTTTAACAAAATAACGAATTGATCAAATGACTCTACTTGTCCTTGTAGTTTAATGCCATTAACTAAGTATATTGCTACTGGAATGCGATCACGACGTAAAGCATTCAAAAATGGGTCTTGTAAAGATTGCCCCTTTGCCATTATTTGGCCCCTTTTTTATTGTTAGTGAATATTAAGTAAATCATTGCTGCTTTATTTTATAATTGTATTCAATTAACTATCTAATAAATCTAATTATACATCAATGTTTAAAGTTTGCTTACTGCTGTCAAAATTTGTTGTAAATTATCTTTACTTTCCATATTAAGCCATTGCAAATTTGGCCAATTTCTTAACCAAGTTAGCTGCCTTTTCGCTAATTGTCTGGTAGCACAAATCCCTTTAAATATCATTTCATCATGATCAAACTCACCATGAAGATGTTGCCACATTTGACGATAGCCTACACAACGAATTGAAGGCAGATTTTCATGTAAATCTTGCCTTGCTATTAGTTTAACGACCTCTTGCTCAAAACCTTGAGCAATCATTTGTTCATATCGTAAAGCAATGCGGTCATGTAAAACACTTCGCTCTTTTGGTGCAATAGCGAATTGTAAAACATCACCCAAGAGTTTCTCACCTTTTATCGCCGTTAATTGTGACAAAGTGTTACCAGTTATTCGATAAACTTCTAACGCCCGAGTGATTCTTTGCGGATCATTAGGGTGAATTCTTTGTCCAGCTTCAGGATCAACCTCGGCTAAAGTTTGATGAACAGCATGCCAACTCGCTGCCTTTGCTTCTGCCTCAATCCCTTTCCTGATCTCATTATCTGCTTGTGGCAGTGGCGATATACCTTCAATTAAGCTTTTAAAGTACATCATAGTGCCGCCAACCAATAATGGAATACGACCTTTGGCTCTAATTTCAGCGATTTCTCTCAACGCATCTTGACAAAAGTCAGCCGCTGAATAACTTTCGCTCGCATCTCGAATATTAATTAAACGATGCGGGTACTTTGCTAATTCCTCAGTCGTTGGCTTAGCCGTACCTATGTCCATATCACGATAAACAAGCGCAGAATCAACACTAATAATGTCGCAAGGTAGCTGTTCAAAAAGCTCAAACGCTAAAGCTGTTTTGCCAGATGCCGTTGGGCCCATTAAACAAATAACCGGTGGTTGCTTGGCCATTTCTGTCGCTTTGTTACTCTCTAAAGATGACATAGTTAATCACTTCAACTTTTCTATTGATGATGTAAGGTCGATTGTTGTTGAATTCAAGGCCAATTCTTGATTAATTGTTTGTGGGCACAAATGAGTAAGCTGAAGGTAAAGTGCTTGTAGGCTATTTTCGTCAAACGACTCACAGGTCAATAATTGGATAAAACTATTCTGCCATACTTCAACAGAAGCTAATTCCTGTTTATCCACCATAAATAAATGCTTTATAAACAACGAAAAACTTTGACTGACATCTTTTTCACGAAGCATAGCCGGATATTGTCTAATTTGAATAGCGTTTTGTCCAAGTCGATGAATTACCATACCAAAGGCATTAAACATGTCGTTATGACTTTCAATAAAATCAATTTCCGTTTTTGATAAGTTCAACTTAATGGGTAACAACAAGGGCTGACTTGTTAATCCTTGAGGCCATTGTTTAGTAATATTCAGTAAATTAATTCTCGCCGCTAGCTTTTCTAGCGAAAGTAATCGAGGTGTTCCTTCTGCAACATAAAGAGCAAAACTTGGTGCGACAAACTGTAAAGCTATTTTCGGCAAAACAGAGTTATCTTGATGTTCGCTGTTTTTTGCCTCTTGTTCAGCTAAAGGCTGCATTAACCGCTGATAGGCTTGGCTGGCCAATTCAAGATTTTGCGCTTTCCCTTTATATGCTGCTGGCGATGTTATATGAGACGAGTATTGATTAGATGATGGCCGATTGCCATTGCCTTGATACGCTAATGGTTTTACATACTCTTGTACTTGCTCACTAGCAGTATTGACGGCTGCATTATGCTGATTATGCAAATATTCAACGGGAGGGACGTGCTGCTCAGCACTTTGTGATAACGGATATCCATGACAGTTTTCCGCCTCATCAGTCCCTTCGTGTTCATATTGAGGGAGCTGCAGTGCATTCATTAAAGCTTGATGACAAACAGAATAAATAAAATCATGTACATATCTTCCTTGATGAAACCTCACCTCGTGCTTTGCCGGATGAACATTAACATCCACATCACGCACATCAAGCGTTAAAAATAAAACAAAAGCGGGATAAGTGTTGTCTGGTAACATGTCATGATAGGACTGACGAATCGCATGATTTATCAGTTTATCTCTCATCATACGATCATTGACATAGCTATAGCACAAGTCATTTTGCTTGCGATTGAATTGTGGATTGGCAATCCAGCCGGTTAAGCTTAACCCATCGTGCTGGCAATCAACCTGTAAGGCATTATCGATAAAGGCTTGACCACAAACTTGTGCTACTCGTTTTGCTTGCTGACTTGCCGTTGTCGCTAACCGATATTGTCGAACGACTTTCTGGTTATGAGTTAAAGTAAATGCGACATCAAACCGTGCTAACGCAATACGTTTAATCACTTCTTCAATATGAGAAAATTCGGTTTTTTCAGTACGCATAAACTTTCGTCGGGCTGGCGTATTAAAAAACAAATCCAAAACATCTATGGTTGTGCCGTCTGAATGTGCGGCAGGATTAATTGCCACATCCATATCTCGACCTTGTGCACACGCTTGCCAGGCACTGTCTTGCTCATGTGGTTTTGATGTTAACGTTAATCGTGCAACTGAACTAATACTCGCTAATGCTTCACCGCGAAAACCTAATGAATTAATGCCTTCTAAATCATTAAGGTTCTTAATTTTACTCGTTGCATGGCGACTGAGAGCTAAAATTAATTCGTCTTTAACGATGCCTTTACCGTTATCACTAATTCGAATACGTTTTGCACCGCCTTTTTCGATATCAATTTTTATCGAAGTTGCACCAGCATCTAAACTATTTTCAACCAGTTCTTTAACAACAGATGCGGGACGTTCAACAACTTCACCTGCGGCAATTTGGTTCGCAAGCTGAGCGGGGAGGATTTCAATGGTCATAACAAGCTTAATAAGACCTTAGTCTGCACGAGGAATTTTCAATGTTTGTCCAATTCGAACGACATTAGAGTTTAAATTATTGACGGCCTTTAATTTACCTACCGTCACATTATAACGATGCGCTACTACCGAAAGCGACTCGCCGCGCGAAACTTTATGTTTTTTATAGCTAACTGACGCGTAGTAAGTACCGTCGGGAGCATTGTTAGCAAAATAATTATCGACTGAATTAAAAATAGCGTTGGCTAGTTTTTGTTGATGTGCCGAAGAGTTTAAGTTTTTCTCTTCTCGAGGATTGGAAATAAAACCCGTTTCAATTAACACCGATGGAATATCTGAAGATTTTAAAACCGCCAAACTCAAACCTTCTGGCTTTTTCTTATGAAGCTTAGTTACCTTTTTCAATTGCGAGATAACATGTTCGGCAAATTCGTAACTACTCGCCATGGTATATTCTTTTTTCATATCCGCTAAGGTAATTGCTAAATTTTTGTCTTTTGTCTTTTTGATAGTATCGCCTGCACCGCCTAATAGCTCTGACTCTTTCTGACGATTTGCTATCCAACGGGTAAATTCAGAGTTTGCCCGTCTCGTCGACTGAACTAAAACCGATGCCCCATGCGGCTTTGATGAGGTAAAAGCATCCGCGTGTATTGAAATTAATAAATCCGCTTTATGCTTTCTTGCTAAGGTAGTTTTGCGATTATGGTTTACATAATAATCACCGGTTCTGATCATCGCTGATTTTAAGCCTTTTTGTTTATCGATTAAGGCCGCTAATTTTTTCGCAATGTTCAACGTGACATGTTTTTCATAGGTACCTTTTGCACCGATAGAGCCAGGGTCTTCACCACCATGACCGGCAACTATGGCAACAACAATGTCGCGTTTATCATTTTTTTTAGCTGTTTGAACACTTTGAGTTACACGATCTTGATCAAATAAATCAATCACTAAACGATTACCATATTGCCCTGCTGGTGCGAGTGGAAAAACATTGAGGTTATATTTATCCCGCAATTCTAAAACTAACCGTGTCGAGGTTTTATTTTTGGCTTTAGAAGTACGAATGGTGGTAATTCTTTTATCATTTTTAGCAAGCGCTTGAAGATTGACTAAATTTTGAGTGGCTTGAAAGTCAATCACAAGGCGTTGGGGGTTTGACAAGCTGAAGTAACTGTAATCGGGTGTTTTCTTTAAATCAAAGACTAAACGGGTGTTTTCTGGTGCTGGCCATACACGAATACCATCAATACTATTATTAGCTTGCGCAGCATAAATCGATTTTCCCAAAACCAAGTAAAGAAAAATTAACGTACTTAAATATCGACTTATAACGCCACGCGTCATTTGGTTTAACCTCTTATTCAATCGAATCAATGTTTGAACGTTCAAGCGCTAATAGCAGGTTTTTACCTAGCGTATTATGCGATTGAAATTCAACTAATCTTTGCTCACCTTGATAGGCCATATTAATGGTAATATCCGCATTAGCCAATAGACCATTGCCTTTTTCTGGCCATTCAATGAAACAACAACAATTTTCATTAAAATAATCACGAATTCCCATAAACTCTAGTTCTTCAGGATCTGCAAGTCGATAAAGATCAAAGTGATAAACTTGCCAGTTTACTAAATCGTAGGGCTCAACTAAGGTATAAGTAGGGCTTTTTACATGGCCAACATGCCCCATACCTTGAACAAAGCCACGAGTTATCGTGGTTTTTCCTGCGCCTAAATCACCATTTAAATAGACCACAATCCCTTGATTAAGTTCGCTTTTCACAATTTTTGCGATTTGTTTTCCCATAGCCACGGTTGCCTGTTCATCAACGAGTGAAAAACTACAACGGTGAGTGGTTAGATTATTATTCATGAAAATGAAAAAGTACCTTAATTGATAAGTAGTTGAATCTCAGGAAATAAGTCACTTGCAAGTAGACCTATTTTTCCTTGTTTAGTTGCAATAATATCTGCAGAACGACCATGAATAAATACTGCCAAGCGTGCCGCATCTACAGGAGTTAATGATTGCATGATTAACGCCGAGATTATACCTGATAAAACATCTCCCATGCCACCAGTAGCCATTCCAGAGTTGCCACTGGTATTTATCCAAACAGTTTTTCCATCAGAAATTAAGCTACCAGCCCCTTTTAAAATACAAATACCACCATATTGTTGCGAAATGTTTCTAACGGCTTTAAATCGATCTTTTTCAATATCGGCTACAGTGCACTGTAATAACGCCGCAGCTTCTCCAGGGTGCGGCGTTAATACCCAATCATCTTTGTATTGAAAGTTTTTCGCCAATAAATGCAAAGCGTCAGCGTCAATAACACAGTTTTTTTTACTTGCCATCACTTGATTGAATAATGCGACGGACCAAGTATTTTTTCCTAATCCAGGGCCACATAACAACACCTTGGCTTTTTGATAAAACTGACTCTTTATTAATTGATCGCTGTCATCAGGTGCCAACATTAATTCAGGACGGCCATTAAGCACGATAGAATAATTCTCTTGATGACAACAAACAGCAACTAATGCCGCGCCTGAGCGAAGTGCAGACTCACTTGATAGTCGGATAGCCCCAGGCATTCCTTTATTACCGCCCACCGATAATAACAAGCCAATATCTCCTTTATGAGACGAGGCATGTCGTTGTGGTTTTTCTGGAATATTATTCTGTCCTTGTATCTCAACTGAAGAATCTACTGCTTGTTGAAACTGTGGTCCAATCTCTAAATCAGCTAAATATAATTGCCCAACATATTGAGCAGCCATTCCTGTGAATAGCCCTTGTTTGCAGACGATAAGAGTGACAGTAACGTCGGCAATCATTGCCGTTGTTGCTACATAGCCGGTAGTGGCATCAACACCCGATGGAATATCAACACTGATCACGGTTGCTTGATAAGCATTTACGGCATGAATTATGTCGATATAGTGGGGAGGTAACTTTCCTTTAAAGCCTATCCCAAATAAAGCATCGACAACCAAATCAAAATCATTTTCTTGTAAAAACCGAGTGGTTAATTGAAGTTCGCTTTGAAAAATAATAGTCGCATTGGTGTTGAGTAACAGATCAAACGCAGCTTTTGACTCCGCCACTAAACTGTCTTTATCTGTAGTTAAGTAAACAGTCGCATGAATTCCCATCTCTTGGGCCAGTCGAGCAATCACAAAACCATCACCACCATTATTTCCTTTACCACAGAGGACGAAAATCTTACTAACATGCGGATAATTTTCATGCATAAACCGAAAACACGCATGCCCCGCTCTTTCCATGAGAGCAACCAAAGCAATCTGCTGGCTTAACGATATTTCAGCTTCATTTTCTAGTACTTGTGTCGCGGTATACGCTCTTTGTGGTAAACTTTCTGCCAAGGTTTTCACTAACATTTTACACTCACTATTGATGACGGCTGCCACTATCAACTATCAAGAATTAACGCAAAAAATCAAGCTTTGGGGAAAAGAACTTGGTTTTTCTCAAGTGGGCTTTAGTGATATCGATTTATCCTCCCATGAAAAAGCATTAACAACCTGGTTAGCCAAGAATTATCACGGTGATATGGATTATATGGCCAAACATGGTTTAATGCGTGCCAGAGCTGATGAGCTAGTGCCCAATACCATTCGTGTCGTCAGTGCCCGAATGGATTATTTACCAAGTGACGCAAAATTTGCGCAAATTTTAAAAAATAAAAACAAAGCCTATATTAGCCGTTATGCCTTAGGACGTGATTATCATAAATTAATGAGAAAACGTTTGAAGCAACTCGGTGAAAAAATTGAACAGTATTGCCAACAATTTAATTTCCGTCCCTTTGTCGATTCAGCTCCTATTCTTGAGCGCCCATTAGCTGAAAAAGCTGGATTAGGTTGGGTAGGTAAACACTCTTTACTGATTAATGAACAAGCAGGGTCTTGGTTTTTTCTCGGCGAGTTGTTAGTAGATATTCCTTTACCGGTAACGACAAAAAGCGAAAACCAATGTGGAAGTTGTGTCTCCTGCATTAAAATTTGTCCTACACAAGCGATTGTCGAGCCTTATGTTGTTGACGCGCGTAAATGCATTTCTTATTTAACAATTGAGCTACGTGAATCGATCCCAGAGCAATACCGAAAAGCCATAGGTAATAGAGTTTATGGGTGTGATGATTGTCAATTAATCTGCCCTTGGAATAAATTTGCTCAACTTACAACTCAAGATGATTTTCAGCCAAGACAAAATTTAGATAATACTGATTTATTAGCCCTGTTTTCATGGGATGAAGAAACCTTTTTAGCGAAAACCCAAGGCTCCGCGATTAGACGAATAGGGTTTGAATGTTGGCAACGAAATATTGCTGTAGGTCTTGGAAATGCAGATTTTCACCCAGAAATTATCCGTACGCTAGAAGCCAAACTAGCATCAGCTACCGTCATGGTCGCTGAGCATATTAACTGGGCGCTAAGACAACAAAAGCATAAGCAGCAAGCACAGCAAAAAAACCTCCCTTTTGTCACCGAAAACGAAAGGCTGTCAGGGCGATTAATACGCTCTATAGAAAAAGGCTTACCAAGAGACGCATAAAATTATTACCCTGCTAAAAAGCGTATATATAGCATTAGTTTCTAAAAAAACTTAGCCACTTTTCTTTAACTTGTTCAACCGCTTCCGCCGTTTTTCCTTCTAATCTTGACTGGTCAAATAAAGTAAGCGCCGCATCGGCATATTCTAAATATTGCTCCTCAAGATTATCTTCTTCTTTCATGGTAGTAAGAATTTTAAGTAAGCTAATCGAAAATTTAATACTGCTAGGAGCAAGTTGGATCGCTTGAATAACGGCTTCTAATGCCGGTTTATATCGTTTTTTCTGATAATGTTCCACAGCCATATCGTGTAACTGTTTCGGAGTAAAATGAATGTCAGCTCGCTCTTGTGTTTCTTGCTCAACATATTTATTCACCACCTGGCTGGTAAGCGACTCACCTGAAATTTGATTTTTTATCGATTCTAATAACAGCATTGCTTCTTCACGCATGCCGAGCTCATGATAGACTTTTACTTTATCTAAGTTATCTTCAATTAAAGCCGTTGGGCGGATAGAAACCTGATTCTCAACTAACCGTTTAGCTTTTTCTGCTTCATCTTGCGCATTTAATATTCTTGCTCGGGTCACGGTAATTTGCTCTTTAAACAAATGAGCATCATCATAATCACGCTCTAATTGTTTAATGTAATTTTCTGACTGTTTTAATAAAGCTTCCGCACTGCCATCAGTAATTGTACAAGCTAAATCGATGCCTGAACGAATAACATTTAAAATGATTTCAGGTGAGTCATGAATAGAGTTTTTCGCATTTTTTGCAATATTTCTTGTTGCTTCGTATTGACCATAATGATCATGGTTTAATCGAGCTAAATCCCATGATTTTTTATTCCGCTCAATATTCCGGGGCGATAAGGTGGCGGCTTTTCTAATTTCTTCATAAGCTAAATCATATTTTTCATGTTCAATATGATATTGCGCAAGCATATCATGTGTTGCAAAACGTGTTTCCGGCTTATTAGATAAAGTGGTTAACATATCATGAATTTCTTCAATGCGACCTTGTTTAAGTAATGATTTAACATAGCCGATATAAACCCATGCGTGTTTATAAGTCGCTAATAAACCTTTAAAAAATACTTCGGCTTCTTTAAATTCAAGTAAATTTAACAGCGCTTCACCTTTCATGCGAAGAATATTGGCATGTAATGGAACAAGTTCTTTGTTTAATAAATGCCGATCAGCATAATAAATCACTTTAGAAAATTCACGCGCATCAATAGAGTGATATAAGTTGAACAACTTATTTTTAATTTTTAGCGTTTGTTTTAGCCGATCTTGTACTTTTTTAGGTTGGAGCGGCTTTACCCAAAAGTCATCAGGTTGCAGCTCAATAATAGAATTAACTAAAGATTCATTGGTTTCCGTACTCAAAAAAATTAGCACAGTGCTTTTCGTCACATAGCCTTTAAATTTAAGCTCTTCCAATAGATGAAATCCGTCTTTATCGCTTTCAACATTAAAAGAACAAACAATGACATGAAATTTCATTTCACCGCATAATTTAATACCAAAATAAGCATTTTGCGCACATCGCACTTCTCGAATACCAATATCATAAAGTGCTCTTTTCATTGTGTCGTGCACTAAGGTATTATCATCAATGACAAGTACGTTTAAATTACTATAATCATTGAAAAAATTTTTTACCGCTGCTTCCATTAAAACGAATCCACATTATTTCTTATTATTTACACGATGATCACGACATACGGCTTTCGTGATCTATCTTCCTATTTGTACAGCTTACCAAAATAGTGAGTTTTTCTTGTTCGGTAAACGATTGCCAACCTATTATTTCATTTATATGGCGAAAACACCCCAAACACACATCTTTTTCATTCAAGCAACAATTGCGAACACAAGGACTTGTCGTGATATTTTTTTTACCAGTATTCATAATCAAAAACCACTAAATGTTTTGCACGAACTCAGTTAACGTTTGATATTGTTGAGTTAATAGTTTCAGTTTAGCATTTACTTCAGGAAGTGCTTTTTTATTTAACGCTAGAGTAAGTGCTTTCGCGCTTTCATTGAGATTTTTTGCTGCCAGGATGGTGGTTACTTTTTCTATTTCCGCAGTATGTAATAATGCACTCTCGAATGCTTTATCATCTATTGCCTTGCAAATTTCGGCAATGGCTTCATTGATATCAGCCATATACACATCGAGCATAAAAACAGCCAATTCTGGTGAGCCTTGATTCAAAGCATAAAGATTTAAATCAAACGCCTGCTCCACTTCACCTTCTTTTACTGATAATAAATTATCGATACGCGATATATCGGCATCATTAGCAACTTTTTTATCCTTTGCTGTCGGTAGGTTAGTTGCTTTATGACGTGTCACGTGTGCAGTAACTTTTTTACTTATTTTGGTTTTCTGCTCGGTTGAAAGCGCTAATTGTTTTTCTTTTAACCAAGGCAAAAATAATTTCACTAACTGCTGAACATCTAACACATTTTTAACCTGTGCTTGAGACCAAGATTTCGTTACAAGCAACTCTTTTTTAGTAGCTTTTTTCAAGGGTGATTCGCCTAATGAAAAAACACCACGACTGACATTTTTACCTACCTTCATTTGCACAAAGGGTGAATGCTTAAACTCTGTTAACAACACCAGATAGCGACCTGTTTGCCATTGTTCAAGCATAGTATCTGCATGACATACAATCCGGACTTGGAAACCTAGCCAATGGAGTAATCGCGACAAAAATTGATATTTATCAACCGATTCAACACCAAGCAAAACTTCAACCTGTGTAGAGCAGAAACGGTATTGATTGAAAATTTCAGCCGGGATGATTAAATTATCGACACGTTTTGATTGAATAAATTCGGCCAAGTATTTAATCAAAGCATTGACTTCACAAGGGGCGTCAGCCTTTTCATATAAACCTTCATGATGTAAAGCATGAGTAAAAGGTGACTGCAACGCAATTAACTTAGGTGTTAAAGGTTTGGGCAAAGTAGATAAATGCTGGGTAATGACATGGCCTTCATTTTTAAAAACTTGCCCCGTAACAATAACGGCACTAACTTTATTAGAAGTAAGGTGTTTAACATTTAATTGTTTCACTAAATGTTCTACTTGTTCAATACTTTCAACTCGTCCTTGCGCTGTCTTAACGTGAGTTTCGATACTTTTCGTAAACGCATTCCGTTCACCAACTACAATCAATGCGGTATCTGTTAACTCAACTTCACGAATATGAGTATCTTTATTCGCGCCATTTTCAACAAAAGCCATCGGCATATCAACGGATAACTGAAAGCCTTTCTCAGTGGGATTCGCCTGTAAATTTTTACTATACGATGCCGTTAACAACGTGTGTAAATATTGTACTTTTTGGATGGTGTTTTCTTGTCCCTCATATTCAATCAAAGCGGCAATTAATTCAGGCAATGTCGCTTTTGGTTTTTGAACAAGGACATTAAAAGTGAAGCGAATAATTTGTTGACCTGAGTTTTTATCGGCGATTTCCGCATTCAATAGCAAGGTAGCATTAAATTGCTCTAATAAGCATAAATTCGCCAAGCTTTCCAAGGTTTGATGAAATAAACTTACGTTGACTTTTGCCCGCGACAATACCCGATTATCAACGGCTAATTGCACTGTATTGCGTTGTTGATTCGCTTCAATCATGACATTTTGACAAATTGCCATTAATTCATTTCGAGTATCTACATCTACTAAAGTTTTTCTTTGTTCATCTCGTTGCAATTCGATGTTTATTCGTAATTGACGATTCCATTGTAAAATTCTCGTTAATTGACGATAAACTTGCAGGGAAGTAACTCCCGATCCTATAGAAACACTCTGGCTTTGTAGCATGGTGCGGATCAACATGTTATCAAGTTTATCCGTATGAATGCGCAATTCGTGTTGATATTTCTCATCTTGTATAGCAAGTTGCTGTTTCAATCGCTCAAGTTCATCAACAAGTTTTGCCTGTTGAGCATTACTGCTTACCGTGCCTTGCCACGTACCATTATGGTGAACAATTGTTATCGTGAGTAATTGATTAAATCGAGTATAAACATCACATTGCCCGACCACATTATCTCGTTCAGCGATTCGCGCGGTTTTTATAAGGATTTTCAATGATGAATAAGCAAAAGCTCGTTGCCAGCTTTGTTTGCCTTGTTTGTTTTGTTTGTTGTGTTTGCTTTGTTCGGAGAAAATTAATTGTTTAGCTAACGCGTTAGCATGAGCGTTCTTTTCTTCATTTAAAACATAAAAGGCCAATTGCGCATGCTCAAAAATAACTTGCTCCAACGAACGTAATTGAGCAAGTAATACTTGGTAATCAGCTTCGCTATGAGGGGGATGCACAGTATTCAACACTATTTCAGCAATTTGCTTATCTTCTCTAGTCACCAATTCATTTGCAACGGATTGGTTGCCAGTAGCAATATTCTTTATATAGTCAATACTCGCTAAACCCTGCTGTTTAATGCGATTTTTTAACTGAAGTAATAAAATTGCGAACAGGAAAATTAACAAAGCAAAACTCGTAAAAATAACGAATTGCCACTGTTGATCCGTTAAGCGTATTTTATCGTTCAATGCTTTATCAATAAAACTAGGTATAGGTTTAATCGTCGTTGATGGCCAATGCAACTCAGGACTAAATTGCTGCCATTGAGTTTGTTGCTCTGTTAATCGCTGAAAATACTCTTGAGATAACCTCAGCTGCCCTCGCCACTTAGCAATGGCATTTTGTTCAACAAAGAGCAATTGATTTAATTTAAACATCACAGTTAATAAAGGTGTCGATAATTCTTTTGACTCCTCCATCGCTTGAAATTGTGATTGCCACAAGTCTAGACTTTGTAATAACTCATCCGTATAAAAATTAAAATCTACTAATGAATACTGTAAATCAAGACGACTAAATAAAACTTCAACATTTTTAACCGCAAGAGAAGTTTGCTGTAATAAATTAACGATGTTGGTTAAATTTGCATGAGCTTTGGCGCGAGACACCGTAACTTTATCGGCAACGTTATCTTGGTTGATTTGCTGTAAAAGTTTGACTTGTTTAGCTTTATTATCAGCGATTTCACTATTTAACTCATCTAATACTAGTTGTAATTGTATTACACTACTTTGTTTTAAGAGTTGATTGCGCTGATGATTATTTGTGAGTCGCTTAATATTTTCTAATTCAGCCGTTTCACTGAGAATCACCTGCTCAATGAAACGAGATTTTTTCGTCGAAAGCTTTTTTAATTCTTTTAATTGCTCAAGATAATGTTGATGATTTTTAAGGAAGTTTTTTGCATTATCACTTTGGCGTACGTTAGAAATTAGGTTGTTGATTTTTATATTTTTTTCTTGTGAACGATAACTTTTTTCAACTCCAGGTAGCTGTTCTTGAAGCAAAAAATTAACTTGTTGATCACGATAGTGAAATAACAATAAAGCTAACGTCAGTGAAAATATAAACAAGCTAAAAATAGCATAAAAGCGCGCGGTTAATTGCTGATAAAAAGGAGTCGAAGAGTCCATACTTACTATAACTACCTGCTGATAAGACGTATTTAAACGTGCATGACAATAAAAAATTTATCAACAGTTTAGGGATTTATCGGCAAGAATCAAAGGGATTTATTTGATAATACGACAGTTATCCCTTAAGCATGATCATCGACGCTTTTTAACCCACGCCCAATCCATTAAACAAACAATAGGTTGCTCGTTCGATTCATCGGTGATCTCTACCGCAATCAGCATATCGCCTTTTTCTTGTTGTAAAATAGCTTGTCGTTGCGTTTCAGTTATTTTGGCAACTGCGGTTAAGCTCCCTTTCATACGACGTTGATATTCAATTTTCATCGACTTTAATAACGGAACACTGTCGTCGGGCACATTCATGCCAAAAACAATGCCAGTTGCTGACTCAGCTAACAATGCAGCCGCAACCGCATGTATACCACCAATGTGGTTTTGTACTTTTTTCTTATTCGCTAAACTAATTTCTACTTGTTCATGAGAGACAAATTTAATTTTGATCCCGGTGGTGCCAGCAAATTTAACGGTGGAGCAAAAAAACTTCGTTAATAAAAAGGGTCTTAACTTCTTTGGCGCATAATTTACTTTATTAATAAAACGGCTAAAACGATTAGACATAATTTACTCACTTAATGATTGATGGATCAAATTGTTGATCGAACTGGTCTGACCTTCAAGTGGTATTTATAAAAAAAGCACCTCAGTGCTTTTATTTTTATATGTAGCTTGAAGAATTACCCGATAAAAATGTAAAAATTAAAGCGAAAAAAAGTGCTCTCGATATACTTTTAATTCATCAATAGACTCGCGAATATCATCCAAAGCTAAATGAACGCCCTTTTTTACCACTTTATCTAATACTTCAGGTTTCCAACGACGAGCTAACTCTTTTACTGTGCTGACATCTAAGTTGCGGTAATGAAAGTAATCTTCAAATTCCGGCATATATTTATTAATAAAACGACGATCTTGGCCAATACTGTTACCACACATGGGAGATTGACCTTTAGGAACAAATTGCTCAATAAATTTAATGGTTTCAGCGCTAGCCGTTGCTATATCAATGTTACTTTCACGACAACGTTTTGTTAGCCCAGATTTACCATGGGTATCAATACACCATTCACTCATATTGTCTAACACGTCATCAGATTGATGTATCGCAAATACAGGCCCTTCAGCAAGAATATTGAGTTGGCTATCCGTCACTATACTGGCAATTTCTAAAATAACATCATGCTCAGGTTCTAGGCCTGTCATTTCTAAATCTAACCAAATTAAATTTGTCTTATTCGAAGACATAAGTTTCCCTTAATGACACTTTACTGATCATAAATCGACTTTATGACAAGTAATTAGATGAATGATGATTTTATCAGTATAATACGTGAGAATTAATTCCGATAAAAATACTTTGTCGTTCACTACTATAAGTTAACTTTACATATAATGAAAAATTCTTGTGGCAAAAGCTAAAAAATTAACCAAAGGCCAAGTCAGACGTATTAAAGCTAATCAAGCAAAAAAACTGCGCAATAAAGTTGAGCAAATTGATTGGCAAGATGACGAGCTAGGAGAAGCGCAACTCGGTACCGTGATCAGTCGATTTGGTCAACATGCCGATGTTGAAGCAGACAATGGAGAAATATTTCGTTGTAATATGCGTCGAAGTATCGGCTCGCTAATTTGTGGTGATAAAGTACTTTGGCGACAAGGAAAGGCAACCGAGCACAGCATCTCAGGAGTTATTGAAGCGGTTCATGAAAGAGAGTCTGTTTTAAGTAGACCCGATGTTTATGATGGTGTAAAACCTATCGCAGCAAACATAAGTCAAATTTTAATAGTGTCATCAGTGCTCCCCGCATTTAATGCTGACATTATTGATCGTTATTTAGTTGCGGCCGAAGAGACTGACATTAAACCTGTCATCGTACTGAATAAAACAGATTTATTTGACGATGAAAACCAAGATGAAATTGAACAACAATTAGATATTTATCGCGCTATTGGATATCAAATCATCTACGTCAGTAACAAAACACAAGCCGGTATCGATGAATTAAAACAACAGCTTAAGGCTAATACCAGTGTCTTTGTTGGTCAATCTGGAGTTGGTAAGTCAACACTTACTAACAGCTTAATGCCTGAATTAGGTGTAATCACTCAGGAAGTTTCAGAAAATTCGGGATTAGGTCAACATACAACGACCGTTGCTCGACTTTATCATTTTGAACAAGGTGGCGATTTAATTGATTCTCCCGGAATACGAGAATTTGGTTTATGGCATTTAACCCCAGAACAAGTGTGTAATGGTTTTATCGAATTTGAAGACTTTCTCGGTCTGTGTAAATTCAGAGATTGTAAACATCAAACAGATCCCGGTTGTGCATTAATTGCCGCTGTTGAAGACAAAAAAATTCATCCTAAACGGTTAGCTAGTTTTCAACGAATTTTAGCGAGTTTAAATGAAAACACGCTAACCACCCGCTTCAACGATTAAACCCTACAATAAATACAAGTATCAATTTAAGGAAACATCAGTGTCATTAGATAAGTTAAAAATAGCATTACAATATATCATGCCAAAACACGGCCTCTCTCGATTAGTAGGCAAGTTTGCTGCGGCAGAAGCTGGCTGGTTAACCACCAAAGCCATTCGCGCTTTCATCAAAGCTTATGATATCAATATGAGTGAAGCGAAACTTAAAAATGCCGAAGACTTTAAAACCTTTAATGATTTCTTCACTCGCGAACTCGATGACGGTGCGCGTACTATTGACAATAATAACTTGGCATTATGCTACCCCGTTGATGGAGCTATTAGCCAACAAGGCGATATTGTTGATGGACAACTAATTCAAGCTAAAGGGTTTAATTACAGTTTAACCAGTTTATTGGGTGGAGACTCAGCTACCGCCGCACCTTTTCAAGGGGGGAAATTCTCTTGTATTTATCTGGCCCCAAAAGATTATCATCGTATCCACATGCCGATGAGTGGCACATTGCGTGAAATGATATATGTGCCAGGAGAATTATTTTCAGTGAATCCATTAACGGCAAACAATGTCCCAGATTTATTTGCTCGAAATGAGCGCGTGGTAACCATTTTTGATACGGAACATGGCCAATTAGCTATGGTATTAGTTGGTGCCACCATTGTTGCCAGTATAGAAACAACGTGGGCTGGCACTATTACCCCTCCGGCTGGAAAAGATATCTTTAAATGGAGTTATCCTGCAGAAGGCATTGATGCGATTCACTTAAACAAAGGTGATGAAATGGGTCGTTTTAAATTAGGCTCAACAGTGGTCGCAACATTTTCGCCAAATATGATCAACTTCAATGAAACTGCAGGCCCTGAAACAGTGACACGTTTAGGCGAGCATTACGCAGACATCGTGGTTGATAAAAACGCATCATGAAAATAATTGCGCATCGAGGAGCAAGTGGTGAATTTCCTGAAAATTCAATACTTGCCTTTGAACAAGCTATTTTACAAGAAGCTGATGGCATTGAACTCGATGTGCATTTTCACTCCCCAAGCCAACAATTTATTGTGCTACACGACCAATATTTGGACGAAATAACCAATGCGAAAGGCCAAATTAATCAATATTCGCTCGAGCAATTAACACAGTTATCTTTAGGTCAAGAACAGAAACTAATCACACTTTCACAGGCGTTAACAACCATTGCAGGACGAACTTTAGTTAACATTGAAATAAAGTCTGCTTGTAGTGATATTTCAATAGTGAATTTACACTTATCCGCCTTGAAATCACAGATTAATTATGCGATTAAACACTTGGGGTTTTCATCACAACAATTTGTATTATCATCCTTTAATCATCACATCATCAAACAAAGTAAGTTAATATTACCCGATATCGACACTGCCGCATTAATTGCTCATAACCCGATCGAATATGCTAGTTTCGCGCAAAAGTTAAAGTGTTTAGCGATTAATCCAGCGATAGAGTGCCTAGAACAAGCACTTGTGACAAACGCACAGCAACTGGGATTAAAAGTTTGGGTATATACCGTAGACAGGGAAGAAGACATAAATTTTTGTCGACAAATAAACGTTGATGCAATTTTTACTAATTTTCCAAAAAAAGTGAGAGATTACATAAATAATTGTAACGATAGTTAAACATTGCTCGTCGAAAAACACTGTAACCATCTGATATTCATTGAATTAAATGAATAATAAAATAAATTAATATTTATAGTTGCTCATTTTATCAACACGAGATACGATTAAGTTCGTAATATAATTGTAATAAAGCAATTTATCAGAACATGCATTAAGGAATTTTAATGGCTCGAGATAATAGTGATATCAAGCCAACTGAAGCAGAACTTACTTTACTTAATATTCTTTGGAAGTTAGGACCTGCAACAGTTCGACAAGTACATGAAACCGTCAGTGAGACTCAAAAAACCGGTTATACAACTGTACTTAAAATTTTACAAATAATGCATGAAAAAGCATTAGTTATTCGTGATGAAAGTAACCGAGCCCATGTTTATGCTGCAGCAAATAGTGAAACATTTACTCAATCCTCATTACTGAAAGATTTAGTCAGCAAAGCATTCGGTGGTTCAACCTCAAAACTTGTCATGCGAGCATTAAATAACTCGACCAGTAAAGAAGAAATTGCAGATATTCGTCAGTTACTTAACGAGTTAGAAGAACAAGACCAATAAAGTCATCGAACCTTAGACACAATTCTCAAGGAACATAATGGAAAGCGTAATAAGTAGCCCCTTATTATATAATTTAGCATTAACCCTGATCCATTTTTTATGGCAGGGATGTCTGATTGCGCTGGCATTAAAGTTTCTGTTGATCATCACACCACATCAACAATCGAAAACACGGTATACTTTTTCGGCAATCGCGATGATTGCTTGTTTAATTGTTCCAATCATCACTTATATTGCAATATATCAACCAAGTTACGCACAATTGATAGTGCAACCAGATCAAAATGCTTTCATGTTAGAAACAGCAATTTTAACAAATGATGAGGCAATTAATTGGTATCAAGAGGTGTTCGAAGCACTACCTTACGTATCAATGGTATGGATTAGTATAGTGACTTTTTTAGCCACTAAATTAATCATTGAATTATACAATGTAAATCAATTACCTAAGCAAGGAACCATGCGAGCAGAAGCTGCTTTACAGCGCCGCTTTGAAGCTTTAGTTAAAAAAGTTAATTTACGTAAATCACCGCAATTATTAATTTCTCTGAAAACCGATATTCCTATGGCGATTGGTTGGTTAAAACCAGTAATATTAATTCCTGCAGCGATGTTAACTGGATTAACCCCCACTCAATTAGATATGCTTATTCTGCATGAGCTCGCACATATTCGCCGCCATGATTACTTAGTCAATTTTTTCCAAACCATTATTGAAACTTTATTGTTTTTTCATCCAGCGATCGCTTGGATTTCAAAGCAAATGCGGAATGAAAGAGAATACTGCAGTGACGATATTGCGGTTAATCTAGCAGGTAACCCCATTGCATACGCTCATACATTAGCAGACACCGCTAATTTATGTCGAAATCATCGTCATCATGCAATCCCTACAATGGCAATGGCAGCTTCCGGTGGCGACTTAAAGCAACGAGTTGTTCGGTTAGTTAACCAACATCACTGTTCGTCCAATGATGATTCAGGTAAATTTTTAGCCTCGGTATTAATTATCTTCTCGGTGTTAATTGTCGCCATAAAACCTTATTTAAATAACACAATCATTGATTTTACATCGGGCCGTATTTCATTCTTTAAAACAGCCAGTGATATCATTAAGCAGCAACCGACAAACGCGGCAAATTTATCTGCAACTTCGGTTGCCCAAATGTTGTTGCAGCAAGAGCAAAAAAACGCCCTAGCACTAGAAAACGAGAGTTCTATTAGCGCCCCAAAGGTTAACAGTCGAGTCACTAAAATAACGGTGCCGACGATGAAATTTACTAATATAACAGCAAAAAAATCACCATCTTTGAATAAAGCTGCGGATGAACGCGAATTAGCAAATGATCATACCGTTCAAGAAAACTCTTATCTTGCAAATAACAAAACAAAAAACGATATTACCACAGCGACATCAAACGCAGCGATGAGTCAGCAAAATAATAGTGAATCACAAACAGAAGCGTTATTAGCGAATCATCAAGAAAAATCTATGTCTGAGTTAGCTTTTGAACGCACGGATTCAAACAATACCCAATCAAAAATGAAAAACCCGTACTCTAATCAAGTAGCGGCATTAAATGATGAACCACGACTAGAACATACACAAACTACGACGTCACAAGCGCGCCCAAACCAAGAACAACCTCGACCGCTATATACTATTACTACGGTAGAAAAAACAAAAACAGCAACAAGCAGACCAAAAAGAAAGAGTGCTGAAATTTTAAGATCTCCCGACCCAAAATACCCTTCTACTGCTACGCGAAGAGGTATTGAGATGGATGTAACAGTTAGTTTTGTTATTGATACTGATGGAATTGTTCAAGATATTACTTTCGAACAAAAAAATCGCGTAAGTTATTTCAGAAGTGCAATTAGAAATGCCATGGCAAAATGGCGCTTTCTACCTGCTCAAGTTAATGGCCGACCGGTAGAAAGTAAGATGACAAAAATTTTCTCATTTAGCTTAGCGAAATAAAGGGGCGTGTAGCCTTTGGTTATTAACGACACAAACACTGCCGTAACACCGAAACTGACTCAAGCCCCATTCATAACGAATAAGCAATTATCTTCTATGTTTTCTATTAAACTTCATAAACTTTTCACGCTGTTCTGTCGTTAATACTTGCATAATTGCGTGTTTGCTTTTTGCTTTTTGTAGTGCCATTTCAGTAAAGCTTGTTTGATACTGGCTATGTAGTTCAGTAAACGCTTTTTCATCAAATGTCGGAGCAGACATTAAAGATTTAACTTGCTCTTTAAAGCCTTTCATCGTTTCTTTCTGTTCTTTTGCTTTCAGTTTAGTTTGTTCAAAAATCGCTTTTACTTGAGTTTTTTGCTCATCTGTTAACGCTAAATGTTTCGCCATTTTTTTAAATTGACGCATCATCGGGTGTTTTTTCCCCTTTTTCATATGCTCTGTTTGCGCCGTTTGACCTTCTTTAGCAATAACCTCTTGTACAGGAAGGATTGCTAAACTGCTTACTAAAATGGTGCCGATTAATAACATTGGTTTGATATTCATAATAAATCCTTATTGATTTTTAAAAATTAACTTCATGGTTAGAATACAAAATCCAACGAAAAGAAACGCAAAGCAGTGTAAAGGTTTTGTAAAGTTTCTCAGAAGTAAATTTTTGTCAGTTATGATATATAAGTGGCAGTACTAAACATAAGGCGTGACACACTCATGACAACACCCGTAAAAATATTGATTATCGATGACGATAAAGAATTAACCAGTCTTTTATCTGAATACTTAGCCTTAGCGGGTTATCAATTATTTTGTTGTCATGACGGCTTAAGTGGGCTTGAACAAGCAAGAAGTGATGAGTATTCCTTAATTTTACTTGACGTTATGATGCCTAAATTAACAGGTTTTGAAGTATTAAAAGCATTAGGGGGCAAACATACCACCCCGATATTAATGTTAACGGCCAAAGGAGATGAAGCTGATAAAGTTCTTGGCTTGGAATTAGGTGCCGACGATTATTTAGCTAAACCTTTTCAACATCGCGAGTTGCTTGCGAGAATAAAAGCAATATTAAGACGAATTAACATCACTAGAAATCAACAACAACCATCATCTTTGCAAGAAGTGAATTCTGTTTCATTAAATCATGCAACTCGAGAAGTGCATTGTCACGGACACTTAGTAGAATTAACCGGTACTGAGTACCAAATTTTAGATTTATTAATGAAATCTGCTAGCACGATCATTAGTAAAGCTGAGATTTCAGAACAAATCTTAAAAAGGAAACTTAGCCCTTTCGACAGAAGTATTGATATGCATGTCAGTAACATTCGCCGAAAATTATTACCTTTTAGCCCAAATGATAAACTT
The DNA here is from genome assembly GCF_031846185.1 of Thalassotalea castellviae. Taxonomy (NCBI): domain Bacteria; kingdom Pseudomonadati; phylum Pseudomonadota; class Gammaproteobacteria; order Alteromonadales; family Colwelliaceae; genus Thalassotalea; species Thalassotalea castellviae. The sequence continues at coordinate 101,889 of NZ_JAVRIF010000004.1, forward strand.
AAAACAGTGCGTGGTTCCGGCTATATCTTTTTAACTGGCGAAGGGTAAAGACATGTTAGTTAAAATGAAAAAAGCACTTGCTTCCATTGGGGTAAAATTATTTTTATCTTTTTGGTTGATCACACTAGCATCCATTTTCATTACACGATTAGTTTCTTCCCAACTAGAACATCAAAGTATAATTATTCCGACGGTTCAAGAAGATATTTATAAACTAAAAAAGTACGCAAAACGCATCAATAAAAAATTACCTAAAAGCCCATTAGCAATCATTCAGCGGGCGCCATTTCCACCTGGCATGTCTATTTTGATCAAAGATACTAACACGCAAGAAGTTTTTCATAATCATAAACGAGACTCACAAACCATAGCATCTTTTCTAAGCAAAAATAGCTATAGCAACCTAACGACCGTTCAATTTCCTTTTGCACGTTTAATAGGCCCTGAGCACATTCAAATTAATCAGCAAGACTATCAATTATTTCTTGTTGTAAACTCCAAACATCCTCATTTTGGTTCCTTGTTTATGCAGTTACCTTTCTGGGTACGTATCATCATTCCCCTCTTGATCAGCTTAAGTTTTTGTTGGTTATTAGCTAAGACATTAACCCGACCAATTATCGCCATAAAGCATGCTGCCACTGAAATAGGTAAAGGCAACTATCAAGCAAGGGTGATAGATGGGGAAAGTCGCAATGATGAATTAGGTGAAATGGCAAAAAGTTTTAATCAAATGGCTGAAAAATTAACCACGAATATTCACGCACATCAGCGACTATTAGCTGATGTCTCTCATGAATTACGATCACCCATGACACGTTTGCAAATAGCAATAGGGTTAATTGAAAGTTCAGCAGAGCAAGGGAAACCTGTCGATAAACATATCAGTCGATGTGAACGTGAAATAGGCCAACTTGACCAAATGATCAGTAATGTATTGTCATTATCTCGTATGGAAAATACTTTCCAAGAAGCTGATTTTGTCTTGTTAGAGGTCACTTCAATTCTAAAGACAGCCATTGAAGACGCACAATATTTAGCGAATGATAAAAACATTCGTATTGTCAATAAAACGAAGATCACCTGTCAGATGTTACTTGATGAGACACAATTACTCAGTGCGTTAAATAATATTTTAATTAATGCGATTAAGCACAGCGAAGAGCAGAGTGATATTGAAGTACAAGCAACCATTTCAGCAGGCCGTTTATTGATTACCATTGCTGACACAGCCACAGGTGTTCCAGAAGAACAACTCCCCTTACTGTTCAATGCCTTTTATCGAGTCTCAACCGCACGAGATAGAGAAACTGGCGGTACCGGCTTAGGACTCGCTATTGCCAAACAAGCAGTAGCAATTCATCAAGGTACAATTTCTGCAGCAAATAACGCTAGCGGCGGCTTAACTATTACCCTAGAATTACCGATAAATAAGGCTAAAAATGTGTAGAGCATGACAACTAAACCGTGGCTGCTATTTGCTTTAATAATAATAGGTTTCAATAGTATATTTATGACAAACGCTTTCGCTTTCACCCAAGAAGATAAGTTATCTAAATTACTAACAACTGATATTGCTGATTTTTGGCGCACGGGTCACTTTTCTTCATTTCAAGGAATTGATAATAAACGCATTAATTACGCGAGTTTTATTGCTGATCAGCCTATCAACTGTTTAATCATTTCACCCGGTCGTTCAGAAAGTTACTTAAAATATCAAGAATTAGTTTTTGATTTAGCTAGGCTTAATATGAGTATCTTTGTCATTGACCACAGAGGACAAGGGCTATCGGAGCGTTTACTACATAACCCGCATAAAGGTTATGTCAATAAATTTGATGACTATACAGACGATTTACACACCTTTATTGAAACCGTGGTTAACCCGCACTGTGCCACGAACAAACCACCGCTATTACTTGCCCATTCGATGGGAGGTGCTATTGCGACTCGTTTGATACAGAAATATGCACAATCGGTAAAAGCCGTATTATTATCTTCACCCATGATTGCTATTAATAAAGGAGGTCTACCTGAATGGGTAGCGAAAAGTTTGATAACTACAGGTAATATTCTTAATACTTTAATCTCAGATCAAGCTTGGTATTTTCTTGGCCAAGGTGATTACCAAGCAAAAGATTTCGCCAGCAATCACTTAATGCATTCTCAAATACGTTATCAAACATTTATCGACTTATATCAAGCACAGCCAGAACTCCAGCTTGGCGGAGTCACTTTTAATTGGTTAAAACAAGCAGTGCTAGTTCAACAGAAAATATTTGCTGATCTCGATAAAATTTCCACTCCCATCACGATAATGCAAGCAGGTAATGACACCATTGTAGATAACAGTGCCCAAAATAAATTCTGCCAACAACTCAATCAGTACACACCTAGCTTGTGCCAGCAGTCACAGCCATATGTCATTGAAGGCGCTAAACATGAGCTGTTGTTTGAAAGCGATAAATACCGTAATCAAGCGCTTGCTTTCATTGAAAATTGGCTTTTTGAAAACACTGAATAACAAATCGATCAGCCTTTAGGGTGACTCGTTACCACTGAACTTGGATCATGATGGATAAACACTTCACAAGGCGCTAATGCTTGTTCAATGTCTCGCTCTATTGTCTCACCGATACTATGAGCTGCTAACAGAGTTAAAGTATCATCCAACTCTAAATGAAATTGAATAAAACGCTGATGCCCCGCTTGGCGCGTTCGTAAATCATGTAAACCTAAAGCATTAGGATGTGCAGCAACAATCGCGTTAATTTTATTTATTTCCTCGAATGATAATTCATGATCCATTAAGTGCTGAACACTGAGCCACATTATTTTTGCAGCACCATATAATAAGTAAAGCCCCACTAACAAAGTAAAGATCCCATCTGCCCTTGGCCAATAATCTTGACTCAACAGTAAAGCAGCTAGCACGCCTAGGTTCAAAATCAGATCGGATTGGTAGTGCAAAGAGTCTGCACTAATCGCTAAAGATTGTGTTTTAGCAATGACATATTTTTGGATGAAAACTAGCACTAAAGTGAACACAATGGCGATAACACTTACCCAGACCCCCACTTGTGTTTGTACGATTGCTTTTGGAGTAATCACACGTTCAACACCATTTATCATGAGTAATGACGCAGAGCCAAGAACAAAAGCCGCTTGCACTAATCCCGCCAAACTTTCAGCCTTGCCATGACCAAACTTATGTTCTTGATCGGCCGGAGCTAATGCAAAACGTAAAATAATGACATTCATCACGGAAGCAAATAAATCTAACATTGAATCAGTAGCTGACGCTAACATAGCACTGGCATCTGTCACGAACCACGCATAAAGCTTTATGACCACTAAGATCAGTGCGGTGACCGTTGCACTTATCGCCGCCAATCGTACTAAAAAGTCATAATTTTGTTTCGATGCAGTCATACAATACTTATTTATTAAATCTTAATTTAAATGATAGCAAGACTTTTACCACAACCTAAGCTCAGGGTATAATTAAACAGCAAATTCATTATAGAGAAGACTTATGTTAGATGTGGTGCTATTTCAGCCTCAAATCCCACCCAACACGGGAAATATCATACGCTTATGTGCAAATACGGGTTTTAGGCTTCATTTAATAGAACCATTAGGTTTTGATTTTGATGATAAAAAATTACGTCGAGCGGGTTTAGACTACCATGAGTTTGCTGCAACCAAACGTCATAAAAATTTTGCCGCCTTTGTAGAAAGTGAACAACCGAAACGTATTCTTGCAATAACAACGAAAGCCACCAACTATTATGGTGATGTAAAATTCACTTCAGGTGATTATTTACTGTTCGGCTCTGAAACGGCAGGACTTCCTGAAGATGTGAGACAACAAATTCCTGATCAAGATAAAATTCGTATCCCGATGATAAAAGATAGCCGCAGTATGAATTTATCAAACGCCACGTCTGTGATTATTTATGAAGCATGGCGACAACTGGGTTTTGAAAATTCCGTTTGATAAGCAAAGAGCAAACAATAACGAGAAAAGCTGGAATTGGTTATAAACTATTTTACGAGGCAATATTATTCGTAAGTGCGTTCTCGCGAAAGTAAATCTGAAGCGGCTAATTTTGCATTTTTTCCACAGTACAATACTTGGTAAACTTGTTCGACGATTGGCATCTCAACATTCATGCGCTCAGCAAGCATATACACTTCTTTGGTATTGCGATAACCTTCAACTACTTGACCAATATCTTCCATCGCTTGTTCAACACTGGTTCCTTGACCTAATGCTAAGCCAAAACGACGATTACGAGATTGATTGTCGGTACAGGTCAATACTAAGTCACCTAAACCTGCCATCCCCATAAAAGTGGTGGGTTGCGCATTAAGTGCCTCGCCTAAACGAGTCATTTCCACTAAACCGCGAGTGATCAAGGCGGTTCGAGCATTCGCACCAAAACCTATGCCATCAGCCATGCCTGCGCCAATAGCTATAACATTTTTAACTGCGCCGCCTAATTGCACGCCAATAAAGTCGTTATTGGAATATACGCGAAATGTTTTTTCGCAATGCAGTAAATCGGATAATTCAGCAACAAAAGCATCATCGGTAGATGATAAGGAAATTGCGGTCGGCAAACCTGTGGCCATCTCCTTTGCAAACGTAGGACCGGAAAGCACAGCTAGTGAAATTTCATCACCAAGAATTTTTCGCGCAACGTCTTGCAATAAATTACCTGTTTGCGGATCTAAACCTTTTGTTGCCCAAGCAATTTTTGCACTCGCACGTAGATAAGGTTTGATTTGCTTTAGCATGTCACCAAAGACATGGCTCGGCACCACTACTAAAACATTGTCGCTTGCTTGAATGGTCGCTGCTAAATCATTTGATAAAGATAATGATTCAGGAAATTTACTACCGGGTAAATATTTTTCATTACTGCGTGAAGCAGCCATATTACTAATATGTTGAGGATCTCTCCCCCACAATAAAGTTTCATGACCATTGCGCGCAAAGCATATAGCTAGGGCTGTTCCGTACGAACCAGCCCCTATTACACTAATTTTAGCTGAACTTTTCACGGCTAAATATTGCTCGCACTTATTAGTGCGTTTCTGCACTTGCTGGTGCTTGAGCAGCTTGCTCTTTCGCTTTTTGTACGTAGGAAGCAAATAAAGCGTCAAAATTTACAGGTGCTAAATTAATTTGTGGGAAAGAACCACGATTCACTAAATTTGCCACTGACTCTCGTGCATACGGGAATAAAGTAGTTGGGCAGAATGCTCCAATAGTATGAGCTAATTGTGCTTCTGGTAAATTACCAATAGTGAAAATACCCGCTTGTTGAACTTCCGCTAAAAAAGCGGTTTGTCCTTCAACTGTCGCCGTTACTGTTAACGCTAAAATCACTTCATAAGTGTCATCTGATAACTTTGCAGAACGCGTATCTAAATCTAATTGTAATTCAGGCTTCCATTCTTTTTGAAAAATAGCAGGAGAATTTGGTGTTTCAAAAGAAATATCTTTCGTGTAAACACGTTGAATAGCAAATTGTGGTGCTTCTTGTTTTTGCTCTGTTGCGCCTTCGTTTGTTTGGATTTCGTCAGCCATGAGTGTACTTCCTATGCTTCATGCAATCTGCATGTTTAAAAATTAATAAAAAAGTAAAAAACTTGTTATTTTTACTTTGCTTAAGTTGTTTATACTTCACCTTGCAATAAAGTATCTAATTTGTTTTGAGCGTGTAACGCATATAATTCATCACAACCACCCACATGGTGATCGTGAATAAAAATTTGTGGAACGGTAAATGCGCCTTGACTGCGTTGGATCATTTGTTCTCTTAATTGCGCATCATTATCAATTTTTATTTCTGTGTAGTTCACTTGTTTATGATCGAGAAGCATTTTTGCTCTCATACAAAAACCACAAGTTACTTTAGTATAAATTTCAACTGCCATGATAAACCTTAAAATTAAGAGACCTTACGTTATTTACTTTTTAACAACCGGTAAACCTGCACCCGTCCATGCGTTCAAACCACCTTTAAGCAAACTCGCTTTAGTAAAGCCTGCTTTTAAAAGTTGATCGGCCGCTTTACTTGCAGTAATCCCAGCTGCGCATACAACAATAATGGGTTTATCTTTATATTTTTCAAGGGCCGAAAAATCATTATTCTTTAGTTTTTCAGCACTAATATGTTTCGAATCGATGATATGACTGTTTTTAAAATCTTTCTCAGCACGAATATCTAAAACAATGCCGTTGTCACGATTCATAGTAAAAGTGACCTCCTGCGGACTTAATTGTTTGATAGGTGACATTTTAATACGAATAGTTGTCACGATAATCGCTATAAAGATACCCACCCAAGCAGCACTTAACATCGGGTGACTTGCTAAAAATGAACTGAATTGTTCCATAAATGATCTAATATTTATCTACAAAAAATTTCTCGACAGTATACAGATTACTGGCATTTTTTATAGCGTAAAAACGACATTTTTATCAATTTACAGTTAATTATTGTTTAACTCTCGATATGCAATAGAACAATTTTGTCTAGAGCAGTTAGAGAAATTCCCATTTCACATTGATATAATAAACGGAATCTATTATCTAATTTTCATTTATTTGAACTTCGGGAACAGTATGTCGAACAAAAAATCTACCGTACTTATCATTCTAGATGGCTGGGGCTATCGTGAAAATGAACAGTCTAATGCTATTTTTCATGCCAAAACCCCTGTTATTGATAACTTAATGGCTAATTACCCTAACATGCTTATTCAAACATCAGGCATGGCAGTTGGTTTGCCTGACGGTCAAATGGGTAACTCTGAAGTCGGCCATGTGAATTTAGGTGCGGGACGCATTGTTTATCAAGACTTTACCCGAATCACAAAAGCCATTGACGATAATGAATTTCAACAAACTCCAGCGCTTTGTCAGGCGGTCGATAAAGCCGTAGCCAATAATAATGCGGTGCATATATGCGGCTTAATGTCGCCAGGTGGAGTGCATAGTCATGAAGATCATATACTTGCCATGATCGACTTAGCTAAAGAACGTGGTGCAGAGAAAATATATTTACACGCCTTTTTAGATGGTCGAGATACGCCACCAAGAAGTGCCAAAGCCTCCTTAGAAAAAGCCCAAGATAAATTTGCTGAAATAGGCAGTGGTCAAATTGCTTCTATTATTGGCCGATATTTTGCCATGGATAGAGATCAACGTTGGGATCGCGTAGAAACTTCTTATAATTTAATGACTCAAGGTAAAGGCGAATATCAATTCTCAAACGCCGTTGAAGCTTTAGAAGCTGCTTATCAACGTGATGAAAATGACGAATTTGTTAAAGCGAGTGCTATTACCAATCCACAAGGGGAAGTCATTGGCATTAACGACGGCGACAGCGTAATTTTTATGAATTTCAGAGCAGACCGTGCTCGTCAGTTTACTCGCTCATTTGTTGATACTGATTTTGACGGATTTTCTCGTCAAAAAACGCCAAAACTTGCTGACTTTGTTATGTTGACACAATACGCGGCGGACATTAACACGAGTTGCGCCTTTCCGCCGGCACCATTAAATAATGTTTTAGGCGAGTGGTTAGAAAAACACAACAAAACTCAATTACGAATTTCTGAAACTGAAAAATATGCGCATGTCACTTTCTTTTTCAGTGGTGGTAAAGAAGACACTTTCAAAGGAGAAGAACGCATTTTGATTCCTTCTCCACAAGTGGCGACATATGATTTACAGCCAGAAATGAATTCGACTTTACTGACAGATAAACTCGTTGAAGCCATAGAAAGTGGTGAGCACGATTTTATCGTTTGTAATTATCCTAATGGTGATATGGTTGGTCATACCGGTAAATTTGACGCTGCGGTAAAAGCCTGTGAAGCAGTAGATAGCAGTATTGGTCGGGTATTAAAAGTGCTTGAAAAAACCGGGAGTGAATGTTTAATTACTGCCGATCATGGTAATGCTGAGCAAATGGTAGATAACTCGTCTGGCCAAGCACACACGGCGCATACTTGTGAACCTGTACCTTTAATTTATGTAGGCAGAAAAGCCACGCCAGCATCAACGGGAGCACTGAGTGATATTTCACCAACCATTTTAAATTTAATGGCGATGGAACAACCCGAAGAAATGACTGGTACTAATTTGATGGAGCTTGATTCATAATAATATCGAATTCACTTAATTTTAATAAAAGTCTTTCGATAAAAATGAATATGCTACATAACCGTTATAAATTTTCAGCACGTGTCACATGCGGTCTCGTGCTGTTTTTATGCCTGTTATTCATAGAAAGCAGCAACCAAAAAGCTTACGCCCAACAAAGCACAAATGAGAAACTCTCTGACGTTAAAAGCGCCATCAGCAAACAAAAAACAACCATTAAACAAGTGGGTAGCAAAAAGCAAAAACTCTTAACACAACTAAAAAATGATGATCTCGCCATTGCAAAAATCGTCAAAGCACTTAATAAAACTCATGCTTCACTCAAACAAACAAAAAAACGGTTAAACGAATTAGTTAAAGAAAAGAGCCAAATAATTCAAGCAAAAAAACAACAAGAAGCGGTACTGGCAAAACAATTACGTACAGCATACTCAACTGGTCATCATGATTATTTAAAGTTGTTGTTGAACCAACAAGATCCGGGCAGTGTTCAACGAAATCTGACTTATTACCAGTATTTAAATAAAGCCCGCATCAATGAAATTGATCAATACAAGCAAACCATTGCTCAATTAATTGAAATTACTAACCAGCAACAGCAACAAGCTGCACAGCTGCAATCACTAGAAAGCACACAGAATCAACAAAAGCTTGCTTTAGAGAAAAACAAAAAGCAACGCAAAGCAACCGTTGCACAACTTAATAAAGCATTATTAACCTCAAAACAAAAACTGGCGAAACTCGAACAAGAAGAAGCCGATTTAGTATCAGCTTTAGCAAGAATGGCGGAGTTAAGTAAACAAGAAATTGATTTAAACGGCTTAAGTAAATTAAAGCGCAAATTATCTTGGCCGGTAAAAGGTAAAATCAATCGAAGCTTTGGCTCAAGAAAGCAAGATTATCTTAAATGGAAAGGTGTGTTATTGGCTGCGCCATTAGGCAGACAAGTGAAAACCATTCATAACGGTACGGTGTTATTTGCCGATTGGTTAAAAGGTTATGGTTTAGTCACCGTCATTGATCATGGCGAAGGCTATATGAGTTTATATGGTCATAACCAAGCCTTATTAAAATCAGTAGGAGAACGTGTTGAAACGGGTGAGCCTATTGCTCTTGTGGGACAAAGTGGTGGCCAATCACAATCAGCGCTATATTTTGAAATCCGACACAACGGCCAAGCGGTTAACCCTAAACTCTGGTGTCGCTAATTGAAAATTGTCGCTAAACACCCACTGTCGGATCTTTTTACACTGCTTTATAACGCTAAAGCTCGATTTGAAAAAACTTACCTGTTACTCTGAACACAAGAAAACTATTGTCATATTAATTGTGCGTTATATATTCCCCCTACTTTTATTATTGTTCACGAATGTCGCTTTTGCTCAACAAGCAAAAGTTGCCATAATAATTGACGATATTGGCTATCGTAAAACAGATAATGCTAGTTTAAATTTGCCCGGCGCCGTCACTTATGCGATTTTGCCTCATACTCCATTTGGCAAAAAATTAGCCGAGTTAGCCAATGCGAAGCATAAAGATGTGATCTTGCATATTCCGATGGAAGCTGAAAACGGTAAAACCCTAGGACCGGGAGCACTAACGGTTGAAATGGATGAAGCATCAATTAGAAGTAGTTTGGCTGACTCATTCGCTGAAATTCCTTTTGCGATAGGCATCAATAATCATATGGGTAGCAAATTAACCAAGTTATATTCTCCGATGGCTTGGACAATGAGATTCCTAAAAGACAATGGGTTGATTTTTATTGATAGTGTGACAACTGAGAATAGCAAGGCAAGGAAGTTAGCCCGTCATTTTGGTGTACCAAATTTAAGTCGACACTTGTTTCTTGATAATGAACTTAGCCAAGCATATATCAGTGGTCAATTTGCACAGTTAATTAATCAAGCAAAAAAATACAAACGAGTGGTTGCCATTGCGCATCCACACCCGGAAACTATGACGGCATTACAATATTTAATTCCCCAACTTGCCGAACATGATATTCAACTAGTAGGTATATCAAAATTATTGCCTCAATTTTCTGCTGATAATAAGCAATTAATCTCCGAATAACCAAATTATTTATAGCGTTATTGGAAAGCAATAAACCTTTCAATGCTTTGTTATTGAGAGCAAAGTCAATTAAAATTAATATAATGCATATAGAAGCAATTTTTTAGGGAAATTATGAAAGTTACCGTATTCGGAATAGGTTATGTCGGTCTTGTACAAGCCGCTGTTTTAGCCTCAGTTGGTCATGATGTGATGTGTGTGGATATTGATGAGCAGAAAATTGACAACCTAAAAAAAGGCATCATTCCAATTTATGAGCCAGGATTAACACCACTGGTTGAAGAAACTTATCAGAATGGCTTATTAAACTTTACCACTGACGCTGCAAAAGGTGTCTCACACGGTACTATTCAATTTATTGCTGTAGGTACTCCGCCTGACGAAGATGGCTCTGCGGATCTAAAATATGTTTTAGCCGTTGCCGAAACCATCGCCACTTATATGACAGATGAAAAAATTGTCATTGATAAATCAACCGTTCCGGTTGGCACTGCAGATAAAGTAGCCGCGAAAATAGCGGAAGTTTTAGCGAAAAGAAAACAGAGTATCCCTTACGATGTGGTTTCAAATCCTGAATTCTTAAAAGAAGGCGCTGCAGTTAGCGATTGTATGAAACCTGACCGTATTGTCGTTGGTACAGAAAATGAAAAATCTCGTGTCGCGATGCGTGAACTCTATGCGCCCTTTAATCGCAATCATGATCGTATGATATTTATGGATGTCAGATCGGCTGAATTAACCAAATATGCTGCAAATTGTATGCTGGCGACAAAAATTTCGTTCATGAACGAAATGTCTAACCTTGCAGAATTACTTGGCGCTGATATCGAAGCAGTTCGCCACGGCATTGGTTCTGATTCTCGCATTGGTTATCAATTTATTTATCCTGGTTGTGGCTATGGTGGTTCTTGTTTCCCTAAAGACGTCCAGGCACTCGTGCGCACAGCTAATGAAATTAATTACAAACCGGCACTTTTAGAAGCAGTAGAATCAGTAAACTATGCACAAAAACAAAAACTATTTACTCACCTGAGTAATCATTTTAAGGGCGACCTTGCCGGAAAAACTATCGCAATTTGGGGCTTATCATTTAAACCACAAACCGATGATATGCGCGAAGCTTCTTCAATCGTATTAATGAAAGCCTTATGGCAAGCTGGAGCAATTGTACAAGCATATGACCCAGAAGCGATGGAAGAATGTCAGCGAATCTTTAATGATAACGACAATTTAGCCTTAATGGGCACCAAAGAGTCCGCCTTAAAAGGCGCTGATGCCTTAGTGGTCTGTACCGAATGGAGTCAATTTAGAGCTCCAGATTTTGATCTTATTGGCAACGCTTTAACCACTAAAGTGATTGTTGATGGCCGTAACTTATATGATCCACAGTTATTAAATGAACGCGGCTTTGCTTATTACGCAATAGGACGTGGCGATAGTGTCAAAAAGGTCAACGCATAAAATGAAATACTTAGTCACTGGAGCAGCCGGTTTTATTGGATTTCATGTCACGCAAAAATTATGTGCTCAAGGCCACCAAGTTGTCGGTATCGATAATCTCAACGATTATTATGATGTCTCTCTTAAGCATGCACGCTTAAAAGAGCTCGCTCCTTTTGATTCGTTCCGTTTTATCCAATTAGACCTTGCAGATCGCGAAGGCATTGCAACGTTATTTGCTCAAGAAAAATTTGATCGAGTAATACACTTGGCCGCGCAAGCAGGCGTTCGCTATTCAATCGATAACCCAATGGCTTATGCAGATTCAAATTTGATTGGTCATTTAACGATCTTGGAAGGTTGTCGTCATAACAATGTTGAACATCTGGTGTATGCCTCTTCAAGTTCTGTTTATGGTTTAAACAATAAAACCCCATTTTCAACCTCAGACAGTATCGACCACCCTATTTCATTATATGCCGCAACGAAAAAATCCAATGAGTTAATGTCGCATACATACTCTCATTTATACGATATTCCTACTACTGGATTGAGATTTTTTACGGTTTATGGTCCTTGGGGCCGTCCAGATATGGCGCTGTTTAAGTTTACCAAGGCTATCGTTGAAGGAAACCCTATCGATATTTACAATCATGGCGATATGCAAAGAGACTTTACTTATATTGACGATATTGTGGAAGGAATTTTAAGAATACAAGCCATTGTTCCAGAAAAAAATGCCGATTGGAGTGTCGAAACAGGATCAGCATCGATGAGCTCAGCACCTTATAAAGTGTTTAATATCGGCAATGGAAACCCGGTAAAATTGCTCGATTTTGTTGAATCACTTGAAACGTCTTTAGGCATGAAGGCACAAAAGAATTTTATGCCGATGCAAGCCGGCGATGTATATCAAACGTATGCCGACGTTGAAGATTTATATCAAATAGCTAATTATAAACCTTCTGTTTCAGTACCCGACGGTGTCAGTCACTTTGTAGATTGGTATAAAGACTTTTACAACGTCTAAAGTCATTATTTAAAATAATGATAAGTGGATTTAAGCTGATTAACTTCAGCTTAAATCTATATTTTCATTTCTAGTATAATCATCATAATACCAGCCATTACTGCTAATAATTAATATTACTCATAGTTGATATTATTTTTCTCTAATAACTCAATGACATGGTTGACTGGAATAGCATAAGTGATACCACTTGGGTTGCTAATAACCCCTTCTTTGCTCTGCTGAACAAATACTTTATTGATCACGCCAATCACTTTACCTGTTTCAATTTCATATAACGCACTACCACTATTACCTGGATAAGCCGTAGCATCTAATTGATAAACTAAATAAGGATCACGTAACCGCTTTAACATGGCAATATTAATATTGCCTGCATTATCAACCGGTGTGATAGTGGGTGAAACGCTAGCAATAATCCCTCGATGCGTAACCGGATACAATCCCAGAACTGCGCCAATTGGAAAACCAGTGAAAGCAACATAACTACCTTCTGGAACTAAAGATTCACTGGCTAATTGCATTGCAGGCAAAGGTTTACCTTCAATTTTTAAAATAGCTAAATCGTATCTTTTTGACGAATCTAATAATGTTGCTTTACGAACGCTGGCATGATCCCCTGAGCCAACGAATACCACCACAGATTGTAATAAGTTATCATCTAACACTTCAGGTACAACATGATGATTTGTCACAACATATTGACCATTTCCCACGACAAACCCCGACCCCTGTAGTTTGTTTCTCGGTTTGCCTGTCGGCGTATATACACCAATGCCAACAACCGAAGGTTTAATTTTCGCAATTGTTTCAATTAATTGTGCAGAAAGTGCAGAGCAAGAAATACCAACACTGAACAAAATAACTAAGAACCTAAACATTAGTGCGTCCTCAAAATAAAAGGTAACAGGTAAAAGATTTATTTAAAAATTCGCATAAATAGAATTATCTATCATAATTACAATAAGTTAATTAAGCCTTTTATCTATCAAAAGCATTTTACACTTTCGGATAGTACATGAATAAACAGAAAATTGTCCCTATTTTCGCTGGTGGTGGCACTCGTTTACCCGCTCATGCAGGAATTTTACAAGCGCTAGGCGAATTTGATGTTGAATTTGACGATATCGTTGGTGTATCCGGCGGTAGTATTATTGCAAGCCTTTTTGCTTCAGGGTTAACTCTGCCAGAGGTTAAGCATATCGCGCTAAATACTGACTATAACCAGTTTCGAGAATTTTCTTTAATCAAATTAATTCGAAACGGGGGTTTAAGCTCGGGAGATGTTTTTGAGCGTTGGGTGGACCGTTTATTAGAAGGAAAAACATTTAAAGAGATGGATTACAACTTACATGTTGTTGCCACCGATGTCGCTCATGGAAAACCCGTTATTTTTAATAAAAAAAATACCCCCGATTTAAAAGTCTCACTTGCTGTGCGGTTTTCCATGTCAATTCCTTTAGTATTTAGCTTTAAGAAGTTTGGTAAACATTTAATGGTTGATGGCAGTATTTTATCTGAAGACGCTTTGCACCGTGATTGGGCTGAAGATGGTACGCCTGTAATTTGTTTTCGACTAAAAGGAGATTACGAATACGATGAAATAAAAATAAAAGGTATGTTTCCTATCGTTCAATATATTAGTTTACTGATCCGAACCTTTATGACGACAATTTCAAGAGAATATATCAATGATGCTTTTTGGCATAATACTGTTGTTGTCAATACAGGTCTTTCCTCCGCGGTGGACTTTACCATGAACCCAGCACAAAAAGAGGCACTGTATTTTAAAGGTTACCATACCGCTAATAAAATATTACCAATGAAAGTAAAAGCATTATCGACAAACTAAGCTTTGATCAGCCATTGATTTCCCCCTCGACTTTTACCAAGAGAGTTAAACCTTAAAGCTAAAAATCTATTAGTAGTTATATCTAGTTAATTTTCTGTATTATCGATACAATAAAAGTGATGTTAGTATTTTGAATAGTCGAAAAATTAGCGAAACAAGAATAGTTTAACTAAAAATTGATTTAGGATTAGGTTATGGGACAGTTAGTAAGTGCAAAGGTTGCAGTGATTGGTCTTGGGTATGTAGGATTGCCATTAGCAGTTGAGTTTGGTAAAAAATTTCAAACTATTGGTTTTGATATCAACAAACCAAGAGTTACAGAACTTAATGAAGGTTTTGATCGCACCTTAGAAGTTGATTCTGCTGAACTCAGTGAAGCTACTTTTCTAAGTTGTTCAAGCGAACCTGCTGACATCACAGGTTGTGATTATTATATTGTGACCGTTCCTACGCCTATCGATGAACATAAACAACCTGATTTAACACCACTAAAAAAAGCGTCAGAATTACTCGGCAAAGTAATCACTCAAAATTCTATCGTCATTTACGAATCGACCGTTTACCCTGGTGCAACCGAAGAAGCTTGTGTTCCTATTTTAGAACAAGTTTCAGGGCTAACATTTAACCAAGATTTTTTCGTCGGTTATTCTCCTGAACGAATAAATCCTGGTGATAAAACCCATCGATTACCAACCATTTTAAAAGTGACTTCTGGGTCAACTCCTGAAATTGCAGAAAAAGTAGATGCACTATATCGCTCAATCATTACAGCGGGAACTTATAAAGCATCCTCAATCAAAGTGGCTGAAGCTGCAAAAGTAATCGAAAATACCCAACGCGATGTCAATATTGCCCTCATCAATGAGCTTTCAATCATTTTTAATCGCCTGAATATTGATACCATTGAAGTATTAGAAGCAGCCGGAACCAAATGGAACTTTTTGCCATTCCGTCCAGGTTTAGTTGGCGGTCACTGTATTGGTGTAGATCCCTATTACCTAACACATAAAGCACAATCGGTTGGTTATCATCCTGAAATGATTTTAGCTGGCCGTCGCTTAAATGACGGTATGGGTCAATATGTCGTCTCGCAACTCGTAAAAGGCATGTTGCAAAAACGTATCCAAGTTGATCAAGCAAACGTATTAGTAATGGGGTTAACTTTTAAAGAAAATTGTCCTGATTTACGAAACACTAAAGTCATAGATATTGTTCATGAATTAAAAGAATACAATGTCAATGTCGATATTGTTGACCCGCTATGCGCTAGCGAAGAAGCCATGTATGAATATGGTGTTTCACTTATTGCTGAACCCAAAAACAACCATTACGATGCTATCATTTTAGCGGTTGCCCACGATCAATTTAAAGCCTTAGGCATAGATGCTATAAAAGCTTATGGTAAAGATAGCCATGTTTTATATGATTTAAAATGCGTACTTGATAAAAACAATGTCGATATGCGTTTATAGTGGATCGATACCACATAAAAATTACAGGAAGATCTCGTGTCAAAATTTGAACAAGTAAAAACAGAGTTAATTAATACCCCAAAAACATGGTTAGTAACGGGCGTTGCTGGCTTTATTGGTTCTAACCTATTAGAAATGTTGTTGAAACTCAATCAAACTGTCATTGGTTTAGACAACTTTGCCACTGGCTATCAAAAAAACCTTGATGAAGTTAAAAGTTTGGTTACAGAAAACCAGTGGCAGACATTTAGCTTTATTGAAGGTGATATTCGCGATTTTGATACTTGTATAAAAGCAAGCAAGGATGTTGATTATGTGTTACATCAAGCCGCATTAGGTTCAGTACCACGGTCAATTGCAGATCCAATCACAACTAACTCAGCAAACATCACTGGTTTTTTAAATATGCTTGAAGCCGCTAAGCAAAACAATGTTGCAAGTTTTGTTTATGCCGCCAGTAGTTCAACTTATGGCGATCATCCCGCACTACCAAAAGTAGAAGAAAATATTGGCAACCCGTTATCACCTTATGCAGTGACTAAATATGTGAATGAATTATATGCCGATGTGTATTCAAGAACTTATGGTTTTAAATGTATAGGGTTACGTTACTTCAATGTCTTCGGTCGTCGTCAAGATCCAGATGGAGCTTATGCAGCAGTTATCCCCAAGTGGACTGCAGCTATGATCAAAGGTGAACAAGTCTTTATAAATGGCGACGGTTTAACAAGTCGAGATTTTTGCTATATCGAAAACACAGTACAAATGAATATTTTAGCTGCAACAGCACAAGACGATGCAAAAGCGCACGTTTATAACGTGGCAGTTGGTGATAGAACCACACTTAATGATTTATTTAGTTCAATTAAATCGGCTTTAATCGCAAGTGATGTCAATGTTGAACAAGATGCTGAATATCGAGATTTTCGTGCCGGTGATGTCCGTCATTCTCAAGCCGATGTTTCAAAAGCGATAAAGAATTTAGGTTATTCGCCTAGTCACCGAATTCAAGACGGAATATCTGAAGCTATGCCTTGGTATTTGAAAAATGTAAATTAATCATTCATAAAAATACTTTCGTTTTATAAAAAAAATAAAATAAAACTATCCTATACTTTAACTAAACAATATATTCTACATTAATATTTCTTGTTTAGAATCATAATTATATAGAATGGATTCATAGAAATTTAATTGATTAATTTTAAGAGTTATAAATATGGGCTGGACAAAAAAATTACTGAATACTCCAATGGTTGGTGATGTCACTAAGAAATTGGTGTCGATGAAAGTAAATCACGACGCTAAAAGCATTGCCGAGCATTTTACTAAGTTTTTACAGCCGGAAGTAGCAACTACCCAAGCACTAAAAGATGAAGTATTTAAAATTCGTCACAATGTGTATTGCGAAGAATTAGCGTTCGAAGAAATTAAAGAGGAAGGGAAAGAAAAGGATGAGTTTGATGATCAATCCATTTTTACCATGATTAAACACAAACCATCGAATGTATACACTAGCTGTGTCAGAGTAGTAAGGGCACAAAATAAAAACGAATTATTACCGATTGAAAAGTATTGTTTAGCATCCATCCAAGATGAATCACTACATCCTAAAAACTTTAAACGCAACGAAATTTGCGAGATATCTCGATTAGCCGTTAAGTCAGATTTTCGTCGTCGTGCAACAGATAATTTTAAAGGTTCTGCCGTCGGTGCAATCAGTGAAGTTACCTACTCAGAAACTGAATTACGTTGTTTTCCTTTTATTGCTATCGGTTTATATATGGCCGCAGCCACCATGGCTATTAATACAGGAATTAATCATGTCTATGTAATGATGGAGCCACGATTAGCAAGAAGTATGAAATTTGTTGGCATTAAATTTATCCAAATTGGCGATGCGATTGAGTATCATGGCAAAAGAGCGCCCTATTATATTAATCCCAATATATTTTTAGAAAATCTTACCCCAGGTTTCTCTGCACTTTATCTTTCTATACGGGAAGATATTTGTAAACAACTCCCCAAGAGCAATTAAAATATAGCACTGCAATTGTTTCATGAACAAATAACCGTTTATAATAAAATATCTGTATTAAATCTACTTTGCTTAATATGTACAAAGGAAAATGAATGAAAATTGGAATCATTGTCGGCACGCGCCCTGAAATAATAAAAATGGCGCCCGTAATAAGGGAATGTGATAAAAGAAAAATCGACTATTTTATCATTCATTCTAATCAACATTACTCTAAAGAGATGGACAGCATTTTCTTTGAAGAGTTACAACTTCCCACACCACATTATAACCTAGGTGTAGGCTCTGGCTTACACAGTAATCAAACAGGTAATATTCTGATAAAAATGGAGCCTATTTTATTAGAAGAAAAACCTAACGTTGTATTAGTTCAAGGCGATACAAATACAGTTTTAGCCGGTGCTTTAGCTGCATCGAAATTAAACATTAAAGTCGGTCATATTGAAGCTGGTTTACGTAGTTATGATAAAACAATGCCGGAAGAAACAAACCGAATAATGACAGATCATATTAGTGAATATTTATTCGCCGTTGGTCCAAATCAAGAACGTATCTTAAAAGCTGAAGGCATTGATTCTTCAAAAATTCATACAGTGGGCAATACAGTTTCAGACTCGTTGTTCCAACATTTAGAGATTTCCGCACAAAAAAGTCAAATACTGTCCGAGTTAAACCTAACAGCAGGTGAATACTTTCTTGTAACGGCACATCGTGCATCAAATGTTGATATTGCATCAAATTTATTAGAGTTATTGAATTTATTTGAGCAAATGCATCAAAACTATACAGGTACTATCGTTTGGCCAATTCACCCTAGAACACAGTCTAAATTAAAAGAATTTAATATTGAACTGCCTAGATATTTACAGTTAATTCCACCGGTTGGCTATCTCGATTTTATTCAATTGCAAAAGCATGCCAAATTAATTTTAACTGACTCAGGCGGCATCCAAGAAGAAGCCTGTTTACTGGGTGTGCCAAGTTTAACATTACGTGAAAATACTGAACGCCCTGAAGCGGTGGAGGCTGGAGCCAGTGAACTTGTTGGTCGTAATGCAGATAAAGCCGTTGCAGCAGCTAAACAATGGTTAAGCAAAGACAGTTATTCATGGGTAAATCCATTTGGTGATGGTCACGTTGCTGAATACATTTTAGATATCATTGAAGGCAAAAATAAACCAGCTGAAATAACGCAAATCATTGCTAAAAACGAAACGATTGCAGTAATCGGCATGGGTTATATGGGGTTACCTATTGCTAGTTTATTAGCGCAGGCCGGTTATTCCGTCACTGGCGTAGATCTAAACCAAGCTAAAGTCGACAGTATTAATAACGCGAATTGTCCTTTTGATGAAATTGGCTTACCAGAGTTAATTAATAATGTTGTTACACAAGGTTTTTTAAAGGCCTCTATCGATATTCCATCAAGTGATACTTACCTAGTGGCGGTGCCAACTCCCCACAAAGACAACCGTTGTGATCGGAGCTATGTGTTCGCCGCTGCCGATGCTATTGCGAAAGTAGCAAAAGACGGTCAAACGGTGATAATAGAATCGACGATATCTCCGCAAACAAGTTTAGCAGTAGCAAAACGTTTTCAAGCATTAAACTTAAAGATTGATGTAGTACATTGTCCAGAACGTGCAATCCCAGGCCAAACCTTGCATGAGCTAGTTAATAATGACCGAATTATCGGTGCTTCAAACGAGTTAGCTCAACAGAAAGTCAAAACAATTTACCAGAGCTTCGTCAATGGGGAAGTGTTCTTAACAGACTTAACCACTGCAGAATGCATTAAATTGGTTGAAAACACTTCTCGTGATGTGGGTATCGCTTTTGCGAACGAATTAGCAGAAATTTGTGAAGAACTTAATGTAGATGTTTATGAAGTGATTAAACTTGCCAATAAACATCCTCGTGTAAATGTATTAACCCCAGGACCAGGCGTAGGTGGTCACTGTATTCCAATTGACCCATGGTTCTTAGTTGAAAATACTCAAAACGGTGATTTAGTTAGATTATCTAGAAGTATCAATGATAAACGCCCACTAAATATAGCGATTAAAGTAGATGAGATAGCAAAAACACAAGGCGTGATAAAAATTGGTTTACTTGGTGTGGCTTATAAACCTAATGTCGACGATTGTCGAGAAACGCCTGCAGAGCCAATATATCAAGCACTAAAACACTTAGGGTATGATATCTGCTATCACGATCCTCATGTTGCACAGTGGGATTGTCCTCGTGTTAATACCCTAGAAGAAATGGATAACTGGGCTGACTATCAAGTATTAATTACTGCACATAATGAATATAAAGATATTCAACCAAACAGTACATTATTCGATGCTTGTGGATTATTAAAATCACAATGATAAACCAGCCAAAGGCCAATATTAATATTGGCCTTTTTTATTATTTTCAAATAATTGCATTATACTTAGCTCAATTATATCTAAAGATAAAAATGGATATCTCGCATGTTTGACTACGATAAAGCATTTTCCAGAAACATAGGCTGGGTGACAAATGAAGAACAACAAAGCTTACGAAATAAAAGAGTTGCTATAGCCGGTGCAGGAGGTGTTGGCGGAGTTCATCTTTTAACGCTTGCACGTTTAGGCATAGCTAATTTTAACATTTCTGATTTTGACGATTTCGAAGTACATAACTTTAATCGACAATCAGGGGCCTTTATTTCAACATTAGGTGAGCAAAAAGTTGATGTCATGGAGCGTATGGCCAAAGATATTAATCCTGATGCCGATATTAAATCATTCCCCGAAGGTATTTACTCTCATAATGTGGATGATTTTTTAGATGGCGTGGACTTATATGTTGATGCGCTTGATTTTTTTGCTTTAGACGCGCGAAAAACTGTTTTTCAAAAGTGTTATGAAAAAAACATACCGGTTGTCACTGCTGCTCCTTTAGGTATGGGATGTGCATTTCTCTGTTTCATGCCAGGTAAAATGTCTTACGAAGAGTATTTTCGGTTTAAAGATAAATCAACAGAAGATGAGCAGCTCATTCAATTCTTGATAGGCCTATCTCCCGCTATGTTACAGCGCTCTTATTTGGTTGACGAAACTCGAGTTAGTTTTAAACAAAAAAAAGGGCCTTCAACGCCTATGGCAGTCAATTTATGTGCAGGTATTGCTGGGACTTATGCCTTGAAGATTTTACTTAATAGAGGCGACGTACTTTGCGCACCACACGGATTGCACTTTGATGCATACAGAAATAAGTTCGTTAAAACATGGCGGCCTTTTGGAAATAGAGGATTCATACCTAGGATTAGCTTTAAAATAGCAAGTGATATTGTTCTAAAATAACACTTATAAGCTGTTTTGATTGACGGAATATACTAGGCAAGTATACTAATTTGAAATTATAATACTCAAAAAATAATAAAATGGATTTACTATGAGAATATTTACTGCTGGTTTACTAATAGTTTTGACTTTTTCCTGCTCATCTCCTGAAGACCCTGCAGAATTAATAGTGACAGCCAAATCAAAAATACTTTCAGGAAATTCAAATACTGCAATAATTTTATTGAAAAACGCTATAAAGCTTGACCCAAAAAGTGCAGAGGCTAGATTTTTATTAGGTCAAATCTATTTTAAAAACAATGACTTTTTAAGCGCTGAAAAAGAGTTTAATAGAGCAGTTACCTATGGTTTCAATTCACCTGAATTAACCATATTAATGGCTAAAATATTACTTGCTAAAGGTAATAATCTAGAAGTAGTTAAATTATTAGAAAACAATGAATATGATAATGAAGACAATATAATACGGTCCAATTTTATTCTAGGCAAAGCGTTATTAAACCTTGATCAAGCCGAGAAATCTAAAATTGTTTTTAAGCAGTCATTAGATATTAATAAAGAGCACCCATTAAGCATTCTAGGTGAAATTATACTAGACGCTCACGATAATGCAGAAGACACAGCACTAACTAAACTGGATAGTTTATTAAATATTTCACCTGAGCTATCCGAAGCTTGGTTACTTAAAGGGGTATTATTAAGTAAACAAAAGTCATATTTAGCTTCAGCTAAAGCCTATGAAGAATATCACAAGTTAAATACAAATAATTTTGCAATTAGAACCTTAATTGCAGACAACTATTTAAAAGCTAACGCTTATCAATTGGCTGAATCTCATTTACAAGCACTACTTCAAATTAATGACAATCATCCTACTGTTAACATTTTATTATCACAAGTGAAATATATTACAGGAGATTATAAAGAAGCTAAAATACTTGCCGAAAAAGCACTTAATGTTACAAAGAATGGTTTAGCTCAAATGATATATGGGCTTAGTAGCTTTAAATTGAAAAATTATGAACAAGCATATTATCAATTAAATGCTATTGCAGATGATCTACCAAAAACCCATGATGTGCAAAAAGTTCTAGCTGTATTACAAGTAAAGCTTGGTTATTTAGACGAAGTAGCTGGCACTATAGATGATATAAATAATTTATCGCCAGCTGACTCCTCCTTTTTTGCTAGTGTAGGTATTGAATACGCAAACAAAGGAGATACTGAATCTGCGATCTCAATGTTTAATAAAGCCAATAGTCTAGCTCCTAACGATCCAAGTATTTTAACACAGCTTGCTGCGATTAAATTATTAAATCATGATGAAGTTGGCGGTAAAAATGCTCTCTCTAAAGCAATTGAATTAGTGTCAGATTTTGAAGCAGCGAATATTGCATTAGCTAAATTACACCTTAAGAACAATGACATTGCAAAAGCAGTAAATGTTGCAGAAACATGGTTAGCAAAGAGTCCTAGTGATATCACAGCAATGTTACTTAGAGGTCATATTGCTATGAAAGAAAATGCTCCAAATATCGCAAAGAGATTTTTTAATGATGTGTATAAAATAGAACCAATGAATCAAACGGCGTTATTTAATTTAGCTGTCGTTTCGAGAGAAATGGGGGATTATAAACAATCGAACAACTATTTAGACGAGCTATTTACCATCAACCTTGAGATACCGAAAGCTTATAGACTTGCTATTAACAATGCAATGAAGCTGAATAACGCTGAATCTCTAGAGGTTAAATTAAACAACATTATACTGAAAAACCCAGATGCATTTTGGCCAAGAATTATACTTGCACGTCGTTTGAATATTCAGAAAAATATTAATTCAGCTCTAGATATATTAAATGGAGTGAACAATATTGCTAACGCTCCTCATGAGTATTTCCTAACTTATGTAAACTTATTAATAGAAAATGGTAAAAAAAGCGAACTCAAAGCACTTTATGAAAAGTGGCAATTAGCTCAACCAGAAAACCCTAGAGCATACCTAACATATGTCTCAATTTTAGAAAATGAAAAAGCATATGAACAAGCATTAAATGTTGTAAAAATAGGTTTATCAAAAGATGCTTTAAAAACAAATTTCCAGTTACAAGCTTATGAGGCGTACTACCTAATTATGACCAATCAACTTGAGGTCGCTTCACAAAAAGTTAATCGATTGAAGGCAATTAAACCAAACCACCCATATCTACTTCGCATACAAGGACAATTAGAATTAGCACTTAATAATTTTAATGATGCGGCTAAGTATTTAAACCGGTCGTATTTGAGTAATCAAAAAGTATCAACTGGATTGTTGTTAGTTTCGGCTTATAAGGAAAATAATAACAGTGAACTAGCGATTACCTTTTTAACAAATGAGCTAGCTAAAAATGAAAATCTCGACGTTTATAGAAGATTATTGGCAGAATTATATATCGAAAAATCACCGAATCTAGCAATTGAAAACTATTTAAAGTTGATTGAAAAAAATCCTGAAGATGTTATTTCAATGAATAATTTAGCTTGGGTGTATCTTAAGAACCAAAAAGTAAATCTTGCAGAGAAATATATAAAAAAGGCCACATTATATGCGCCTAACCACCCTCTTATTCTTGATACGTATGGTATTGTTTTAATAAAACAACTCAAAATTGACAAAGCAATTGAAACTTTAGAAAAGGCAAATAAAATGATGCCAAAAAATGTTGAAATAATGAAACATTTATCTGAAGCATACAGCTTAAATGGTCAAAAAGATCTCGCATCAGCACTAACAAATGATTCATAGATATTAGATTTAATAGGTAGCTTCACCGAAGCACTCATTTAAGTTCTATAATTGATTTTGCCAGAAAGGAATAAGTATGCAGTATAGTCCTATTGTTGCCATCGCAATAATATATTTATTAATCGCTCTAACCCAACAAGCAATACTTTCAAATATTTGGCAATTTAGTTTTGATGATGGTACATATTCTCACGCATATTTAATTCCTATAATTGTTAGTTATCTATATTGGGTATTATTTAAAGAAAAAGAACTACAATTTAATACTCAATTAAAGCCAGTTACTCTATTTTTAATGATTTTATTTTCTTACTTGTTGGCTGTTTTCACGCTAGGTCATTTCACAACAGGCTTTCGTATCACATTTATTTTATTTATTACAAGTATAGTCGCGGTTATATTTAAACCATCTTTTAAAGTAATATTTCCTTCACTTTTCCTTATTTTTTTAATACCTATTTGGGGATCATTAACACCATTTCTACAAAGTTTATCTACCCATGCTGTTACTTTTATTATGGGATTCACTCATATTCCTATTTATGTTGAAGGGAATTTTATCACAATACCTTCTGGAGTTTTTGAGATAGCGGGTGGCTGTAGCGGTTTACGTTACTTAATTGTATCCTTAGCGATTTGCAGCCTTTATACATTTTTATATTTAGAGAATCTAAAACATAGATTAATTTTTATAAGCTTAGGCATTATAGGGGCTCTTTTTATTAATTGGCTAAGGATTGCTTTATTAATAGTGATTGGGCATTTCACAGAAATGCAAAGCTCTTTAATGCATGACCATAATACTTTTGGCTGGTACTTATATATCCCATTTATGTTCTTTTTATTTAAATTTGGTCATAATTTTGCACTTACATGCTCCAATAAAAATCAAATCAGTGATAACAAACAATCCAGTAATAACAAACAACATATAGTTCATTTCTCATCAATATCTATAGCGCTAATTAGTATATTTTTTACGTCTGATACTGTAAGAACAATAATTCGACATTATCCTGAAATTGATACGAAAAGTTGTAATAGTTCAATAAAGATCACATCTAACTTACCTCTGCCTGTAATTGAAAATAGCACTCAAAAATGTATTAGTAAGCAAGGAGATAATTATGTGTTTGAATACTTATTTCAAGGCTCTTCATTACAAAACTCAGCTGGGTATTTTTTAAACAATTATGAGCCGGTTGGTTGGAAAATAGAACAAAAAACCGAGAATGAAAACTGGAATATATTACGTCTTTCAAAGGGGAAGTTAGCTTTTACAGTAAATTATGCTTTCAAAACAGGAACTCATCAAGTTAAAAGTCTTTCTAAATTTAAAAAAATTAAACTAGTTCGTGCTTTCAAAGGAAAAGGGGATAGTATTTTAATTTGGAAAATAAAAGAGAATACTGATATTAAATAATATGCATTTAACTGTCAGTTTTTTTTACACATACATTAGGATATTGACATCTAAAAATGTTAACTAACTGTTTGGTAAAGGGTTTTAAGAGTTGGCATATTGTGTGCTTTATCTACAATAACGAACTCATTTAAAATTAACCTGACATAGCTAAGGAAAAAGCATGAAAACTAAATTAAAAGTCTGCGCTACTATTTTAGCTGCGACATTATCTGCGTCAGCAACTGCTGGTATTGTTACAGAATGGACATATGATAACCAAGCCGGTTTTAAAAACTGGAATGGTACTACAAACAACGTTTATGCATCTGATGATGTTGCAGCCACAGGCGATTCAGCCGGGATTTATGATAACATTTTAGATACTGATATTGATGGTGACGTAGATGGGGATGATTCATCACTACCAACAAACCTAACATGGGGAACACCAGCTGCAGGTAGTGGTTCTGGCGACCCACAAAGTAGTTTAGACATTAATAGCCCAATTAACGATACGATTTCTACAAATGATTGGAACTGGGCAGATGGTACAGGTATTACGCATGAAAACTGGGTTATCGTAGGTGATGCACTTACTGATGCATTCGTATTAGATGGCTTAACATTAACGCCAACTGATTGGGAAGGAAAAGGAAATGACGCTGCTGCTGATGCATTACTAACTGATAATGCTCCTTATTTTGCACCTCAATTACAATTTGGTATTAACTTTTTTGAAACACCAAATGGTGGTACTTACAATGCTGGCACTGGTGGCTTTGATTGTCCAAATGGTGAAGTAAGAGATCAAGGCGATAATATCAATGGATGTGGTGATATTTTCGAAATTACTGGTTTAGAAAACCTTCCATTACAGCCTATCGTTGGTAATGATTTTATAGAATTTACAGTTCCATTTGTTTTAATGGCTAATGGTTTACCTATCGACGGCTGGGGAGATACTACTTACTATATAACAACTCGTCTTTCTGGTTTAACTACTTTAAGTAATGATTATCAGTGTTCTAATAATCAACCTACTTGTTTTGGTTTCGTAACGGTAGAAGAACAGCAAAATAACTTACTTGCACAATTAAAAGTAAGAACTGTACCTGAGCCAGCAACTATTGCAATCTTTGGGTTAGGCCTATTAGCTACAGGGTTGGTAGGTAGAAGAAGACGCAACATTTAATCTACTTCAAACCTCTTATAAAAATCCGGATTTAATCCGGATTTTTTTGTTTAAAAAAGATCATAAAGGTAGTTTTGTAAATGGCGTTTTATCAAATGCGACTAATTACACTCTTAAGTTTACTGGTTGTCTGTTTTTTTAGTAATGCGACATCATTTACTCAAGGGACATGCCAAACTAAGCAATTAACAGGTAAGACATATTATGTTTCCTTGAAAGGGCATGATTATAAAGGGGATGGCAGCCGTGTTAAGCCTTGGCGAACGATTGCTTTTGCAACATTTAAAGCAGAAGATACGAGTACTATAATAGTTGCCCCCGGCATCTACCAGGGAGAAGTTAGATTAAAAAGACCTTTTAAGAAGGGGCTGTTAATAAAAGCAGAAGTCCCTTATATGACAACGTTAACTAATAATGCTCGTGTATTGGCAATTGTAAGTAAAGCAAAAAATATCACTATTGAAGGGTTTGAATTCACACATACAAACATTTCTGCAAAGCCACTTGTGGTTCATATCGATGGTTATGGAAAAAATGAACTAAAAAATATTACGTTAAAAAATAATATTTTTCATGATAGCTATAACAATGATTTATTGAAGATAAACAACGGCGCATCTGATATCAATATTCATTGTAATGTCTTTTACAATCAAGGTAACTCAGATGAACATATCGATGTAAATAGTGTTCAAAATATAGATATAGCGGATAATATTTTTTTTAATGATTTTGCTGCAAGCAGTAGAGCGATAACTAATAAGTCATCGAGTTATATTGTTGTAAAAGATAGTAATGGCAATGAAGACCCTTTTTTAGGGGCTAAGAATATTAACATTCATCGTAATGTTTTTTTGAATTGGCAAGGCTCTTATGGCCACGGTTTTATTTTAATTGGTGAAGACGGTAAGCCATATCATGAAGCAAGAGATGTAAAAATATATAATAACTTGTTAATAGGTAACAGTTCTATTTCCATGCGTTCACCATTGGGGCTCAAAGGCGCTAAAGATATTTATTTTTATCACAACACCATAACAGGTGATCTGCCAAGCAATGCATATGCTTTAAGAGTCAACAAAGAAGGCGATAACCCCATAAACGATAACCTTGTATTAAAGAGCAATATCTGGAGTGATACTTCTGGCACCATAGGTCAGGGCTCTTATCAAAAGTCAAATGACTTTGCTGATGTTTTCTTTAATCAATTAGATTCATTTAGTATGGTTAATAACTTAATTTATAATGGAGGGTACGAGCTACCAAGCTCTATATTTGATAAAGTATCACCTTCGGATGATGAGCAATTAATTAAAGGGAACCCGCAATTACCAAAGTTAAATAAGATTATCACACCTGTCTGGATGCAAGAAAAAAGACAGTTTGCCGAAGGTTCTTTTACGATTCGCAATGCATTTTTACGTTTGGTTATGTTTTATGGTATTCCCGTTAACAAAAAAATTATTCACACAAAATATACTTTTCCATTAATCCCGAATAAAGATATTATGTTTCGGAAAAGGACGTCTCCACATTCTATTGGAGCGTATGACATCAATCACGATGGCTTTTAAGGTGAAATTGCCTATACTTGCTATTAAATTATCTAATAAGGTGCATTAGATATGTTACGTTGTTTTCAATTTTTTCTCGTGTTTCATTTACTTGTTATTAGTTGTCTAGTGATTTCTCCACAATCAAAAGCAATAAATGTTAATACTAATAGCAAAGAGAGCAAACAATTTCAAAACAGCCTATTAGCAAGCCCTATACGACATGATGGTTGGGCGGCTATTTATTCAGATTTAGTACCCATTCCTGAACATGTTTTACTTTACACACCAGAAAGAATTGCTCAAATAAAAGAGAAAATTTCGCAAGATAGTACTGCATGGGATGTAATGAAAAGTAAAATTTCCCATTACTTTGATCGTATACCCTATAATGCTGGAGAATATGCAGGTGCGTTTGCTGCTGCATATTATATTAGTGGCGACAAGAAATATATTGATCGCGCAATCGAACTTATTACCCATGCTTACTTTTCAGAGCCTAACATTGGTTGGCAGTATTACTCAAGTAGAAATCAATTTAGAGGTAATGGTCGTTGGGCGATTATGGGATATACATGGGTTAAGCATTTTCTCTCACTTGAAGAGCAAAGACGTATAGAAAAAATACTAAAAGTTTGGGGAGATTATTGGTTAGGTCACGTTGACTATCAAAATAACTTTGAAAGTTTAAGAATTGCTGATACAGATAACGTGACATCCATAACTAAGAACATAACTTTATTGGGGTATGTTTTTAGTTATTCGACAATATATAAAGATTATGGTGTAAAGCTGTTGGAAATTGGTGATGAATTATTGAATCAATATGTTGTTGATTACTACATGAACAATATAATGGCTGGAGGTGCATGGGCAGAAGGAAGTGATTATAGCCCTGCAACGCAAATGCACTGGATTGAAACTTTCCTTATCAATAAAGACCAGCGAGGTATACCTTACCCTACTAATTATGCAAGTCAGGCGTTAAGATCGCTGATACACCAAACGCTTGCTGGTGGTACGGGAGTTTATAAATATGGCTCTGAGGAAAGAGCTGTAGACTATGATCATTTAGGTGATGATTATAGATATGCTTTTGCCTTGAATTTAATGTCTATCCTAGAAACACCTGAAGATATCGGTTTGATAAATCATTGGTTTAATCAAGTATTAGAAAAACAAGGGTTTGCTAAAGGTTCAATGGTAACAGGGCTGAATCGCTTGCTGTATCATGACCCTAATGCGCTTATAGTTACTCCTAATGAAATTGTACCTACATTGCATGTTGCAAATGGTATAGGATTTGTTGCAGCACGCAATGATTGGAGTGACGAAGCAACAAATCTCTATTTTATTAATCGAAGTATTCGCGTTGATCATGAACATAAGGATGCGCTTAGTTTTGATGTTGCTTATAAAGGTCGCTGGATAACCAAAGAGCGGACGGGATATGGAGGTGTATCTGTTTCTAGTCGTGCTCACAATACGATATTAATTGAAAATGCGAGCGCCGATGGTTCTAGTAGCCCTACGGGAAGAGCTGCTGGTAAACCTAAATTACTTAGTGTTGTAGAAAATAAATATGTAACGACTATTTCAGCAGACGCTACTCAAACATATAATATGAGTGGGTATTTTGCGACTGATTATGCAAAGCGAGTAAATAGGCAAATAGCCTTTATAAAGCCAAGCACTGTTATTGTTTATGATCATGTAGTGACTGACAAAACTAAAGTTAGAGATCTCGTCCAATATAAGCCTTCTAATACATACAATGACATCGGTTATACGCGATGGGTTAAGTTAATACAGCATGTGCAGGCCGAGCCTAAAGTAATTAATGGAAAGAAAAACAGCTTTAATGTAATCATGGGTGATAATCAATTAGTGTATCAAGTACACTGGCCAATTCAGGCTACAATAGATGTTATTAATGAAAGTGAAAAATGGCGGGAAATAATCGAATATCAAATGCCTGAAAACCAGCGAAAATGGCACTTTGAAGTATCGAAGAGTGTAGCAACTGAAAGAAATGAGTTCATAACTTCACTAAATTTCGGATCTACAGAAGATGTGGAACACTATTTATTAGACGCATTTGTATTAACAAAAGAAAACGGCTTTATTATAGAAGGAGATGTAAGAGGTGTAGCTGTCTATGTCAATAGTAACCCCCATATAGTGTTATTTAATAAGTACCCTGAACTTTCAAGTTCACCAGTAAAATTCAAAGTTCCTGATGGGTTTGATGAGGCTATAGTTTCTTATGTCGGCTTCTCCCCACTTTAACTATAACACTGTTAGTTAATATATTATATATTAGCTCATATTTGATATTAGACATTTTTTAGAGTCTTAGGGTATATTTCCCTTAACAAATATTATTTTATTAAGGGAAAGAAGTGGCTAGAATACTTTTTGTTACTTCAGAATATGAACCATTTCAGGCAAGTGGTGTAAATAGGATTAAGTTTTTCAAAAAAAGTCTTGAGCAGAGAGGGCATATTGTAATTGTATTAACTACCTGTACTAGTGCTCAGGGCCTTAAAAGAGACCGCTATAAAGATCATCGGGACAATATTTATAGAGCTGTTAGTTTAAGTTTACTTGGAAGAAGGCTATTAAGTAGTAGGCGTTTACCTATTTATCCTACAATATCTAGAACTGGTAAATATTCAGTCTGGATCCCTTTTGCAATACTAAAAGGCCAATCATTAGTAAATAAGTTTAATATTGATACTATCATTACATCGTTTCCTGACTTTGCTTCGTTAAATGTGGCAGAAAAGGTTGCAACTAAAGCACAATGCCGTCTAATTACAGATTTTAGAGATCCACCTTTTTGGATATATGATCAGATATCCAAAGTCGATAGAAAGATCAAAAAGTGTCAGGAAATTGTCCATTATGCATTAAAAAGAAGCAGTGATGTAATAACTTGTACTGAATATAGTGCAGCTGCCTTATCAGATTATTACAACTTGAATTATAATAATGTTGTTATTGCCAATGGATACGATCAAGATATTATTGATAAAATTCCTAGTAAAGTAACTTTACATAAAAATTATTTTGAATTGATTCATATCGGCTCCTTTTATGATGAGGGGCGTGATATTCGACCAGTAGTAAAAGCTTTAGAACAGTTTATTAAATCAACTGAGGCACCTTTAAAATTAAAACTGAGATTAATTGGTGATAAACCCGATAGAGATACTTTAAATTACCTAGAAAGATTTGCACGTTCTTTTGAGGTAATTGTTGAACCACCTGTTCCAATAACAGAAGCATTAACTATTGCGAAAAGTTCTGATGCTCTATTGCTGCTTCAAGGAAGCCGTTTTGATCGCCAAATACCTACCAAAGTATATGAGTATTTAGCGTTAAATAGGCCTATTTGGTCAGTCGTCGGCGCAAAAGGAGAAACGCGCAAGCTACTCGAAAATTACCCAGATAATGTTGTTTATTCTAATTATGATTGTGAACTTGACATCCTAAACGGTGTTGGCGATCTATTAAAGATTCAAGCAAAGACTGTAAATTGTGATAACTTAAGTCGTCAAGCTCAAATTGAGCAGTTGACTAGATTACATTTATAATAAGTGTTCATTAGCTCAAATGGTAAAACTTTAAAAATGTACTACCATTTATTTTTACCTCGAAATTTTTATTTGAAGTACAAAAATTGGGTACTTCAAATAAAAAGCTAGACGTTTAATAATTAAATTATGGTTTGTTTTTAAAGTTTTCTGTATTTCTTCTTGAACTTATAAGTGACATTAATTTGTATTAAAATTAGCTTGATATCTATTAGTAAGTAAAGGAAAATTTGACTACTAAAGCTTCAAGTTGAAAAGGAATCACATGCATCAGAATAAAAATGTAATATTGTTGGAATTTAATGAGCTTTGCCCAACGCTTTTGAAAAAATTTATGTCTGCAGGGCACCTACCTAACTTTAAAAAACTTTATGAGAATTCTGATAAATATATTACCGATGCTGGAGATGATTTAGAGTATCTAGAACCGTGGGTTCAGTGGGTAACACTGCATACAGGGATTCCTCATCAACAGCATGGGGTTTTTAGATTAGGCGAAGCAGATAATTTGAACTTTGATAATATATGGGACAAATTATCTGACAAAGGGAAAAGTTCTTGGCTTTGCGGCAGTATGAATGCTAAGTGGAGGCATGGAGATAAATATGTAACTGCAATTCCTGATCCTTGGAGTTTAAATGCTTCTGCTTCTTCAGAAAAATATAAACCATATTACGATTTTGTTCGGGCTAATGTACAAGAGCATACAAATAAAAGTAGTAAAAATAGTATAGCCTCTACATTAGCTTTTTTAAAGTTTATGATATTCAACGGCTTAACACTAAAAACCTTAGGGAAAATTTGTTCCGCAGTGTGGAAGTCTATTTTTAAAGCTAAAGATAACTGGAAAAAAGCTACTATTCTTGATTGGCTTCAATTTGATGTTTTTAGTGCATTCTATAAAAAGAATAAGCCAAACTTCGCTACATATTTCTCTAACTCCACTGCGCATTTTCAGCATAAGTATTGGCGGTACATGGAACCTGAAAAGTTTGAGAAAAAACCCACACAAAATGAAATAGATACATATCAAGACGCTATTTTATTTGCATATAAAAACCATGATGAATTGATTGGTGAAACCTTTAAGTTGAAAGATGAGAATACGCAAATTATTTTAGCATCAGCACTTAGTCAACAACCTTTTGCTGATCTTGATGCTAAAGGCGGCAAGATCTTTTATCGTCCTCATGACATTAATAATGTTGGAC
The DNA here is from genome assembly GCF_031846185.1 of Thalassotalea castellviae. Classification (NCBI taxonomy): domain Bacteria; kingdom Pseudomonadati; phylum Pseudomonadota; class Gammaproteobacteria; order Alteromonadales; family Colwelliaceae; genus Thalassotalea; species Thalassotalea castellviae. The sequence goes on from NZ_JAVRIF010000004.1 coordinate 135,065, forward strand.
AGACATTTGGTTTAAATGGAGTAAAAGCAATTAATCCCGTGATGTCCCATCAATTTCAAATAATATTCGAATCAGATAGTCAGGCAAAAGACGCTCAAACAAAACTGTCTAAAGCGACACTCAATGGTCATGAGGTATTTAAAACCAAGCTTGAAGGAGACACATTATTTTGTGGCTGTAGTTTCCACCAAGTTGTGGACACCTCAAATCCAATAGATTTTGAAGGTAAAGAAATTGATTTTTCAAGAGTATTTTATTTAGCCGATAGTCTCAAAAGCGGTAAACACCACCCGCATGGCGTACTGTGGGTTTCTCAAGATAAGCCATCAGTGGATTCAAATGTTATCCCCTTAACTGAGGCTCATGACATTATTTTAAATAATTTAATTAATGCTTAAACTTTAAAGTTATATTGCCGTGCGACGTCATACAGTAGATATTAGCCCAAAGGCCAGTTCTTTTGGGTTTTTCTTTTTAGTGATATATTCATGCCTAGTCTTCATTCGACCACATGAGTGGAGTTGGCTAACTATAGATTTTCCATTTATTCGAACCATGCTTATCATTACCTTTATAGCGTATCTTGCATCGGTTAAGCCTAAAAATACCTCTATTCACGTAACTGTTCTTTTTCTATTGTTATTTGTAATGCTAATGTCCGAGCTTAGAAACGGAAGACTAAGTTATAGCTTTCCCGTTTTAATGGATTTTTTAAGTACTGCTATAATCCCATACTTATTATTTACTGGTTTTCTCATTAGCTACGAACGCCATGTTGTTATTATGAAAGTAATGATCATTGCGGCATTATTTATGGTCTATAATGGTTATACTCAGGTAATTTCCATAGATGGAGTAGGATGGGTTTCTAGTACTGATTTTCGAAGTGACATGGACGGTTTACAGGCGAGGTACGTTGGTTTCCTGAATGACCCCAATGATATGGGAATGTTTTTAGTCATGTGTTTACCTTTTAGCTATTTTCTAGCTAAAAATAGTCGTAATGCTTTCTCAAAATATTTTTATATTTGTACTTTGATATTAGTTTTAACGGGGATTTATTGGAGTCAAAGTCGTGGCAGTATACTAGGGGCTTTAGTTGTACTGGCCTCGTTTTTTTATATTAAATATGGAAAGGTAAAGACGTTTTTTCTATCTATGGTTAGTTTACCTATTATAGTTGTAGTTTTAAGCAAATTCAGAACCATAAGTACTGAAGATGCAAGTGCCAATGCTCGTATTGAAGCTTGGTATCAAGGTATTTTAATGTTTAAATACCGGCCAATTGTCGGGGTTGGTAAAGATAGTTTTTTAGAACACCATTATAAAACTGCGCATAACTCATATGTACTAATAATGTCAGAACTTGGTGCCTTAGGCTATATATTATGGACATTTTTGCTTATTTCTACATTTTTTATTTTGAATAAAATAATTCATCTCAATGTTGATAGTCTGAATCCTAAACACGAGCTTATAAAAAAAGAAAAAGACCTTGCACTATTTTGTATCGTTGGGTTGCTAGGTTATTTATCAACTGCTTTTTTCATAAGTCGAAGCTATGTCATTATTTTGTATATTTTTATGGCGTTATGTATGAGTATCTTTTTTCGACTTTGTACTTTAGAAGTAATTGATAAATCAGAATTAGTTAAATTAAGTCCGAAGTCATTTATTTATGGTTCAATGTCACTTATCGTTTTGTATTTTGTAATTAGACTACTGTTGTAATGTCACTCCTTTAGAGAAGTCTATCCTGTCATATACACCTATTAGATCAGAAAATAAAAAGGGGACATAAGATATTACACTTATTAGAATATTGCCTCTAGTTATCAGCTAAGAATAAACACCATCGTTTATAATTCAGTAACATTAAAAGAGATACCTTTGCTGAATGTATTTTTTATTCTCGAAAAATAGCTTGAGTAAATAAGTGCCTGAATATTCAATATTACAGTAGCGGCATGCTTTTAGTTTCTAAGAATTCACATAGCCTTGATAAGGCTCATCTCGTATGAGTTTAGATGGCAATACTAGGGATAAATATTTGCTCATTATTATACATATAAATCAACTAACTAGACGTTTAATTGCCCAAGATAAATAACTATGACAATATTGAGGAAGCTTGGGCCTTATTTGTTTTAATAGATACCCAACAGAGCGATCATAACCTTTAGTGACGAAAAGTAGATTCAGGTAAACTACGACATATATTAATGTACCAATAATTGCTGATAATAACCCATTCAACAATTGGTCTAACAAAAGCATAGGAATGGAGGCAATAACAGCCGCAAGTGAAATTCTATACATTATTCTTATAGAAATCATTTTATAACCACATTGTTTAGCTAAATGGCTATATAATACTAAAGATAATAAAGTAAGGGTTCCATAAGTTAATAATGCCCCCTTAAGCCCCCATAAAGGAACGGATATTAGGCTTATAATTAGAGCACAAAGAAATAGAAAAGCCTTTATTTTTAGCATCCCTACTTGTTTATCATAACTAATTAACGTTAAATTTGCTCCTTGGTTTAACGTTAAAATTGTTTTAAGTACGATCATTACTTGCAATGGTAGTACAGCTCCTTGATAACGCTGTCCATACAGTATCTCTATAATCACGTCAGCATAAAATATCATTGGCGCTACAACTAGTAGAGATAGTGCCATTAAGTATTTTTCTGCTTGGGCTACCTGTGCGTTAACATCGTTGTTTTGTACGGCATCCGTTATTTTGGGTAAGAGAATTTCTTGGTAAATACCAGGTATTAAGGTGATTGCTGCGGTTGAAAGTAAAAACGCGATATTGAAAAAGCCTGCCTCAGAGAGCAGATTGTTGTGCTCTAGAAAAACAACTTGGCTTTGCTTAAAAATTAAAGCGCTTAAGAACACAATGCCTGTCGCTGAGAGCATTTGTGCGATGATGCGATCCTTATGTTGCTTTACTGTATTATTTTGCCAAGAGCTTTTAGGTAAATTTTTGTTAAATAAACGAGCACTTGCTCCGTACATTAAGCATGTACCACAATAGATTAATACGAAGTATTCAAGTTTTGGAGAAAATAAGGCGCATGTTAACACTGCGACAATATTAAAAGGATTAGTAATTAAACTTGTTTTAGCAAGTACATCGTACTTTTTAATACCTTTGAATATTGCCATTCTAAACATATAGTCAGCCTTGACAACGGCACAAAGAAATAAAATGACAAGAAGCCAAAGCTCCATTTTTGTTTGGCCGTATTGAAAACCAAGAATAGTGATGGCTAAAACAACAACAATGGCTATCCTTATATGCTGTATTCGCCAAAAATAAGCTAATATACCGGGTAATTCACCGTTATCTTTCTTGGTAAATTCGGCAACAAATTTAGTCACATTAATAGCTAAGCCAGAGTTAATGGCTAGCGTAATCAGTCCTGCAATCCAGATTATACTCGAATACAAGCCGTAATCTTCGGTGGATAAATTGCGAGCGATAGTCAAGGATACAATAAGTCCCAAGAAGTATTCACTGTATAAATTTATAGCAGCCATTGCTGCTTGAAGAGATGTTCTCATCTGTGGCATGTTAGTGATAAGCTCTTAGGTAATTATCGGCACATATTTGCATTGAAAAACCGTTTTTAAACTTTTCAAGACTGTTAATGCTAAAGCTTTGATAAGTTGCGGGGTTAGTTAATAATAACGTTATACAATTAGCTAGTTGTTGTGTATCCGCGTATGAATATAAGTAACCGTTGACGTTATCTTCAATAAGTTCAGGGTTGCCGCCTACGTTTGAAGCGATTGTTGGCGTACCACTCGCTAATGCTTCTAAAATAGCTAGTGATAACCCCTCAGTTTCTGAGGTTACTGCTAAAATATCGGTGTGACCATATATTTCATCTCGATCTGTTACAAATCCACGAAAATTTACCTCGACATCAGGAATTAACCGCTTAGCAAGCAATTGATTTTTTTCCATTAATTCACCAGTACCAAAAAAAGATACGCATAGCTTTTGTTGGAGGTCGCTTGGTAATAAAGCGACTGCTTCTATGAGTAAATGTTGAGCTTTAAGCGGAACAAAACGACCAACATGAGAAATTCTTACTTTTTTATTGGAGGTTTTGACAGGTGTCATTGGCAGTACACCATTTAGAATGATTATAGATTTCTTTTCAAAGCTTCGATAAGTTTCTAGGTAATTCGTTCTTGCTTTATCAGCGACAAAAATCATCTTATGCAATTTTAACTTCGCGAGTAAGTAAACTAAGCGCCATTTTAAGGTCTTGTGCACTCTTTCGTTGTGTCGAGTATAAATGACTTTCGTTGTTGTGAATATGGTGGCGAGTAAGACACGTAATAAGCAGTAACTACTGTGAACATGCACGAAATCAGCTGTTGCCAATTTTTTCCTTAATGCCAAAATTGAAGAACTGTGTAGTAGCCCTAGTTCAAAACGACGAACTTCTTCTTCAAGCGGTTCACCTTTAGCGCCCATTGAAAGGATATCGATATTGAATTGCTGGGATTTTTTCTGTTCTGCGGCTAAATCAATTACAAACCTTTCAGCACCACCAACATTTAAACTACTAACTACATGTATTATTTTCACTATTATCTCTCAAGCAGTATGTTGTGCTTTAACTAACGCATTTTTCAATTTGCGAGCAAGTTTATCAAATTTTATTAAGTAGCTATATGGGAATTTAGTCAAGGTGTAGTTCGCTACCGTTGTATGACTGTTTCGATACTTATTTTTGTATGAATGTTTAGCACCTTTCATAAAATCATATAAAAATACGTTTTTTTGACGAGCAATATCCATGGCTTGAATATGCATGGCTGTGCCTACAGCTGGTAATGCTGAAGAATATTGAATGCCGCTTTGGTAGTAATACAAAACGTCATTCTCTATTACGCCATAATAAGTCGCGACAGCTTGGTCTTTGATATTGAGTGTAAACATAATTAATTGTTCAGAGTTTAACATAGCGTCAGTAAAATCTCGGTGGAAGCAAACAAAGTGTTGATCTGTAAACGCGCCTCTTTTACCTTTCTGTAGCCACGCTTTATTATGCAACTGTATTAGTTGTTGATATGTATGTTCAAGGGCTTCTTTTGTATTGACAAGGTTGCAGGTAACGTTTTTTTCTTGTGAAAATTTATTCGCTTGTCTGCGTGTTGTTTTGCTGCGAATATTTGAAATTTGTTCAGATTGATTACTTTCTATAGGGACAAGATAACGTACACCAATATCGTGTTGCTCAAGCTTCCATTGAGCTAGCATTAATTGTTTAAGCCATAAAGCCACATGACTATCGGTTAACACTATATCAATGTTAATACTATAAAAATGACTGTTTTCGAACAGTGAAGCTGTTACAGCCTTGAAGACTTTTGCCTGATAATTTGGGGCAATCAAAAAATCCTGAAATTCGCTGCATACTTCGGTCGGGCTGTTTTCACCTGTTCCAATAAAACGTAATTCACTTAGCCACTTGCGCTTCTTTATATAAAAGGGGCATATCGCTACAAGCGTATGATTATCAAACCAGAACTGTACGTGTAACTTATCAGTACTTGTTAAGTAGTGGCGACACCAAAGTGAAATCCAATACCAATTCATGCACATTGTGGCGTTGTTATTATTACTATGGAAGCGCTCCCATAGCTCCTTATGCTGCATTAAGGAAGGTAACTCTGTGATAAGTTTACAAGTGAGTTTAGCCATCTGTTACTTTAGTGCATTAACTAATGTTGACTTCCAATGCGAGACATTAAATTCACGACGAATGTAATTGTAGCCTTCTAAATTGAAAGTAACGGGTTGTTGTAATGCTTCCTCAATAGCGATATCTGTATGACACTCAATGGTATAAGGTACAGGCCAGTTGGTAATTACTTGCATACCAAAATACATTGCTTCTATTGCCATACGCGAAAAACCATCATGTGACGTTATTCTTAATAAAATGTCGCACTCTTTGAAAAGGGAAAATAACCTGTTCTGATCGATTCGCCCTAATGATGTTACGTTAGGGTAGCTATCTGTCTTTATTGTATTATCCCCAACGAATATAAAGTTAATGTGAGGAAGCTTCTTACTTAACGCTAACATTCGGTCGGTATTATATATCCAGTGTCGATCAGGATTGCTATACACTAATACTTTCTTAATTGGTTTGCTTTCAGATGTTGGAATATTATTGCGTGATAACTGCTCTTCAAGCAAAAATATTGGGCTACAGCTTTGCCAATACTGCGTTTTTAGACCGTTGCTTTCTAATACTTGCGATAACCATGGCGCGGGGGATAAGTTGTTGTTGATACATAATTTATAAATGATTTTAGAATAAAGCTTTTCAATGCCGCGAGCATCATTGAAATAACGAGAATCGGTACCTGCCCAAAACTTCGCAACTTTATACCCTTTTAATTTTAGCTTTAAAGCAATTCGTAATGAGGCTTTATTGGGGATTCGTACGTATACAACGATACAGGACTTCGGGGTAAAGTGACTTAGCTGCTGATATGATTCACAAAAAGCAAACCTTGTATCATCACCGATCACTTCACGCCATTGGTCTATAATTTCGTGTTTACCAAAAAAAACAATCATAAATGTCTCGTTATTGCGCTTCGAGTTGTTGATGTAAGATTTTCCAGTTGATGAGTAACCAAAAAATTTCATAATCAGCATCTACAGACAAGCCATCTAGCAATTTACCGTTAAATAACCTTTTCTCATTTCTAACTTCTTCAACTAATGAAGATAGAGAACCATTTAGCCAGTCTACTAAAGGAACTGGAAATCCATATTTTCGTTGATAAATTAATTCGCGATCAAAATATTCACACGCAATTTCTCTTAGTATGGGCTTAACAAATTCAGTGCCATAGTAATCGCTGTCATTTAACGTATTAGCCAAATCTATTACGTCTGGCGCAAAGAAGGGGGATATAATGTGTTTATTGAATTGCTCAGCAATGAGCTCTGCCTCTTCAAAGTGCTTTTCTACATCACTAGAAATAATGTATCGTTGTGCAACATGTCGTACATTCTCACGCATAATAGCACTTATATCTTGCTGCCAAGGCTTTGTTTCTAGTTTTGAATCTCGACCGAGGTCAATTTGCTTGATTACCTTATTACTTTTTTCGCTATATTGAATTGCAGTCAGTGAATATATCAGCTCGGTTAGTGATATTGATTTAAGATCAACCAGTACTTTTCCTCGACCAGGTACGATTTTTTTTATTAGCTCCAATAGCCATAACGGTATGTGTTTTGTAGACTGCTTCCAGTTGTACTGCGTATTAATTCGATTGATACCATTTGATCCGAACAGCGTATCGGCAGCTTCACCATATATTACAGCGTCATACTCATCAGGAATAGCTTTCATCATTGCTAGCATGGCAAGAGAACTGTAATGCCGTAAAGGCTCACGTTTTAGTTGAATCAAATACTGTAGATCTTGTTCAAGTGTTTCTGGGTTAACTTCAACGAGATGATGCGGCATGTCTAGTTGCTTGGCAAAAGCTTTGGCTGTTGCTAATTCTGGGTTTTTTTGGCCTTTAAAAACAGGGGTAACGAGATAACACTGATCGAATATATCTTTACTAAGACCAGCCAATAATGAAGAGTCTACGCCCCCACTTAGAAAAATTGCAACTTTCTTATAGCGTTGACTAGCTTGCCTTAAGTGCGTTTGTAATGCGTGCTTAACGCTAGTTTGCTTGTCTTTAAATGGGGCATTAGTGTAATTTGCTGGTGGTAACTGCCAATAACATTGCTGTTTTACGGTGCCTTTATGACTCACAGTTCCATAGGATCGAGCGCGCAATTTACACGTATCACTAAGTAGAGTTTTATCAGCACTTGTCCAGCGAAAAATAAAACATTCATGAACAGCATCTAGCGCTAAAGCTTTATTTTCAACAGGTAATAAGCAAATACGGGATGCAATAGTTACCAAGTTTTCATTTTGCTGATAAAAAATGGTTTTGCCACCAAATCTATCATTAAAAATGAGACATTCTTCTTCAGTAATACAAATACCTGAGTAATGTCCTTCAAACTGAGAAAGCTGATCAAATTGCTTAGTAAGAATGATTTCTTTGAATTTATTTGTATCTTGCGGCCAAAAATAGCCATCTAAGAGAATCAAACCACCTTGAGGTAACGGTATGTTAATGCAATCTTTTGCATTGATTTCATAAGTAAATTGACCAACCGATAGATGATAGTCTTTACTATCGATTACTTTAGGGTGGCGTTTTATACAAAAACCAGGCATGGCAACTAACTATTCCTTTTTTTACGTCGTAACTTTGCAATAGACATTTTGAGTAAACTTCGTAGTTGATTGAGCCCTACGGCAATAGCTGGCAAAGGATCTCGCCAAGCAAAATATATAAAGGTGTGGGGTCTAAGTAAATCACGGAGATATGTTTTGATAATGGTAAATAAAGACTGGTTATCCCTGTATCGAGAATATAAGTCTTCATAAACACTGATGAAAACACGATGTGTTTGTTTAGGCCGTTCTTCAACGGGCAATCCTAATGCGACACAATACGTCGCATATACGTTATTTACGCCACAACTTGTATCGAAGTAGTTGCAAAGGCCTAATCGGGGGTTGATTTCAATGTATTTATATTGCTGACTTTTACTATCATATTTAAACTCAACCATTGCAGGGCCTGCATATTTTAAACCTTTGCCTATCTTATCGACTTGCTCAATAACCTCTTGATTCTCGTAGCTCTTTGCATAACAGGTCACGCCATAGTGTGGTGGTGTTAACTGCAAGCGTTGGAAGGTAAATGCTGTGATCAAATCACTGTTTTCATTAAAAACACAATTACATACCCATAAGTTTTCATCACTTCCTTTTATTAATTCTTGAGCAATACAATACTCCAGCGCGAAGGAGTACTGACGGTAAAATTCATCTAGCTGTATTTGATCGTTAATAACGATATTTTTTTGGCCTAGTTTATTTAATTCATTTGATCTGGGTTTAATAATGACAGGAAGCGGTAACTCATTAGTAAATGCTTGCGAAGTTGAAGGTAAATTAACTAGTGATTTGGGCACATTGGTAAATGTAGCTACAAGCTCTACTTCTTGTTTTTTATCAATAAATTTTTCTGATAATTTACCTGTTGGTAAAACAAAATTAAATTTTTCTTGCAGTAAAGTTTCATGGTTTGTTAAAAACTCGACATACCAATCTGAAGTTGGAATTAATACTTGCCCACTTCCTGGCCAGGTAAGTAGTGTTTCTAAAAGGCGTTCTTGCGTTGTTGTTTCAGCACGGTTTACTAACCGAGAAAATAACGCGGGTTCGTTGTTATTGGTTGTTATTACATCTGTAATAACATGCTGCTTTGTTAAGCCTCTTAACGCACCTAATCCATTAGGACCGGCTGATAAAATAATCGCCTGGCTTGATTTCATGATGTAAAACAACACTCAAACTTAACACGGTTGAAATTAGAGTGAGCAACACAAAAACGGTTTATGTCGTATGGATTGCTAATATCTTGGTGGCGACCCGGCTCATTATTGAATGCAATTTGATAGCCAGCTTGAATCGATAGTTCAAAAGAGGCTTGATTATAACAAAAATAGCGGCCAACCGGGTAAGCGATTGAGTTGACGTTTTTCTCAATTTGTTGCTCAATAATTAATTTAGATTCAATAATTTCTTTGCTCTGCTCTTGCTTATCGAGTTGCGATAAAATTCGATGGCTAATGGTATGAGACCCTATTTCCATGCCTTGGTCTGCTAACTGTTTAACTTGTTTCCAGGTCATAAACAGCTTAACTTGGTTGTTATGCAATGATTCATGTGCTTTAAAGCATTGCATACGCACATCTTGTAATACTTCATCAATGGTATGTGTTGTTAATTGTTTTGCTGCCGACATAATGCGCTGTATTGTTTGGTTTATATTTTCAGGTGCTAAGTTATAAACTTGGTTAGTGCCTATCAACTGGTACTCTTGTCCAGCAGATTGTCTTATTAAAAAGGCAATTTCATCCCACCAGGGGATATGATTAGAGTCGACAAAATCGGTAGCAACATAAAAAATAGCGGGTACATTATGTTTTTTTAGGATTGGAAAAGCATTGGTATAATTGTCTTCGTATCCGTCATCAAAAGTAATCAAAGCGTAACGATTATTCATTATCTGCTTTTGCTCTATTAGCCTTGTTAACTCGATAGTATTAATGATCTGGAAACTTTCTTTGAGTATTTTTATATGATTATCAAACGCTTCTGTAGAACATGAGAAAATAGCATGATCAAATTTACAATCAATAGTTTTTCCTATGCGATGATAATTAAACACATACACTCCGTTTGGTAAACGTCGCCAGAAAAAATCAATGCTATTTGTTAGTGATAATAGATTTGTTAACGCCTCCTTGACACGAAACCGCATAGTTTAATCTCCTAAGATAAAGGCTTGAACTTCGGCTTCGGTAATATAAAATCCCGGTATTTATTTGGATTGCCTTGTTCTCCTAGCTCCGCTGCTTTAGCTATATTGTACATCTCACGAGCAGATACGTAGTGTAAAACATAGTTTTCACCATCATTATATTTCGACTCCAAGTAATGGTGCATATCGTGTCGAGGTTGCCCTAATAAGGTATCCATATCCGCTTCTTGAGTCCCATGTGTATGTACTTTAATAAAAATCCATTCTGGGCGACCTTTAATATGTATATGAGAATTTACCCATTGGTCAACCCGTGATTTTAGTGGCGGCATTGTTTTTCTTATGTCGGAATTCTCAATATGTGGGACACCTTTTGATGTTCGCCATTTCAGTGCTACTCCCAGAGGTCCCTGAATGAGCATTAAGTCACCCGAGGCGGGCTTGCCAACTTCAACATCTACACCAGTATCGTGGTTTTTACACTTTCCTTCTGCACCCGTGGCATAATATATCGAATTTACTTTCGATGTTTGGCCGGCGCTTGGTGCAGATGGTAGTGTCATATCAACATAACACCCAGTTTCTTTTAGATACTTAAGTTCGTTATCTATACCGCAATGATGACCGCCAGGCAACGAATTATCTAAGGCCCAATTACCATGAATGAAGGCGTACATTATTTGGCCTGTTTCCGGATGTACAGGCAGGGCACCGTGGTCATAGTGAAGCGTTTTGGCAAAGTCAGTCATAACGGTAGAAAAATTTTCAGCCGTATCATTATCATGATGCAAATGGATTTCTATTTCACCAAAGCCTTCATAGCAAAGATCAGATAACTTAGCTAAATGTTCGTATCGATATTCTTCTTCAGGATAAAAGAAACAGTGTTTTGGCATGTGGCCGTCAGCATCTTTGTGCTGACTTGCCATTAATCGATAGTCTTTACACCAGCGGTCAACGCGAGCCCGCTCAACCTCAATGTCATCATTTCGCCACTGTGGCTCATAATGGTCAACAAAACAGAACAGCACATGTTTTGTGCCATCAACTTTTGGCTTCGACATAATGTGTTTTATATATGGTACAAACCAAACATCCATATTCTTCATTTTTAGGACTTGCCAAAAAGCGAGAATACTAAGTACGGTAATTACAACTAAAAATATTAACATTACTTTAATTCTCCACCACGAGGCGTACGTTTCCATCCACCATTTTTGTGACCCTTACAAAAACGTATAAACCCTTGACCTAGTGCGACATTCATGGAAACAAAAAAGCTGATAATTGCCACAATGCCTTTGACTTGAATACCGGCATTAATTTGCTTTTGACCTTGCCATGCAATGAGGTAAAAAATGACTTGCATAGCAAATATAACGCCATAAAAGGGCTGTGCTATTAACATCAAGTTACTGATAAAAGCCAACAACATGAAGTGTGGGGCGAACCAACGAATAACTTTGTGTGACCAGTAGCACCAACTCATCCCCCCCTGTGCAGGAGACAAGGCCCATAAATTGGCAATCAGTGCTTTATAATTGCCAATACCAATACGTACACGACGCCCGTATTCATCATCTAATGAAGGCGCTACTTCTTCTTTTGCTATGGCGTTATCATTATATAAAACGTCGTAACCTTGTTTTTTAACGTTCATCACAATACAAAAGTCATCAACGATTGTATCGATTGGTAGTGTTTGGTATAACTCTCTTTTAAGCGCGTAGATCGCACCGTTAGCGCCAAGTAAACTACCTAATTTAGATTCACATTTTTTTAAAAATTGTTCATAGCGCCAATATAGCCCATCAAGGTTTTGATTGCCGTCTTCTGTTTCTAAAATTAACTCTCCAGATACGGCACCGACATTCTCGTAAAAGCTATTGACTAAAGTAGTAACGGCATCAGTGTTAAAATAGGTGTTTGCATCAGTAAACACCAATAAATCTGCTTCAGACTTTTCAACTAAATCATTTAATACCGATATTTTTCCGCGATTTTTGGAGAAGTTGAATGCCTTCACATTATCTTCTAAAAAAGATTCAATAATGTCGCCCGTGCTGTCTTGAGAACCATCAGAAGCGACTAATAATTGCAGAGCCCCTTTATAATCTTGCGCAAGTGCATTTTCAATGCGCTCTTTAATACATGATTCTTCATTGTATGCTGCAATAATAATATCTACGCTGGGCAAACATTCTGGCTCACGTAATTCAATTTCTTCAGGTTTAACAAATATCTTTAATATCAGTGGGTATATAAAATACGAATACACTAATAAAAAGACGGAAATCCAAAAAACAGTAACCATTCTTTATCCTTTACTTACCACTTTCGCGGGAATGCCAACCACAGTAACATTATCTGGAACATCTTTTACAACAACAGCATTTGCTCCAATTTTTACATTATTGCCTATTGTGACGCCGCCAATGATCTTAGCGCCGGCACCAATAAAAATATTTTCGCCCAACACAGGAGCTTGACCTTTTTCGTCGCCAATAACAACACCACTTTCAACGACGATACTATGTCCGCCTGTAACTTTTGAGTTTATCACTACGCCGACTGGATGCATAATTACGAAACCAGGCTCAAATTTAGCCCCTGCACCAATAACACAGCCATTAATAACACGGTTTAGCCAAAGAGTGATAATAGCCAACGGTGATATTCGATAGCGCATTAAACATACTGTCATTCTATAAAGAGCATTTGCTGAGGTACCATCGCTAAAAAAGGTACGCAAAAATGAGACTTGATAGCCTTCATCTATCATAATCTGTTGCTTTTGTTTTAGGTCTTTAATAAAATTTTTCATAGCTAAACCATATGCTCCAAAACATTATTAATGTTCCGTTGCCAATCAAAAGTTTTTGCGTGTTGAAGAATTTTGTCTGTTACCCAATTACGTTCAAACGCGTTTTCAATTGCTTTTTCTAGCGCCACACTGTTTTGGGCATCAACAATTATGCCGGTGTCTTCTGTGACAACCTCTGGAATTCCACCGACATTAGTAGCGATTACTGGAGTTGCGCTGGCAAATGATTCGAGCAATACGTTTGGTACTCCCTCTCTATAACTCGGGAGTACTAAGAAGTTTGCTCGGCGAATAAAACCTGCAACTTCTTTCAACGGTATCGAACCATGTATTTTCATGCGCTCGATTAATCCGTGTTCGCTTGCTAATTTCTTAAGTGACTCAATCATTGGTCCGCCGCCAATTATGTCTAACGTTACTTCGAAGTCACGCTTACTCAAATTAATAAACGCGATGACTAGTTCATTAACACCTTTAGTTGGAATTAAACTGCCAACAAAAACTAATTTTTTTATAGATTTTTTTTTGGGAGCAGGAAAAAATATTTTTGGATTGACGCCATTATAATTAACGCAAATTTTCTCTTGTGGTATACCTGTGTCAACTAACTTATCGCCTAACGCTTTACTGGCACAAAATATTACTTTGGCGGAACTTAACCAGTTTTTAATTAGTTTTCTTCTCGGCAAATACTGACAGTTTTCATTAACATCAGTTCCATGGACTTTTACAAAGAAAGGTAATTTTAAGTGAAGATTCAGTTTTGCTGCAGCAATAGCATCTGGAAAACACCAAGATGCAAGCATTGCCGTGGGTTTAGATTTTTTAATCCACGGTAACATAAATAGTAAAGATAAATACTGAAAAAAAGGTACAAATCGTCGGCCTATTTTAGGAAAGTAAAAATAGGGACAAGCTATAATATTATGATGTTTTTTCCAAAAAGAACGTTGTTGAAACCATTCAGTCCAAGGCATTAAAACAATGAGATTAATCTGCAAATGTTCTGATAATAAATCAAATTGTTGTTTATTAAAACTTGCCCGATTCGGCGCCCACGGTACTGGATATAAATTAGTAATTATTAAGAGTGAGCTTAATTTAGTTAACATTATTTTATTAACCGCTCATAAACAGGTAAATATTGTTTCGCAGTATTTAACCAATTTCGTTGTTCACGTACAAATATGAGTCCTTCATCAGATATCCGTGTTAATAACTCGTCATTATCAATCGTTGTTAATATTGTGGTAGCTAGCGCATTCGCATCGTCAGCTTTAAATAAAAATCCAGTTTTATTATCTTCAATTAATTCCTTATGCCCACCAATATCGGACGCAATAACAGGTTTGTATTGAGCCATAGATTCTAATGGTTTTAATGGTGTAACTAGTTCCGTTAAGCGAATACTCTCTCGAGGAAAAACCATGATATTAGCAAGACTATAATAGCGACTTACTTCCTCAAAAGGCACTCTACCAATAAAAGAAACATTGCTTTCTAAACCTAATTTATCGACTTGATGTTTAAGGTTACTTAATTCGTTACCTGCACCAACTAATAACAAGTGAATATCTTGTCGATGTTGGCAAATTACTTTCATCGCATCGATGGCATAATGTAATCCTTCATATTTAAAAAAGGTGCCAATAAAAGCAACAACCTTCTTATTCGTTAAGTTTAACGATTGCTCTAATTCATTATCACGCTCATACAATGGTTGAAATTTACTAATATCTACAGCGTTAGGAGTAACGTATAATTTTTTTTCTGGTATACCACGATTTATAAGATCTTGTTTTAATCCTTGGCAAATACAACTAACAGCATCCGCTTGCTCAAAAGCTCGCTGCTCAATACTTTTGATTAGTTTATACTTAAGACTTCCCTCTTTAGTCTTACCCGTATCGACCGCCGCATCTTCCCACAATGCACGAACCTCATAAGTAACTGGTATCTTGTATTTTCGTCCAACCTTTATAGCAGCTAATGCATTAAACATAGGAGAATGCGTTTGTATTACATCTGGCTTATCAATTAGAACTGATTTTTCAATTCTTTTTGCTAGAAAATTAATATGATGGAAATAATTAACCAAAGGGATTTTAGCTAATATTGAATCGGACTTTAATGTACGCTGATATATTATTCCATCTATATCTTCTTCTAATTTTATAAAGTCTTGATAGCGTTGACTCGTTAATTGTAGTGTCTCAACACCTAGCTGACGCTGATAACGAATAATTGCGTCAGACCTTAAAGAATATCCACTTATATTTGGACGTGAGTATTCTAATACATGTAATACCTTCAATGGAATCTCCTAAATTAACGCCCTTTACCAAATAAGACAATTTCAACGGTTCTAATTAGAATTAATAAATCCAACATAAAGCTTCGATGCTTAATATAATAAAGATCGTATTTTAATTTTTCTAGCGAATCTTCTTCCGTTGAACCGTACGGATATTTAAGCTGAGCCCATCCCGTTAAACCAGGTTTAACGTTATGTCTTTCATTATAATAAGGGATGGTTTTTATTAATTGCTGAACAAATTCTGGACGCTCAGGGCGTGGGCCAACAAAACCCATATCACCGCGCATCACATTATAGATTTGTGGTAATTCATCAACACGATATTTACGAATGAACTTACCTATTTTTGTTGTTCGGTCATCATTTTCTGTCGCCATTTGCGCGCCATTTTTTTCAGCATCAATGCGCATACTTCTAAATTTATAAATATTAAACGCTTGACCATCAAGGCCAACTCTTTCTTGCAGATAAAAAATAGGCGCTTTTATGCCTTCATCTAACTTAATAAGTATTGCGGTAATCAACATCACCGGCCAAGTTAATAAGAATAAGAAAAAAGCAATGCTGGCATTAAACAACCAATCTAAGGTATTTCTTAAATGATTAGATGAAGCAAAACCATTGGAATAGATCACCCAGCTTGGGTAAATCAAATTAACGGCGATTTGTCCCGTTTCACGTTCAATAAAATCTAATATTTCTGTAATTTCAACGCCACGAATTTTACAAGCAAATAGCTCATCAACAGGTAAATTGTTTCGTCGTTCGTCACTAGCGACAACAATTTCATCTACATCATGCTCTAATGCATAATTCACCAAAGAGCCGTCTAACTCGATTTTATTTTCATTAACAATACCATTATCGGCATCACCTTCCATAACGATAAAACCGTGCATGATAAAACCTTGCCTATCAACGCCTCGTCTCATACGTTTTTCAATAATAGAGGCCCTATCACCGGCACCTAACACTAAGACTTTTCTTTTGTTAAAACCAAATATATCTAACTTTAAGGTGAAATACCTAAATGCACCCAAGAGAAAAAAACTTACTACCCCTGCTACAGCTAATAATTCGATAGGTAATGCGTTTATGGTATAAAAAGGATTAATCAGCGTTGCGATAAAGAAGCCAATAGCAACTGCCATCAGAATGCGTCGGATAACACCTCGATAGCTTTCACGTAGTTTAGAATTATATAAACCAAGCGCTAATGAAGATAATTGAATTATTAACGCAAAAACAAATGAGTATACAAAAAGTATATTAGAAGGTATTACTGAATGCGTAATTAAACCTATAAAATTATTACCATAAAAGACAATAAAAAAAGCACTGACTAATAGTAATAACTCAATAATAACTAATGACTTACTTCCTGAGGACAAGTCACGAAATTTTGGGCTAGACATAAAAAGTGTAGGTTCCCTTACAAACGATCAAAAAAACAAAATTAATAATTATTATTGTTAATTATTAAGGCTGAGCAGACCTAAAATATGCGCGGACAAATAGTATCAAACATAATATTTTTTTAACAGTAATTAAATTAAGTGCATCATTTAAAAAAATCTAATAGAATCTATTCGATTATTAAATATTTAAGTCAATAACAACTAAAGGTTGAAGCCATGGAAAACCACTTAATTAATAAAGTCAGAATCATTACTTCTTTAGTTTTAATGTACATTTTAGCTGGTTGTAGTTCTCCAACACTTCCTCCGGCAACATTACACCAATCAGATACTGTCGATATAAATAGTTACAAATACTTAATAGGTGCTGGTGATACTGTTAACATATTTGTCTGGCGTAACCCTGAGGTTTCAGGCACTTTTAAAGTAAGACCTGATGGCATGATTACAACATCGCTTGTTGAAGATATACCTGTTTCAGGTAAAACACCTACAGAATTAGCACGAACAATAGAAGAAATATTAAGTACCTATTTAAGAGACCCAGTTGTAACTGTTACGGTCAATGAATTTGTAGGACCATTCGGTGAGCAAATACGAGTCATTGGTGAAGCAGCACAGCCACAAGCTATTAATTACACTCAACATATGACCCTACTTGATGTCATGATTCAAGTTGGAGGTTTAACCGAGTTTGCAGATGGGAACGACGCAATACTTGTAAGAATTGAAAATGGCTCACAAAAACAGTACAACATATTAATTGAAGATTTGATAAAAAATGGAAAAATCTCCGCTAATGTTGATGTTTTACCTGGTGACATCATTGTTATACCTGAGACATGGTTCTAGTAAGTAAGAATCGAATATTAATTTCCCTGTAAGTTAGAGGTCAGGAATGCAAGAGTTATTGGAACAAGTCTTAGATTATTTAAAAGGAATTTGGCTTAAGCGTAGATATATCATGGTATCTACTTGGCTAATTTGTCCATTGCTTTGGGTTTTAGTCGTTAATTTAGATGACGTATACGAATCTGAAGCAAGGGTATATGCCGATACTCAATCAATATTAGGCCCATTATTAAAAGGTTTAACGGTAGAAACAAATACCAATAGACAAATTGAATTAATGGTCCGAACTCTTTTAAGTCGACCTAATATCGAACGTATAACTCGCATGACTGATCTTGATATTCAAGTTGCCACACCTAAGGAATACGAAAAACTTGTTGAAGATTTAAAAGAAGATATCATCATAAGAAAAAGCGGCGGTAGAAAGGATAATATATTCACTATTTCGTACCAACATAAAAATCCTGAAATGGCTAAAAATGTTGTTCAATCGGCGCTAACAGTATTTATTGAAAACACACTTGGTGAAAATCGGTCTGACACTGACACAGCTGGTAAATTTTTAGACACACAAATAAAAGAATACGAAAACAGGTTATTGTCAGACGAAGCTAAGCTAACGGACTTTAAACAAAAATATAGTAATGTATTACCGAATCAAACTGGAGGTTATTATGTCAAATTGGGTAAGGCAAAGGAAAAGTTAAAAGATATCGAATTAACCTTGTCCGAAACTCAATCACAGTTAATGAATTCAAAATCTCAACTTGGCTTGTCTGTGTCAACGGATGAAAATATTCAATCTAGTATCCAAGATTCTAATACTATCGTTACAAGTTATGATAGTCGAATTACAGAATTACAAACTTTATTAGATTCTTTATTATTAAAATATACGGAAAAACATCCCGATGTAAAAGAGGCACAAAATCGTCTAGACCATCTGCTTTTACAGAAAGATAAAGAAATACAAGAGTATTTATCTGTTCGAAAAAATGGAAATTCAACTATACAAATTTCACAAAATCCAGTCATTCAAGAGTTACAAATACAAATAAATCAATTAGAAAGCCAAGTTGCTTCCATAATAGTTCGTAGAGATAACTACGCGAAAGAAGTAAAAGAATTAGAAAATAAAATTCATGTTTTACCAGAAATAGAAGCGGAATTAACTGCACTCAATCGTGGTTACAACATCACTAAAAAGAAATATGAAGAACTATTAGGTAGGAAAGAAACGGCACAACTGGCTAAGCAAGCAGATGAAACCACCAATAAAATCAATTTCAAAATTATCGATCCTCCACGAGCTCCTTCTGAGCCTACTGGCCCTAAAAGAATATTGTTTTTAATTGCTAGTACCATTATTGGTATAGGCGTAGGGGTAGGATTATCATTCCTATTTAGTCAAATTAATCCTGTCGTTACTTCCAGAAACCAAGTAACAAAAGAGACTGGTATCCCTGTATTTGGCGTAGTTTCTGCGGCTGAAAATTTAGGTTTACAAAAGTGGCACCGCAAAAAAACTTTAGTATTTGTGATCTCCAATACTTTATTATTATTACTGTTAACCTTTTTCATTTTATATTCAATATTTCCTGAACAAATCAAGTCTCCATTAAGAGGAATGCTTTAATCATGAGTACTATAGAAAAAGCGTTAGCTCGTAAGGCTGCAAAACAATCTTTAGAGAAGAGCGCTGAAAGTTCAGAACAAGCAGCTACAACTAATAATGATCCGATCTCCCATTCGAACGATAGTTCATCCGAGGTTGCTCAAGATAGAATTGTGCTGACGGTAGATACAACTAGTTTAAGTGCGCGTGGCTATTTAATAGACACAGGTGAACGAAAAAGTATTAAAGACGAATTTAGGCAAATAAAACGTAAACTATTAAATAACGCTTTTGGTAGTGGTGCAAAACTACTACATCACCCGAACCTGATCATGGTGAGCAGTGCTAAGCCAAACGAAGGAAAAACATTCGTTTCTGTTAACCTAGCCTTAAGTATCGCGCTTGAACAAGATAAAAAAGTATTGCTTATCGATGCTGATGTATTAAGACCTAGCGTCAACCGTGAACTGGGTCTTGAAAATACAGAAGGCTTAATAGAATATCTATTACAACCTGAAAAACAAGTAAGTGATGTACTTTTTGATACCAACATTAACAATTTAAAAGTGATGCCTGCAGGCCAACCTCATCATTTATCGAATGAGTTATTGGCAAGTGAACGTATGGCTGCATTAGCAACGGAATTAGCAACAAGATACCCAGACAGAGTGGTAATCTTTGATTGTCCGCCATTGATTGGCGTTACTGAAACATTAGTTTTAGCTAATCTTGTCGGTCAGGCTATTGTGGTGGTAGAAGAATCAAAAACGACAATCGCTAGTATCAAAGCGGCAACAGAATCGCTAAATGAAGATTTAGCTCTTGGTATAGTAATGAATAAAGCAATAAGATCTCATAAGGATTTGTATGGCTATTATGGTTATGGATACGGTGAAAAAGAGTAAACTAGCTACAACTATCGCCGCTTCTCTTTTTCTCCAACCCGTTTTGGCAGGAGAATGGATTTTTACACCACAAACATTTATTGTTGAAACCTTCACTGACAACGTAGAGTTAAATTATAATGAAGAAATCTCTAGTTTAGTGAGTCAAACTGGTATTGCAATCGATACGAGTTACATAGCTAAAAAGATTAATTTTAATTTAACTTCCCAAAGCCTTTATGCTTTTTACAGTCATGACCATGATTTAGATGACGATTATCACACTGTTGCAAGTGATCTTACCATTGAATTATGGCCAAAAGGACTTTCTTTAATTGGAAAAGTTAATATTGATCGTCGCGCAAAAAACCAAGCTCAAAATGCCCTAGCGGATATTATTTCAGGGGACACGATAAAAATTGAAACATATACTAGTGGCTTTCAGTATAATGTAGTTAACAACAAATTTAGTTTTAACTCGAGTATTTCTTATTCTGATATTCAATCAGAAGACGATATAGGAAATAGAGAGGGTTATATTGCGACAGTCAATAGTCAGAATGGCGCTGGAATTCATAATGTATTTTGGACTCTAAACAGTAGCTATCAAGAAGTTAAAAATAATCAACGTTCTTCTAGAATGTACAATGGCGAAATCAAGCTAGGATTAATTACCTCATATAAAATAAATCCATTTCTACGCTATTACGATGAAGAAAACAATGGCAACATTGGTGGGAATCAAGCACTCGAATCTAATTCGTATGGTGCAGGTTTTCGTTGGTTAATCACTCCCCGGTTCGAATTAGATCTATCTTATAATCAACCCATTGGTAACGCTTTAGATTCTCATGGGGATGAGCAGAAGGAATATATTAGTTCGTCCATTAATTGGCAACCATCTGAACGAACCCAATTGACTGCTAGTATTTCACAACGTTTTTATGGTGATAGTTACAGTTTTGCATTTACACATCAAAACAAACGTTTAACGAATTCAATTAATTATGTTGAAGATGTCCAAACATTAACGCGAAATAATTATATCCCATTCGAATTAGGTACTTTCTTTTGCCCAAATCAAGGTCGGATATTATTAAGTGAATGTTACATTGAAGGGGATATTAATTTCAATTTTGAAAATTTTGATTTAGTTACATTTACAGATTTTAACATAGAGGAAGACGATCAATATTCTTTAAATAAAACATTAACTTGGAAATCTACATTATCGTTTTCTAGGACGACATTCACTTTGAATATTTTAGGTTCAACCCGTGAAAATCTCTCGAACTATCAACAAAACGAAAACTCAAGAGCTGATTTTACCGTTTCAAGAAAAGTGAGCGGTAAGTCCAAGATTGATTTTAAATTGAGTTATACCGATAACACTTTTGAAAAAGATTCTGAAGACGAACGTCGTGATCGATACCGTCAGTACCAAGTCAATTTAGAAAGGTCGTTAAATAGTAAACTTGCCCTTAATTTTAGCTTAGGCCTAGTTAATAGAGATTCTAACGAAACTTTATTCAACTATGAAGAAGGACGTGTAACCTTAAAGTTCACAAAAGATTTTTAATTATGTATGAAAATTATTATGGTTTTACTGAAAAGCCATTCCAACTAAGCCCAGATCCTCGCTTTTTTTTCGCTTCTGATCATCATCAGCGTGCGCTTTCTTATTTGCAATATGGCTTAGATCAAGGCGAAGGCTTCATTGTTATTACAGGTCCAATTGGCACAGGTAAAACAACGATCGCCCGTAATTTACTCAGTCAATTAGGCGATGAGAGTATCGTTGCTGCTCAATTAGTGACCACAAAACTTGACCCACAAGAATTACTAGCACTTGTCGTTTCTGAATTTAATATTCAGTCAAAAGGTGACAGTAAAGCGGATTTATTACAAGCTATTGAACAGTTTCTGATTCAGCTTAATAAACAAGGTAAACGGGCTTTATTAATTGTTGATGAAGCACAAAACTTGCCATCTGAAACCGTTGAAGAATTACGGATGTTATCGAACTTTCAACTGGAAAATAAGCCATTAATTCAAAGTTTCTTACTCGGCCAAGAAGAATTAAAACCGATTATTCAAGCGCCGAACATGGAACAATTTAGACAACGTATTATTGCCTCTGCACATTTAAAACCATTGAGCGTTGCTGAGGTAAAAGAATATATCATTCATCGAATTCACCAAGCAGGTTGTGAAAAAGATGAATTATTTTCTGAAAATGCCTTTGAATTGATCCATGAAAAAACTTTAGGCGTACCGCGTAAAATTAATATTTTTGTCGATCGTTTATTATTATTTGGCTTTCTCGAAGAGTTAGACGTTATCAATTCAGAAACTATCATGACCGTGGCTGAAGAAATGGAGATTGAATTAACAGGATCATTAAATTCTTCTGAATTAACCAGTCAAGAGCCAAATCAAAAAACCAGTCAACAAGTTGTAGTTAATTCTACTGAAAACGTTGAGCACATTAAAGAAGTGCTTAGAGATGTTGAGGAAATTCTTGAGTCATCAATTAAGCAAAAAGTAAAAATGGCGCGTTATGTTGATAAGTTATTAAAACATAAGAGCAAGTTATACGCGGAAGAGCAAATAGATAAATAATGTTATTTACACAATAAAAAAACCAGCATCATTGCTGGTTTTTTCATTAAATGTCGCTGTAAGTCAATACCATCAATTCATTATTCTGAATTAATTGCTAAGCCATACTTCTCAATTAACGTATATAGCGTCGGCCTAGTAATACCAAGCAATTCTGAACATTTAGACATATTCCCTTCGGACAACGCATATGCTTTTTGAATAGCAATTGATTCAGCTTGCTCACGAACTTGTCTCAAGTTTAAATTGAGTTCAAGGCTTTTATCTTCATGATCAAAGAACCCTAAGTCTATTGCAGTGACTTGGGTTCCCGTAGACATAATGACAGAGCTTTTCACCTTGTTTTGTAGCTCACGTATATTACCTGGCCACTTATGCGCTTTAATCGCACTTAACGCGTCTTCTGAAAACCCTTTGACATTACTTTTGTATTCCAGTGCATAACGTTGCAAAAAGAACTGCGCTAAAATCAGTACGTCTTCTTCTCGTTCTCTTAACGGTGGTATATTTAAGGTGATTTCACTAACCCGATAAAATAAATCTTCACGAAACTCTTTATTTGCGACCATTTCTTCAAGATTTTGATTCGTAGCACAAACGACTCGAACATCTACTTCTATTTCTTGTCGACCACCTAAGCGCTCAATTTTTTTCTCCTGTAAAAAACGCAATAACTTGGCTTGCAGATTAAACGGCATATCACCAATTTCATCAAGAAATAGCGTGCCGCCTTCAGCACATTCAATTTTTCCTTTCGTGGTCCGGACCGCTCCGGTAAATGCGCCTTTTTCAAAACCAAATAACTCACTTTCTAATAATGTCTCTGGAATTGATGCACAATTAATGGCGATAAAGGGTTTTTTACTACGATCACTGGCAATATGTACCGCATTTGCCGTAACTTCTTTACCCGTACCACTTTCTCCTAATAATAAAGCGGTAATTTGAGTAGGGGCAATACGTTTAACCATCATTCGACAACGTTCAATGGCTTCGCTGTTGCCTATAATACCAATATCGTTACCACCAACTGTTCGCATTTGACGGTTTTCTTGTTCGATGGCCGCCACACTAAACGCTCGCGCAACAATAACGTTAATCACCTCTGAGTCAATCGGCTTCTGATAAAAGTCGTAAGCGCCTAATGAAATAGCTTTTAACGCATTGGTTCTATCATCATTACCGGTAATGACAATCACTTTAGTATGAGGAGATATCTTTAGAATTTCTTCAAGTGCTGCTAAACCTTCAGATGCATTGGCTGAATCTGGCGGTAAGCCTAAATCTAATGTCACCACTTTAGGCTCATGGCGACGCACCGCGGCTATTGCGCCTTCTCTATCTGCCGCTAATACAGCCTCATAATCAGACAAGCTCCATTTTAATTGTTTTTGGATACCTTTATCGTCATCTACAATGAGTAACTTTTCCATTAAGCTAAAATCCTTTCATTCATTCTTATTATGCGTATTCAGGTTTTATTGGTATACGAATATCAAAAATAGAGCCCTGATTTTCTCTACTAGTTACTTTAATCGTACCCGCAATACTTTCAATAAATTGTTTTGCTTCATACACTCCTATGCCCATTCCTGCATTACCTTTAGTGGTATCGAATGGTTTAAATAGTCGTGTTTTAATAAACTCTGCAGACATGCCACTACCGTTATCTTCAATAGTTATTTGTATAAGATCGATATTGGAGAGCACATTTACTTTAACCCATCCGTCATCATTTGTCGCTTCTTGCGCATTCTGAATAAGATGATTTAACACAGAATGTAACGTGTCTTTATCAATATTGATTAAGCTTGGTTGCATTTGTTCTATTTTAACTTTTGGTTTCATAACATTTCGCTGCTTAACCACCTTACGAACTAACTCAGTAATGTCAGTCTCTTTGGTCTTCGATTGGGCCACTTGCTTATTTCGCAATTGTGTTAACACTTTAGCTAAGCGGTCTGTCGCTGACTCCACGGTTTCAAATACATCATCTACAAAATCAGTATTATCACGATGTTTTTCGGCATTGGTGGTAATTAAAGCTAGTTGAGCTTGTACATTTTTTAAATCATGTACCAAAAATGCTGACATCCGATTAAAGGCATCAAATTGTTTTGACTCTGCCAGTTCATCATTAGCTTCATGTAAAGAGATAAAGTTACCTAGCTGTTTTGAGACAGCGAAGAGCAAATCTCTGTCCTCCCAGTTAAGCTGTTTCTTCTCTGCAATGCTTCCCACCACAAACAAACCGTAAAATGCTTTGCCAATAAAAATAGGCACGATGGTTTCAATATTAAAACTGCGACATAAATCAACATCTAAGTTGAGTTCTGAATACATCGACGGTGTTAATTCATATTCATCAACATCGATAATCCACCCCTTCTGCTGACAATATTGACTGATTAACGTTAATTGCAAATCAAACGCTTCAGACAGCACTAATTTTTTGGAATATTTAACATCGAAGTGCATTTCACTTTGTTTTTTAATGATGGCTCCACTGGTTGCTCCTAATTTCGACATCATAATAGTAGTGGCCATTTGATAATAACTTTCTGCACTAGTGGTTTCTATTTTTTCAATTAAATTTAACCATTCATCACGATATTCATACCGGTTGGCAAAAAAGTTTTTCGCAATAAACACTTTAAGCTTTTTGCGTAAGCTATCAGTAATTAATAATGTCACTAACACAATGCCACTGAAAATTAAAAAACCGATACTGACAAAGCTGCCCCACTCACCACCAATATAATTAATAACATAGCCCGCAAGCGCCATTACTAATAAGTAGATGCCTGCCATCATTAAAATCGAGCTATAAAAAACCACTTGCCGAGAAACAAAAATTCGCACTGAGCCATTTTTTACTCGGCGCGTACTAATTAATAATAACGGAACAATCGCTAATGCGATGAACCCGCGGCTATACCAAAAATCGAAATCAATCCCACCGACCATAGTCGCTTGTGCATAGAGGACAAAATCAAAAATAGACACACTGGCAAGTGCGATAACTAATGGCCATATCGCCCAGCGTATTTGATCGTCAGCACTTCGATAAAGTTGTTCAATTAAAACCAAAATCCATAAATTTAAAACGATAAACAGTAAGAATAAATATTCGTAAGAAAAATTAAGAAAGTAGGTTGCTACCCAGCACGATAGCATTAACAAACTGCTAATCACGACATATTGACGAATATGATAATTAGAAAACAGCTTACGTACTGAAGTGAGCTCAGTATTACAAATAAGTACCATCACAGACCAACAAGCTATTTTAAAGCCGTCAGCTATCATCACCCACTGTAAGCTAAAACCCATTTTAATTTGTAAGAAAGATAAACCACTCGCAAAGGTGGTACTTAAGGCAGAGACTATGGTCCATTTCGCTAAAACTGATTTATTGCGAGCGGCAACGATTAATAACGTGAAAACGAGGTAAGCGATGAAACTTAATGAATAACCAATTTGACCAACAAATTCCATAAGCGCTTAGTTCCAATTCACTTTTATTGAGCTTTTGAACGCGAAAATAGCTCAGTTAAAACTGGCACCAAGATAAAACTCGCAATGGCTGAGACACAAAGCCCTGAAATAATTACCACACCTAAAGGTTGCCACAGTCCGCCACCTAAGAGCGTTAATGGCATTAAGCCACCTATGGTAGTTAATGTGGTTAACAAAATAGGGGTAAAGCGCGTTTTACTTGCGTCTAATATTGCTAATCGCATATCTTTACATTCTAAGAAATTATGATTGGCGGTATCAATTAAAATAATGGCGTTATTGACAACAATGCCAAACAAACTAATCAGCCCAATAAACGCCATCATCGAAAAAGATAAGTTAAAAAGATATAAACCAATAACCGAACCTGCAATCGCAAATGGAATAGAAGTGAAAATAACTAAAGGCTGCATAAATGACTTAAATTGCAATACTAATACCGCAAAAATACCTACTGCGGTAATGATCATAATTTGTGACAAGCCCGCGAAATTTTCTTGTCGAGACTCTTCTTCGCCACCAAGCGTATAATACATACCTTGCGGATATTGATAACTGTCTAAATACGTGACGATTTGCTCTGTTAATGCCGTAACTGAATAACCTTTATCGGCATCGGCGGAAATTTTAGCCATTCTTTGTTTTTGATAATGGAAAAATTCGGTATGACCTTTCGCCAATTTCAGAGAAGCCACTTGATTTAACGGCACTAGTTCACCGGCAATATTGGCAATATAAATATCATCAAAAATATCTAAATCAGCTTTCTTGCCTCGCACAACAATAGGGTAACTTTCACCATTTTTATCACTAAAATTGCCAACATAACTACCGGTTAATACTGTTTGTAATGTTAAATCTAATTGATTAATGTCTATGCCATTCATACCGGCTTTTTCATAATCAATATCGAGTACCACCTCACTGTTTGCTTGGCCAATGGGGTTTTCAATATTTATCACCCCCTTGATTTTCATCATCTGTTGTTCAAGCTCATTTGCAACACGTTCTAAATCACTGAGAGATTCACTCATTAAACGCACTGTAATAGGTTTGTCGGTGACAGGGCCTTGCGTAAATTCTTTAATAGTAATATTAGCTTGATGCCAGTTTGAAAATTCTTTCCTAAGCGATATCACTAGATCATTGGATTTTTCTTCATTAAATTCATGCAAAACAATTAAAAGCTGTCCGTAATGTGCAACCCCACGCTTTGGAATTTCATTGTAGTAAATTCTAGGATTAGAGTTACCAACATTTAAAGCCACTTCTTTTATTAAATCATACTTTTTCAAGCTTTTAGCAATGTCCTGCATCACTTGGTTGGTATAATGCAAAGATGAATTATCAGGAGCTTCAACATCTATCAATATCATAGGTTTTTCGGCTTTTGGAAATAAACTTAACCCTACTTTACCGAAAAGTGAAAACATAAAAACAAGCGCTGCAATAAACACCATCACAACAATCATTTTTCGATTCATTAATACTGTTAAAAACCGAAAATAACTATTAGCGGCAAATTGATTGACGTAATGTTGCAACGTTTTAATTTTACTGGGTTTAACGGTAAACAATTTACTCGCTAATAATGGCGTAAAAGCCAATGCCAATAACAACGACGCTAATAAAACAAAGACAACCGTCACTGGCATTGAACGTATAAAATCACCGGTATCTGAGGCGATCATTAGCATTGGCAGAAAAGCGAATAAAGTTGTTACAGTACCACTAGTGATCGCCCAACCAACCTTACTGGTTCCTGAAGCAGCAGCTTCTTTTAAACTGGCAAACTTACCTTTCTCTCGATGAATACTCTCTGTCACCACAATAGCGTTATCTACCAATAAGCCAAGGGCGATAATTAAACCAACAATCGACATTTGCTGTAAGCCAAAACCAGCAAAATCTAACCAGCCAATCGCGATTAAAAAGGATAAAGGAATTACCGCTATCACCACTAAAGCTTCACGCAATCCTAAAAATAATAATGACATAACACCAACTAAAATAAGGCCCTGCCATAAATTATTAAAAAAGCCATTAACTCTTGATTCAACACTTTCTGCTTGCTCGAATAACACATCAAGTTTGATTTGCTCAGGCAATTGTTTTTTAAAAGAAGCAATCTCAGCATTTAATTGATCCGTTAAATCAAAAATATTCGTACCTTTACGTTGCTCAAGGGTAATAAAAATAACGGGATGTTCATTAAAATAAGCTAAATAGGAAGGTTTACCATCTGCAAAAGCAATACTGGCAATATCTTTTAATTTAATCACCAGCTGATCATTGGCATAAACAACGGTTTCTTTTAATTGCTCAATTTCTTGGAAATTACCACTTGCTTTAACATTAAAGCGCCGAGTACTAGCATCAACAAAACCTGGTGTAATATTTACTGCTCGTTTTTGTAATACTTGATTCACAGAGGTTACGGTAATGCCATAGTGTTGCAATAAGTCAAGATTAAGATCAATCGCTACCACTTGCTGTGGGTAGCCCCAAATATCGGCTTTTTTAACGCTAGCAATTGCTTCTAATCTTTTTTCCAACTTTTTGGCATAAAACTCCATGGTTTTATAGTCAGTGGGCTCAGTCCATAAGGCTAACTGAGCTACCGCAACACTTGTCGGTGTCGCCTTAAGGACTAATATATCTTGTACGCCATCAGGTAGATTTGGCTCGATAGAGGCAACTGCTTGTTTAATTTCATTGAAAGCGGTTTGAGGATCACTGCCATATAGAAATTTAATTTCTATTCTAGCCCCATCATTTTTAATTTGTGCTTCTATACGTTTTATACCCTCAATATTTGAAAATTCTTGCTCTAAAGGGGTCACTATAGAAGTTTCGATATCGTGAGAGGAAGCTCCAGGGTAAATAACTTCAATTAAAGTAATAGGAATATCAAATTGAGGATCTTCTGACCTAGGCATAGTGAAGTAAGAAACAATCCCTACGAGTACCATTAAAATAACAATCGTCAGCGTAAATTGGGCATTTTTAATCGCGGAGCGCGCTAACTTCATGCGTTATAACTCACTTATGTTCAGTTGCTGCCAACCATTAACCACAAACTCGATAGCATCATTATGACTTTGCGCCCGTAAATAAATAGATTGCGTATCAATATTTAATACATCAAAGGCTTGGCGCATTAGCTTGCCACTGCTTACCTTGGTAAACAATACCGCAGAGCCTTGATCATCAATTTCTATTAAGGCGCTAATAGGCACTTGATAGACTGAATTCTCAGTTGCAAAATGAATGGTCACTTGCGCTAATTGTCCGGCCACCACACCTTGACCAGCTTGAATATCTTCGAGTAACACTTCAATTAAATATAAAGCGCCTTCGGTATTACTAGTCACAGGAATCTTAGAAATAACGCCGTTTATTCGACCAATATTCGGTAAATCGACGGCGACATTTTGGCCTAATTTAACAAAACTAATTTCTTTATCGGTTAACTTTACTTTCACCACTAAATTTTTATTTATTGCCGCAACTTCTAATACTTCTTGACCTGGCGCCTGAAACTCCGCTAAATCAGTGTATCTTGCTAAAACAACGCCATCAAAAGGCGCGTATATCTCTGCTTTTTCAAGGTTATAATAAGATACTTGATAAGCTTCACGCGTAGTTTCAACATTGGTTTGCGCTAATTCTAATGCCTGCTCTGAACTTAATTCTTGTGCCAGTAATTTTTTCGTGCGATTAACTTCACGTTTCGCTTGTAATAATTGCGCATAGCGGGAGTTTTTCTCCGCGATAAGTTCTTCAGTATTTAAAGAGGCGAGCAATTGTTTCGCAGAAAAAAAATCACCTTCATCGACCGAAAGTGTTTTTAAATAGCCACTACTTTTAAAGGACAACTTTAATGTCCGTTTAAATGCAACCTTTCCTGCTCGCTTGACTGACTTTTCAAAAGGGGTAACCGCAACTTGCGCTAGCTCATAATTTTGAGCAGACACAGTTTGGCCAAGAAAAACACTTGCAACGAATATATACGTAAATATTGATTTCATATAATTACAATGAAACTACCTTGTTGATGTAACTAACATTATTATAGGCACTACTTTAATATTGTATGAATTAAAAGTACATTTTTTTCAACGTGTTTCAACGCTAGAGCAAAGCGTTGCATGAATATTGATAACTTAGAGACAAAAGAAAGGGTTAATGGCGCTCTCGGCAGGAATCGAACCTGCGACTTAGACTCCGGAGGTCCACGTGATATCCACTTCACCACGAGAGCTTCATTAAGAGGTTGCGATTCTAGTCAAATCACCGTCGCTTTACTAGTCGTACTAAATAAATTTAAGTAAAAAAGTTAAAATGACTACATTAGTACGTTAAATTAAAACTGTCAGTTTAATTTACAATAATAGTTTTACAAAATGCCAAGTATAAATAATTACATTAATAATCAAGGCATTAAATTTCAGGCACTTAAAATGCATAGATGTTTTATTATCATTAGCAACGAAGCTAAACACGGATATAAAAATGAACAATTTACAAAAACTTTTTAGTTTATCACTGATCTTAGTTTCTCAGTTTTCATTTGGGCAATTGATTGTCACGGGTGATTGCAATGTCAATAATGCCACATTGACAACGGTACAACTCTCAGATTTAGATATTAATAATAACACAGGTGGCCCTAACGGCGCCAATTTATTACAAAATGGTCCTTACAGTGCATCAGAATGCATTGGCATTTATGCGGGTAATGACAGTCAACTTGAAAGCCATTTAACACCTCACTTAAATATTGGTCAATCTGGGGACGGTTTACTTAATGGCGGCGGTCCATTAACTGGTAACGAATTTATTGACGGTTTAGTTGATGGAGTGGCTAATCCTTGGTTTGATGGTGACAAAATAGATATAGATGGCGATGGTAATGCAACTGATCCTGGTTGGATAAATTTAGCAAAATTTGATGTAGATAATAATTCAACAAGTTATAAATCTATTACCAATTACGATGAGACTATCTCACTCTTAATTTCAGATGTTTTAACGTTTACTTTTGAATGTGTAAATGTTGGCGGTGATTGCTCTTCAATTAATTGGACATTAACGACTGATATAGATATCGCTGAGACAGTAGGAACTGTTTTAAACCGATCAACATTTGATCATTTAGCCTTTGTTACTAAAGCAGGTAGTGGCAACCAAAACGGGCAAGGCAACCAAGATGATAAAGGCTGGGCTGTATATGACTTTAACTTTTATGAAATTTTTGGCAGTGAAGCACCAGGTGCCTTTAATTTTGAAACAGCATATTCACTAGCAGGTTCTATTGATGTTAAACCCGGTGATTTTAGTGCCGGCCTTTCACATTTGACCGTTTGGGCCAGAGACCCAATTAATGAGCCAACCACGACAGTTCCAGAGCCATCAACCATAGTACTTTTTGTGTTTTCATTAATGCTTGTTGCATTTAGAAAAAAACGATTTTAATACTTTTATAAAAGAATAAAAACCATCATTGATATGATGGTTTTTTTAGGTCGTAATACTAATAGCAATTAAGTTAATCTGCTTGAACAATTTTTAAGGCTGACGTAATCTCCTAATTAATTCAATCAATTAGAAAACATACATGCAATCAGAACTTCCTCAAAACCACTTATGTAATATTACTCTATTGGGTAATTTAGTGAATAAACCTGAGATTCGCTATCAGGTAAACCCTGTGATTGCTATTGCGGAATTTGTGGTTGCGACTCATTTAAAATGGTTCGATAAAAGAACCAATCAATTTAAAGAATGGACGCACTATCATACGATTAAGATGATAGGCGATGTGGTGGAACGTTCATTATTGCAAGCAGAAAAAGGCGATGTCATTTTAGTGCAAGGGCATATGGTAAACAGTAAAAAAACCAATCGTGAACTTATACACGCTACCTACGCTCATCGTTATCCAAAAGGTTATTCTCGCTCCATCAATCAATTACAGTGTAGCGGAAAAATATCCAGCGAGATTAAACTAGTAAATACAGAAAACAACAAACAATTAGCGGAATTACGCTTGGCGATAAATTTTTATAGCTTTTCACCAGTAACCCAAGAGTTACGCAGCATCAGTGTTGAGCGAACCGTACATGTTTGGGGCAAACAAGCAGCTTACTTAAAAGATAATGCCAATGTTGATGACGAGTTAATTATTAATGGTAGATTAAGTTACTTAAAAGACGCGACTAAATCTCAATTGATTGATGCACAAGACGTTATTTTACAAAAAATCAATTAATGGATATATAATCAAACTAATTAAGGGAATTCTCTACAAGCACAGAGGCTTTTTAACCACTTTCTATGTACTATTTAAGACATTATTTTAACAATAAAAACTTTCTTAAAGTTTGCTTCTCTCTGACAATTCTACTGACTATGTTAGGAAATGTTCACGCAGAAACGGCAGAGACAACGTTAAAGATTGCTCATACATTTAGCAATCAGTCGAATGTGCTGTGGCATGAAATTAGTAAAAATCCTTTGGATAACGAAAGCTATATTGTCCATGACAAATTAGGAAACATTCATTTAGTTAAAGATAATAACTTACATGCTGAACCAATCATTCATTTAAAAAAATATTTTTCACAACTACATTCATTAAATAAAATTGCGCTTCATCCAAGCTTTAAACTCCAACAAGCATACGGCTATTTAACCTTATATACGGCTCATATTGAACCAATCGATAGCAATAAACCGACAACACGTATTCAAGAAAACAACCCATTAAGTCATCACGAATATGAATGGGTTATTAGCGAATGGCAATTTGATAATGAAAAATTGACCTCCTTTGTTCATACTAAAAATCAGCCAAGAGAAGTACTTCGCTTACCCATTTTTTCAGCAAGTCAAACCATTCTTCAATTAAGGTTTAACCCTTTTATGAAATCTTGGAACGAAAACTATGGAAACCTCTACATTGCATTATCCGCCGATGCTAATTATCCAGATTCAGCGTTATATTCAGGTAGTATTTTAAGCATTAACCCTGAAAAATTCGGTTTCAAAAGCTACTCAATTCCGGTAAGAAATCCGTTCATTAATAGAGAAGATATTAATAATGAGATTATTGCCACAGGATTACATTCGCTTTTAGAGATTCACTGGCCAAAAGATGGCAAACAACAGCTTTTTGTAACTCAAAATACTCCAAAAAAGTTTAATGTGAATACTATCAAATATGGTGAAGACCTCCGCCAAAACAAATCACAACCTAATACTATTCATGCGCCATTTCCTCAACAAAGTAATAGTATTATTTACCGTGGCATGAAGTTCGCTAAATACAGAAATCATATTATTTATTTAACTTGGGATAATCACTGGAAGTTAATTGCGATAAATAAAGAACCTCCTTTTGAGGTTTCAACCGTACAAGTAATAGAAGATAATAGGCTTACAAAAGATAGTGAACTGGCTTTACTCACGGATGAGCATGATGAATTGCTTATTGTCGACAAATCTTCTCATGTCATTTTTATTATTAACTCCTCCACGCCTGATCATCAAAACTCAGATAATACGGTAGATAAAACAACAGCTAGGCAAAAAAATATGAATTTTGCTTGGATATTACTACTCCCGTTATTTATTGTCAGCCTAGTCATAGTTCGTCGCAAGACAAAAACAAATTTACCCAAAGCGTTTTTGAGAAAACAATTTGCAAAATTTGATCTAGACGCTAAGAAAAAATTGATATTGCTCTATAAGCGACATGAAAAAATAGTAAACACTGAGTTAAAGATTGCTGATATTGCACGAAGTGAAGTATTCCTCAATAAAAATTCACTTTATAATTTTACTTATGAAGAGCCAGAGAGTCGCTTTACCAATAAAAAAGAACAAATGCTCAACTTAGCTTTTGCAACCGAAAAAAGAGAAAAAATGATCGATGATAAAGTCCGTATTATCGAGATGGTTATCACGGACAAGTCTTCAAATATTTATCCTATTTGTCTCTATCTACGAAAAGGCAATCAAAGACTGACCCGTGGAAAATATGAAGAAACTTGTAAGCAATTATCTGATTGGTGTTGGTTGTTATCGCAAACAATATTCCCAGAATTAACTGAAGAGCGCATTATTGTAAAACCCGTAGTTCCAAATACGTCCAACCATAAAAAAACCAATAAAAATGAAGCTATTGCGATTCCTTCATCTAATGAAAGTAGTAAAAACAGAGCGACGCCAGATGTGCCAAAAGCTTTACCTATAACGCCTACAGAACAAAATAAAGTAGAGGCAGATAACAACGTCGAATTGAGAGATATTTCCCTGATAAATTCTTTAGATAAATTAGGGAAACTGAAACAACAAGGCTTGCTTACTGAAGCGGAATTTAATCAAGCAAAGGCAAAAGTGTTTAATAATCTTAACAAAAACGATTAATCTAACGGTAGATTAATCGTTTGTATACTTCATTACTTCAAGGTCAATAAATACTTCACTAAGTTATTGAAATCTTCTTCTATGTTCGATTTATCAAGATCGTGCGTATGAATCATGTACATACCATTAACCACAATACTTGGCACACTTTTTAAATCACCACTGTTTGCCAGTATATCTTGATTACTTTTCATTGCTTCAGCCGCTTTAACCACTTCGTCACTATTAATAAGTTGATCAAATTTCTCACCATCTGCGCCGTTAAAGATAAAAACATTTCGAACATCTTTTACCGAAGTAAAGACAGCTCTATGCACATGAATATATTTGAAAATTGCCGCTATTAGGCTTTTTTCGATACCCATTTTTTGAGCTGTAATTAATGCACGTGTCAGGGTTTGTTGCATTTTCTTTGAAGCGCCACCTAAAAAATCGACATGATTTTTGACGAACTTAACGTTTTCGGGCAAGTTTTTCTCGATAGATTTCGCCATAAATTCAAAGTTATAACAATGGCCACAATAAAAAGAAAAATACTCTCTGACTTCCGGAGAATCTACAGGTAACTCTTGTATTTTAACGTAATGTTTGCCTTCTTGATAATCACTCGCATGTGTAAAAAAAGAAAGCGTTGCCACAACGAGTAGACTCAATAACTTGTTCATTCAATTAACCCTTATAAATTTTAAAATGATAAATTCTATATGATTTGTTCGATTTATGGCATTAAGGTGAGCGGTGGTTGTTGTAATGCCGACATTTGCTCTTTCAGCATCAACACTTGCTCTTCCCAATATCTTTGGGTATTAAACCATGGAAAACTATGCGGAAACGCAGGATCTTGCCATCGCTTACAAAGCCAAGCCATATAATTCACTACCCGCATAGTACGCAAAGATTCGATCAAGGCAAACTGTTTTGTATCAAACTCATAAAACTCTTCATAACCCATTAAAAGAGTATCCAATTGCAAAGTTTGCTGTTGCCGGTCGCCTGAGAGCATCATCCATAAATCTTGAATTGCTGGTCCCATACGACAATCATCTAAATCAACAAAATGAGGGCCGTCATCAGTCCATAAAATATTACCCGCATGGCAATCGCCGTGTAGCCTTATTTCATCGGTTGGTTGATATTGCTGACACGCCAGTTCAATCACTTGGTCTAAAATGGTATAAAACGCATTTTCAATATATTGCGGGACAAATGCTGAATTTTTTATGATTTCCCGAGCTTGAATCAACGACTCTTCTTTACTGTAGGTTGGTCGCGTTTGAAACGGAGCTTGACCTGCAACGGCATGTATTCTGCCGATAAATCTTCCCATCCATTCTAAGTGGTCTAAATTATCCACTTCAAATATACGTCCACCTCGACAAGGGTATATAGAAAAGTAATAACCTTGATGTTCAAATAAAGATCGACCTGAAAATATTAATGGCGCAACTATCGGTAACTCTTCGTCAGCAAGTTCAAATGCAAAATCGTGCTCTTCTTGAATTTGTGCTTTCGACCAACGCTGAGGTCGATAAAATTTCGTAACATATTTGATTTTATCTTCGTCATGAAATTGATAAACGCGATTTTCATAACTATTTAATGCCAGTAAACCGCTATCTACCTGCAAGCCGATACTTTCTATGCCATCAAGGATTAAATCAGGCGATAACGAAGTAAAATCAAATACGGACATAGGCTCTCAATGAATAAAGTCGTTATGACAAATCAATAACATAAACCTCAAGGATACAGGAGTTAATAAAAGTCGAAAAGCTTAAAGCGATGCAAATGCGAATAAAACGATGTTTTAACCATAAGAATAAAAGACGCGTGATGTTTGTATTAATCACGCGTCCAAATAGATAGCCAGGAAACTAAGAGTTTAACGCTTATTAAAAAAGCGACTTTCTTTATCAAGCTTTACGTCATCGTCATCAGAAATGAGCTCAATAACAAAAGAAATATCTGTCATATATGCACCATTTAGCTCATACGGGTCGACTGAAATACTCATAGGTAAGGTATAAACAGAAGCCGCCTTAACCAATACTTCTTGTTCACCATGCCATGTGGTATTTTCAATCCCATTTACTGATAACCGATATCGATTATCAGTTTGCGATTTATTAAGAATTTTTAAGGTATATACATTTTCAATTTCACCGTTAAAATTTTCTTTTGCAAGTTCAGTTCTATCCCGAATAATATCTAATGAAACCGGTGCCCTATTGACTATTTCGATGATCAATAAACTGCTCATAATCAATAAAACCACAGCATAACCTAATAGTTTCGATCGAATTAAATGAACTTTTTTACCTTCTAGTTCATGCTCAGTAGTGTAGCGAATCAAGCCTTTTTCGTACTTCATCCGCTCCATAACACCATCACAAGCATCAACACAAGCGCCACAGTTTATACATTCATATTGCAAACCATTACGAATATCTATACCGGTTGGGCAAACTTGCACACATAAATTACAGTCAATACAGTCACCTAAACCTAGTTCTTTGGGATCTTGTTTTCTTGAACGTGCTCCTCGATTTTCACCGCGTTTTGCATCATAAGATACCGTAAAGGTATCTTTATCAAACATCGCCGATTGAAAACGGGCATAAGGACACATATGCAAACACATCACTTCACGCATCCAACCAGCATTGCCATAGGTACACAAGGCAAAAAACCAAATGGTACCAGCAATAGCGAAAGAGCTATTGAAAGTAAAAAAGTCGATAAAAACAGTCTGAACAGGAACAAAATATCCCACAAAAGTTAATGCTGTTAATAACGAAAAAAAGAGCCAACAACTATGCTTAAGGGCTTTTCGCCAGAATTTATTGACATTAAGTTTTTGCGAGTCGAGTTTTTTACGTTGGTTTGCCGTCCCTTCAATTTTTTCTTCAAACCAAATAAAAATAAATGTCCACACCGTTTGTGGGCATAAATAGCCACACCACACCCGGCCTAAAAAAGTAGTAACAAAAAACAATAAAAAGGCACTAAGAATAAATAGCCACGCAAGTAAGGTTAAATCTTGCGGCCAAAGGGTTAATCCCCAAAGGGTAAACCGTTGTTCAACAATATCAAAAAGAATGGCTTGATGACCGTTGTATTGTAACCAAGGTAGTACCGCAAATAAGGTCAAAAAGAAAAAGTTCATTTTACGCCGTAATGTTTGAAATACACCGGTCACTTTTCTGACATAAATTTGATCGCGAGGCTTATAATGTTCAACCTGGGCAGGTTGATGAATTTTGATATTTTTAATCGGTATTTTAACGTTGTGTTCTTTTTCTGATTTCACCGTGAATCCTATGCAATAAAACCCGTGAAAAATCGAACCGCGCCATTAAATTAACGACAAATTACTCGTTAATAATTAAAGATGATGTATTGTTGGCGCAAAATTGATTATTCTAATAACAAGTTAACATTATACGACATACTATGAAGAATTTATTGATCTTAATCGTAGCAATTGCAATTTTTTTGCATTTTTATCCGCAACCTGAACTAGAAAGTTGGTTTGAAGAGCAAAAAACTATGGTGCTATCAGAATTTTCAAACGCAACAGATACTAAAGTTCGATTAAATCCTGAAAAAATTTATAAAGATTTACAGCCAAGTTTTGGACAATTTAATGAAGAAGAGCAGACATTTGTACGAACCATTACCAGTACAAGAGAATCAGTAAAAGAATTTTACAATAAGTATTGTGAAAATAAACGGCCAACTCCAAAACTTCATCAGAAAAATCAACAGTTAATCTGTACTAAAATTAGTGCTTATCAATCATTATTTTAAGCAAAGTTTTAGCTGTACTAATCTTGATATCATTTAATACGAGATGAACATTGGAAGGGACTATCTCTCCTTCCAATGCTTGGTTTTGATGATGCTATAGATACATTATTTTCGCGCTACATTTGGCTTTCAGTCTAGGCGGAAAGTTTTGCTAACATTTCCGCAAACGCTAATTGAGCTTTTTGCTCTTGTTTGTGAGAGCCCGCTTTAACAACCCAGCAACCATTGACCATTACATCTTTAACAACATTGGTTTGAGTGGCAAAAATAACACTATCTAATAAATGTTGTTCATCATGGGCAAATAACGCTAATTTATTATCATCGAGTACTAATAAATCTGCTTGTTTGCCAACCGCTAATTCACCGGCATTACTGTGAGTGCTTTGCGCACCACCTAATGCTGCGCTTTGCCAAAGGTTTTGCCCTACCGATATTTGTTTCTCGTGCGCTAATATTGCTCGTTGTTGTTTAATTAAACGTTGCGCATATTCCAGCCAGCGTAACTCCTCGATTGGATTAACCGAAATATGACTGTCTGAGCCAATGGCGAAGGTTCCTTGTTCCGCTAAAAACTCAGTCGTTGGGAAAATGCCATCACCTAAATTGGCTTCTGTCGTTGGACAAATACCCGCAATACTTCGAGCCGCGATTATGCCTTGACGCTCTTGTTCATTGATATGTGTTGCATGAATTAAACACCATTGTTGATCCAATGACATATTGTCTAATAACCATTGCACGGGTCTTTTGCCATAGTGGGCTACACAGTCATTCACTTCTTGTTGTTGTTCAGCAATATGAATGTGAATTGGCGCATTGGCATCTAATGCTCGAACATGTTCCACGGCAACAGCAAGTGAAGTTAGATCAACGGCACGCAACGAGTGAGGTGCTATTCCAACATTGGTATTTTCATAGCTATCGCTTAGCCTAAAACAATCACTGACTAATTGATTAAACTGCTCAGTATTATTAATAAAACGTTTTTGGCCTTCTGTTGCTGCTTGCTCGCCAAAACCACTGTATCGATATAACACAGGTAACAAAGTCAATCCTATGCCAGAGTCTTTTGCGGCATCAAAAATAGCACTCGCCATTGTCGACAGCTCAGCGTAAGGTTCACCGTTAATATCATGATGTAAATAATGAAACTCGGCGACACGGGTATAACCCATTTTGAGCATTTCGATATAGAGTTGCGTAGCGATCACTTGTGCATTTTCAGGAGTTAATTGCGCTAAAAATTTGTACATGACTTTGCGCCAAGTCCAAAAACTGTCTTGCCCTTCACTACCTTGTTCACTAAAGCCTGCAAAAGCACGTTGAAAAGCATGTGAATGACAATTCACCATTCCAGGAATTACAGTCCCAACTTTTTCAGCGCCCGTTTGTTGACCAGTTTCAATTGCTTTAATTATGCCTTGTTCAATGGTCAGTGTTTGCTGCTTTGCCCAACCATCGGATAATAAAATACGCTCTGCAAAAATTTTCATGACTAATCTCTCGTATCTTGTGCAAATTCAATTAAGCATTCAACTAACGCTTTTAATTTTGGTTTTACTTGTGCGGCAAGCGTTTCGTTATATTCTAAACTCGCTTCATTCATATACGTTATTTGCGAAAGTTCAAGCTGTAATGCATGAACTTTATTAGCAGGTTGTCCATACTCGCGGGTTATAAAGCCCCCTTTAAATCGCCCATTACTAATCATGCTATATGGCGAGAAGTCTAATGATTGCACTTTCTCTAGCATCATTTCACTGCAGCTTTTTCCATCTGCATTACCGAAATTAAAATCCGGTAATCGTCCCTCAAAAAAACGTGGCACGTGAGATAAAATAGAATGCGCTTCTAATAACACCGCTTGACCAAAATGCTGCTTAATTTCATCTAAAGTAGTGCTAATAGCTTGATGATATGGCTGCCAATACAGGGCTATTCGACGATTAATTTCTTGATCATCCGGCATATACCCGTCTCGATATAAAGGCGACAAGTCAAATGCAGTTGTAGGACATAGCTCTGTAGAATTAGCACCAGGATATAAATCAACGCCATTTGGATCACGGTTTAAATCAATGACGTAACGATTATATTTAGGGATTAATATGTAAGCTCCCAGCTCAACAGCAAAATCATACAACTTATCTTTATACCAATCAGTATCAGGAACTTGCTTTGCCTGCTCTGTCATTTTATTTGCAATATCTTCGGGAATTTCTTGGCCGTTATGCGGCATGCTAATTAATAATGGAACTCGGCCTTTGATCAGTTGATAACTTGTAGACATAAACCCTCGATTAATTGTATATACAACTTTGTTTCGCTAATTTACCATGCCAGAGACGATCCAAGCAATACTAATTCTAGCTTGAAAATATATTTGCTGGATTAACGGTTATCTAATAAGGTTAGTTCAAGAGATTAACTAATTAAAAATACTTAACTTTATGGACAATACCTGTGGTGAGCGATCAATAAAAGACGTTAAAAGTTTTCCGTTGAACACCACGCTAGTTATTGTGTTAGCTTTGCTTACTTTTCTCTCTCAAGCTTTGGTTAATCTTGCTTTTGCTAATACGACTACAGCCTCAATTGAAACAAATAACGTACTTGAAAAAAATCGTGTGATCCGTATTTCTCTTCCTGATCAAGCCAGTATTGATGCAGCGTCACCCGAACCTGTCCAACAAGTGGTAAACTTTCTCAAGGAGTATTGGCAAATTTGGGCAATTGATAACGAAATCGATGTAAAATTTTATTTTTTACCAACCGTAGAAGCGCTGAAACAACTTAAAGAAGAAAAAATTGATGTTGTGGCATTTAACATTTATCAACCCGAATATAAAAACGTCTTGTACAGCATTCCCTACGCTAAATTTAAACAAACCCTTTTTCAACGCATAAATCACAATAATTCTGACGGATTTCAATTAGCGATACATTCTGAAGATAAAAATACCCTAAGATTTTTATCCGATACAGTTTCTCGCCAGTTTTTTATCGATTTAAATACACTGCTTGATAAGCAAACGAAATTTGATGCGATTTATTCAACAAAACCTTGGTTATTGAAACAAGCACTAGAATCTCGTTCACTGCAAAATCAATTTTATATCAATCAACAAGACATCCCAGATATCACGTTACATTTTACAACTCGTACCAATGACCGAGCATTACTTTCTCTGATTAACAACAACTTACGACAAGTAAAAGCGGCACAAGCTAAATTATGGCAAGATAAATATTTATCCAATGTAGAGAATAATTTTGAGCTTTCACTGGGTCAATATTCGCAAGGACTGACTGAGCAAGAAAAACAATATGTGATAGATCACAACATTATTCAATATCCCATTACTCATGCTGGATTTCCGCCATATATTATCAGCCAAAGTCACAGCAATATTATTGAACGAGGATTTGCAATCGACTTATTGCACCATGCCTCTGCAAAGCTGGGTATTATTTTCAAACCTGTTTATGTCGATAATTTTCAGGATATTATAGATAAAGTGACAAAAGGTAACGCTGAATTATTAGTCAACATTGAATATGATAAATCACTCGAACCACAATTTAGCTTTAGTATTCCTTACTTAAAAGCGCATTACAGCATAGTTTACAACCCTACTATTCCCCAAGAACAACAATTTTCAAATTTAAACAATCGCACAATTGCAGCGATCAAAAACTTTCAAGCAACTCAATTACTAAAAAAAGCCTATCCTCAAGCAACATTTATGTTATTTGATACCCTTGAATTGGCACTTACCGCTGTATCTCAGGGCAATGCAGACGTTTTTATAGGTCGTTCTTTGGCGACATCTTATTTAATTAAGAAAAATCATCTGTCTAATTTAACTTCTCAACCGTTACCGGACTTTCACAGTGACGCCCAGTTTACTTTCGCCACCACCAAAGCGGAACAAACCTTAGTTGCTTTACTCAATAGAACAATCAACGCACTACCCGCCACTGAGTTTGAAAATTTATACGCTAAATGGAGCCAAGCTTCTTTTCCCGAAGCCAATGTTCAAGCACAAGTAGATGTCATTTATCGAAAAGCTAGCTATCTATTTATTGTCATTGTCATCATTGCTCTGATTGTTTTTTGGGTATATTACCGTCGACTTCAATTAAGAAAAGCCGCTCAAAAGAAAGTAGAAAATGCTCTTGTCATCGCTGAATCAGCACGAAATGAAGCCGAACAATCTGCGCAAGCTAAAATCACCTTTTTGGCAAAAATGAGTCATGAAATAAGAACGCCAATGAACGGTATATTAGGGATGGCTGAAGCGCTCAATTTTACCCCTTTAAATAAAGACCAAACTGAACTGCTTGATACTCTTGAAGGATCGGCTCGTCATTTACTTGCATTGTTAAATGATGTTTTAGATTTTTCTAAAATGGATGCAGGAAAACTTACGCTAGAATCGGTCCCCGTTAATTTTCATTTACTGGCTAAAAATGCCTTGAAAAGTTTTAGAATGGTGAATGATCAGCAAAATATTCAACTGTTATGTCACGTTGATGATGATATTACCCACAGTTATTTTACCGATCCAACTCGCCTCAATCAGGTGCTTAATAATTTGATCAGTAATGCCATCAAGTTTACCGAGCATGGTTCAATTACTTTATCAATAAAACGTATTGAACAAGCGATTAAAAAAGATGGAATTTACGACACCATCAGAATGTCTGTCACTGATACGGGGATCGGTATTTCTCCTAAACAACAATCACAACTTTTCACACCTTTTATTCAAGCCGATGACGACATTACGCGTAAATTTGGTGGTACAGGTTTAGGCTTAAGTATTTGTCAGGAAATAGTGATGGGAATGGGAGGGAAAATCAATATCCACTCTGTTGAAGGTAGTGGCAGTGAGTTTTATTTTGATCTCACATATCAACAAGCCGAATTTGAAAAGGAAATAACAGAAAGACGAAAAAACACCCGCAATGCTATTAAGCCAGAAGATGAGCGCTTTAAAGGTATTAACGTGCTTATTGCTGAAGATAATTTAGTGAATGTCAAAGTATTAACCTCGCAACTATCACGTTTAGGTATAGAAGCCGATGTCGCTTATGATGGCTTAGAAGCGTTAACAATGTATGAACGTAATTCGTATCAATTAGTCATATCAGATTGTCATATGCCAAATATGGACGGTTTTGAATTAGCGGCCAAAATAAAAGCGCTCGCAAAAGAACCCCTGTGGTTGATCGCCGTAACGGCGGATGCATTAAGTGGTGCCGCAGAAAAATGTATATCGGCAGGTTTTGATGATTATATGACAAAGCCATGTACGCAAGAAGAGATCACCGATAAAGTGAATCATGCTTATCGTGCGATTCAGAAAAAACGATTACTTCATTCGCCCCAAGCAGATGAACAAGCTACCTATTTATTATTTAATGCGGCGATACTGTTATCGCATTTTAACCATGATCGAGAACGTAGCGAGTTAGCCATTCAACCCTTTATCACGTCATGGGAACAAGAAAAACAACAGATACTCTCTGCCCTGACACGTTTAAATTTTTCAGCATTGAATAGCCACTTACAAAATTTAAAGGCTCAAATTGAGGCGTTACATCATCAAGAAATGGAAGCGGTTATCAATAACGTTTTACGTGTCTTACATGATCCCGAGACCTCTTTAACAAATGCCGCGGTTTTGAACGTGTGTAATAAACTCGATTTATTTTATATAGAAATATTGACTTGGCGAAATCAAAGT
Source organism: Thalassotalea castellviae (assembly GCF_031846185.1). Taxonomy (NCBI): domain Bacteria; kingdom Pseudomonadati; phylum Pseudomonadota; class Gammaproteobacteria; order Alteromonadales; family Colwelliaceae; genus Thalassotalea; species Thalassotalea castellviae. The sequence continues at coordinate 179,576 of NZ_JAVRIF010000004.1, forward strand.
GACAATGGTTAATCATCACTTTATATCTCGCCTAATTAATCTTGTGTTTTAAAAAGAATTTACACTTTAAACTTAGCAATTAAGCGATTTAAACCACTAAATTCAGCTTGTAAACTATCACAAGCTTGATCCGTTTGTTGAAGGTTTTCAACGCCTTTTTGGTTTAAATCCATCAGCTGAATAATATCTTCATCAATTGATTTAATCACTTCACTTTGCTGTAGCGTAGCTTCGGCAACGGCATGGTTTTCTTGATCAACTTCTTGTAATGCTTGAATGATGGCTTGCATTTTATCATCTGCAATAGTGGCTTTTTCAACACTTTCTGCGCTATTGCGTTGACTTTCTTCCATGGTACTCACGACAGAAATGGTCCCTTGTTGAAGGTTTTCTATCATTCTTTCAATTTCAACCGCAGCCTCTTGCGTGCGTTGAGCCAAATGTCTTACTTCATCAGCTACCACTGCAAAACCACGACCCGCTTCACCCGCTCGCGCGGCTTCAATTGCGGCATTTAATGCTAATAAATTGGTTTGTGAACTTACCCCTTTGATCACATCTAAAATGCTAGCTATATTCTGAGTTTCAGCATTTAACTTTTCAATATCATCACTCGAATTAGCCATAGTGCCAGACAAATGATGAATGGATTCAATATTATCATTTAATGCCAGCATTCCTGCTTGCGATTGATCTTGCATACTACTGGTTAGCTCTGACGCTTTAGTCGCATTGCAAGATATTATTCCGGAAGCATTATTCAGTTGCGTGATGGCATTAGAGACATTTGAACCCCGACTTAACTGTTGTTCCGTCATTTCAATTCCGTGATGCGCACTTTGGCGTACTTGCTCAATTTGCTCGCTCAAGGTATCAGTAGAGGCTTTAACTTGTTGCATTGAACGATGTACCGTCTCAATAAAGCCATTGAAATTTAATGATAATTGACCAATTTCATCTTTCGTATCAACCGACAGTCGTTGTGTTAAATCGCCATCTCCTTCTGAAATATCTTTAATTGCATCGTTTAAATGATAAATAGGTTTCATTAAGTGGCCGAATAAAAAGTGCAACAAAATTATGGTAATTAACAGGCTCACTAAACCGACTAACACTGCGGTATTTCTTGTTGAAACGAGTGATTGATACGCTTTTTCTTTATCAAGCACTACACCAACGTACCAATTCACTGATGCGATACCATTTATCGGCACAAAAGAAACGATATTTGTATCATCAAGTTCATTTAACGTGGAAGTAAAAGCGGGTTGGCTGCCTAACAAATCGCTGACATTTTTATTGACCATCTTGTTATTGGGGTGACTTAAAATTTTGCCTTCTGATGTCACTAAATAGGCATAGCCTAAATCGAGAAAATCTATTTGGTTTAATATTTCAGTGATGTCATCGAGGACGATATCACCGCCGGCTACACCAACAAACTCACCATTTGGCATCACAGGTGCTACAGGCGAAATCACTAATTTATTAATGGTGACATCTAAATATGGTTCGGTAAATGAAGACTTTTTCGCTTGTTTAACTTGGGTATACCACGGACGTTGTCTAGCGTCGAAGTCTGCAGGTAACACAAGTGTTTCATCATCTAAAATAAATTTACCGCTGCGTTCAACACCTACATAGGCATTTTTAAATGCGCCCGCTTTCGCTGCTTGTTGTACAACTTTAAGTACTTTTGCTGTTTCCAAGTTTTCTGAGGTACTTTGGGCAATAGAGTCAACGATACGGAGTTTTCCATTTAACCAGTTTGCGATATTTCCTGTCACTGAGTAGCCAATTTCGTCGATGGCTCTATTGAGGTTTGCTTGCGTGTCATTTTTTATCGAAATGTAATTAATTGTTGTCGACACTGACAAAGCGATGATTAGTAGCAAGACACTTACTGCTATGATTTTATGGGCAAATTTAAATTGAAACACTCACAACTCACTTATTATTATTAATCCACTTCTACCATATCATCGCCACTGTGAAGTTCCAATATACGGTGAAAATTACATAGATGAATTTTTGTAAAGTATTAGCAACTCTTAACTGGTAAAATAAATTGTCCAACAGAAAATGAGCAAAAACATTGAATAATCAGCCTTATAATCCATTACACGGCATCACCTTAAAAGTATTAGTTACTGAATTAGTTGAATATTTTGGTTTTAAAGCCTTAGGGAAAGAAATTAAAATTAAGTGTTTCACTCATGATCCAAGCATTAAGTCTTCATTAACTTTTTTACGAAAAACACCTTGGGCAAGAGAAAAAGTCGAAGCTTTTTATATCAAAAACAAGCAAAAGCTCCACAACCTGTAATCTTCACTTGTTAAAAAAATGAATATGCTTATTCATTAGTTTTCTAATTAATTTGATAAATTTGATTGTTTATCCCTTTAAAACTGGCAAACTCTTTTCATCATCCCTAAAAATTAACTTCACATGAGTGAAATCAATCATTACATATTAACTTGGCAGTGCCCCGACACCTCTGGTGTGTTAGCAAAAGTAGCACAAAACTTATTTGAGCATGGTGCGTTTATTACTGAAACTGCGCAATATAGTGATCCTGATACCGATACTTTTTTTTCGCGTATTGCCTTTGATGATCGCAACATGACCGTGCCAATGGAAGAATTCAGCCGAGGTATTGAAGAGCTGGCAACGCCACTACATATGCAGCATCAATTACGTAATGTTGAAGATGTTCCAAATATTGTCATTGCCGTTTCAAAAGACGATCATTGTTTAGTTTCACTTCTGACAAAATGGAAAGCCAATGTTTTGCCCGTTAACATTGTTGCGGTTGTTTCAAATCATCTAGATTGTCAGCCTCTGGTTGATTGGCATGATATTCCTTTTCATTATTTGCCGATGGAAGCTGGAAAAAAAGCCCAACAAGAAGCACAAATGCTAAACATCATTGAGGAAACTCAAGCAGATCTTCTGGTATTAGCCCGTTATATGCAAATACTCTCGGATGATATGTGTGATAAATTACGCGGCCACGCCATTAATATCCATCATTCCTTTTTACCTAGTTTTAAAGGAGCTCGTCCTTATCATCAAGCTCATAAGCGTGGGGTAAAAGTAATTGGCGCGACTGCACATTATGTGACAGCTGACCTTGATGAAGGTCCTATTATTGTGCAAGAAGTAAAGCCTATTAACCACGCTTTCACCATCGAACAGATGGTGCATTTAGGTCATGATTTAGAAGCGGTAGCTTTGTGTCATGCCGTAAAAATGCACGCCGAACAACGTATTTGTTTAAATGGTGATAAAACAATTATTTTAACTTAATATCATTTAGTGAAAATTTTTTTGCTATTTCTCATTATGGCGTTATGAATTTCTTTGGCATTAGGGTATAAAAGCCCTAATGCACAATTAGAGTTTAGTCACAATGACAGTTCAATATAAAATATCTCCTTCAAACCTCAACAGTCATTTATTTGATGTAAGTATTCACTTTCAAAGTGAAGCCGATAAAACCTACACGCTTTCGCTTCCTGCTTGGTTACCCGGTAGTTATATGATCCGTGATTTTGCGAAAAATCTGATTGCGATCAATGCAACGGATGAACAAAATAACCGACTTGAGTTACACGCCATCGACAAACAAACGTGGCAAGTTACAGCAAAAAATAAGCAAACTACACTCAACTATCAGGTATTTGCTTTCGACTTATCCGTAAGAACCGCCTATTTAGATAATCAACGCGGATTTTTTAATGGCAGTTCAACATTCTTGGCCATTGAGGAGCTTAAAGAACAAGCCTGCTCTTTACACATATCTTCTCCAAGTGATCATTCACATTGGCGTGTAGCAACGGGATTACCTCGAAGTAAAAATACCGCTAAGTATGCCTTTGGCGAATATTATGCCGATGATTATGCTCATCTTATCGACTGCCCTGTTGCCATTGGCGATTTCGACAGTTTTGAATTTGAAGTGGAAGGCGTGATTCACCATATGGTTTTCACCAGTAAACATTATGGTGACCGTGCCAGAATTTCATCTGATGTGAGTAAGCTTTGCCAACACCATATTAATTTATTTGGTGAAGTTCCTTTTAAAGAATATTGGTTTATTACCCATTTATTAGCCGATGGATTTGGTGGCCTTGAACATAAAAACTCCACCATTTTACAAGCCAGTCGTTTCGACTTGCCTAATCCCAATACTCCACATGAGTTATCAGATGATTATCAAGCATTTTTATCGTTATGTTCCCACGAATACTTTCATGCTTGGAACATATGCCGAATAAAGCCTAAAGCCTTTATTCCTTATCAACTAGATAAAGAGTCTTACACGGAACAATTATGGGCGTATGAAGGAATCACGTCGTATTATGATGACTTTTCCCTATTTCGTGCAGGGATCATTACTTTTGAAGCCTATTTAGCCATTTTAAGTAAAGCTGCAACACGTGTGTATCGTGGTAAAGGCGAACTTAAACAAAGTGTCACTCAATCAAGTTTTTATACTTGGACTAAATTTTATCAGCAAGGTCCTGACGCCGTAAATAATATTGTTAGCTATTACGTAAAAGGCTCTTTAATTGCTTTATGGTTAGATTTAACCATTCGCGAAAAATCATCAGGTCAATACAGTTTAGACCATTTAATGAAAGAATTATGGATACATTTTGGTCGTCCAAATATTGGTACTCAGCAAGAAGATTTTATTAATATCGTGAATATATTGTGTAATGAAGATATCAGTGACGATATTAAAAATTTACTAAATACCGCCAAACGAGTTGAATTGTCTGAATTATTAAGCAAGGTTGGCGTTTCATTCAATACCAGTAAATTCAAAGAACTGAATAAAATGGAGACCACAGTTACCACAAACTATGTACCTTACATAGGCGCCCACTATAAGCCACAGTCAATCGGCTTAAAAGTTAGTCAAGTGATTGAAGATTCTCCTGCCGCCAAAGCCAGTTTAGCCGTAAACGATGTCATTATAGCTGTCGATAATATGCATGCTACGGAGAAGTCGATACAACAACTAGCCAATTATTTACCTGAAAATAGTGAGGTGATTTGTCATTATTTACGTGATGATCAGTTATTAACGAGTACATTGCAGTTTAAAGACTCACCGTTAACTGGCGTCACTTTATCTGAAACAGACAAGGCACTTAGTCAAAAATGGCAGGTCATTATTTAACGCTGTCGTTATGACTTTGACATTGAGTGTAAATATTAACGAACAATATCGTCAAGACTATGTGTAGGCGAAAGCCGCACAAATTAGTAACAAAAGTTACTTTATATTACACTTAGCCAAAGTAAGACAATAACAGCAGAGAAACTAAAATGATCAAAATTGAAAAAGTGCATCACGTTGCTTATCGTTGTAAAGACGCTAAAGAAACCGTTGAGTGGTATAAAGATAAGCTAAACATGGATTTAGTTCTCGCTATCGCTGAAGATGAAGTCCCTTCAACCAAAGCACCTGATCCTTACATGCATATTTTCTTAGATGCAGGCATGGGCAATGTATTAGCTTTTTTTGAACTACCAAACTCTGATGATATGGACCGTGACCGTAATACGCCAGCTTGGGTGCAACATTTGGCGTTAAAAGTTGCTGATGTTGATGCTTTAGTTGCCGCAAAAGAGTCATTGGTTGAAAAAGGTGTTGATGTATTAGGCCCCGTTCATCATGGGGTGTTTAAATCAATTTATTTTTTCGACCCTAGTGGCCATCGTTTGGAATTAGCCGCGGATATTGGTACGCCAGAGCAATATAAACAATTAAATGACGTTGCACATGCCATGATAGATGAATGGGCAGTGACAAAACGTGCCCCTAAACATGCAGCATGGTTACACGAGCACGATTAACGTTACTCTGTAGCAGTTAATTATTTTTGGATGCATCATTGAAAGCCCATATCCTAGCTATGGGCTTTTTTATTACTTGATCAATCTCGGCTTAAAATTCATTAACTTAGCGATGAAAAGATAGCTTTATTTTGGTAGACAATCACTAATCCACGAAAATATTCGTATAAAATTCAAACAAGCCTAGCGTAAGATAATGGCTATTAATTTTGTAAGACATTGACCATTAAATAACAAATACGATAACTATTAATAAATTTGTAACATGATTTTAACAAAGAAAAACAGTAAGTTAATAAATAAACATCAATTAAATTGTCAATTAATTTTTATTTATTACTTGCTCCATTCGTTCACTTCGGTAAAGTATTTCCAGCTACAAAGTAGCAATAATAAAAAGGATGATGTTGCACGGACAGCAATATGTATTCAAAGAATATGATAAATTCGAATAGGGATGGTTAACTAAAGTTAAGGAAGATCGTTTATTTCTTGTCCAGGGGGACAGTAGGGATAGCCTAAAAAAGTGTCAAGATGACCAAAAAAAATAAAAGACTAGGGAAGCTTAATAACAATACTGGAACATTGTATAAATTACTCAAAATTACAGGGACTGTGCTAATAGGTTAGGATTACCACTTAAGAATTGGACTATAATATTTGCAGTTTAAGTCAAATTTATAATCTCATGAACGACGGCAATGCCGTCGTTTTTTCTTCTTTAAATCGAAAAAAGCGATATATTTTCATTGAATTTCCCTTTTCCTCGCAAACTAACGTAAAATAGCGTTATTGCTCGTTAACCAACTTCGAAAATTATGTCACGTAAGAAAAAATCAAGAAAACCGGGTATTGCTCCTATTAGCGCCAACAAAGAAGATAGAAAAAAAACCGTAGAAGTGAGCAATAAAAGAGTCAAGAAAAAGCACGGTAAGGCGCCAGGCAACCGTCAACAAGAAGCACAAGTTAAGCAAAATAAAAATGCTGCTTCAAAGACGAATAAAGATCCAAGAATTGGCAGTAAAACGCCCATCGTCTTAACCAAAGCCCCGATGGCGGAAAAACAATCCACACCGAAACAAACTAAAGCCTCGCCAATAGCGGCCATCCGAGTTGTTGATAACCAACAAGCGTTAGAAGAAGAGTTATATGAAATCGAAGCGGATGCTCGTATTCAAGAGATTTTACAAAAACAAGACGATGAAATAGCGCTAAGCGAAGAAGAAATTGACTACTTTAATTTAAAAATGGATCGTCATAGCAACCTAAGAGAGCAACTAGGCTTAGATGATGACGATGAATTAGTGTCAACAGAGCAAGCTAATACTGAAGTTGATGAAGACGCATTGTGGGATAAGTTAGACAATAATAAATTTTCAGATTTCGAGTAAGGTATTTAAATGTTTGCAAATCCATGGAGTTACTTAATCGTAATCGCTGTTCTTATTGTTGCATCCTTAGCGTTTTATGCGATTAAACTCTTACGACAATTAAAAAAACAAACCGCACAGCAAGCGCAAGCAGAGCAAGAACGTCAGCGTTCTCTCAATCAGCATGACAAGAAAATACTCGACAGTATTGTGATTATCGTCAGAGCAATGAAAGAAGAACAATGTGATATTTCTGAAGGTTGCTGGCGACTGTCGGTATTGCTCGACTCCCTCAAAACCAGCGAAAATCATCATCAACAATTTCCTGCTATCTTTGAGCTCTATGAAGCGATAAAACATATGCCGATTTTAGAAGCACGTAAAAAACTTGAAAAACGAGAGCGAATGAAACTCGACTTTGAGCGGGTAAAAATTGAAGCGCGATTAGCCGATGCAGTAAAAGAAAATGTAAACACTTTACATCAATATGCTGCTGAAAGGGTCGCCGATCTTACTTAGTATGTGAGCTACATTAGCTGATATTTTATTTAAGACAATAGTTCACCTAAAGCTTGAGCGTGATCAATAACACAAGCTGTCACTTCATTATAATAAGCTCATAGTTTTTTAGTTTAGTGAACGCTCATGCAAGCCAATCAATTTTTCGACAGCACACTATTAAATAAGTACAACACCAGTGGTCCTCGCTATACTTCGTATCCAACCGCTTTAGAATTTCATGATGATTTTTCAGATCAAGACTTTATTAAAGCAATAAAAAACTCTCCTAATCGTGAATTATCTTTATATGTTCACATTCCGTTCTGCCATAGTCTTTGTTATTACTGTGGCTGCAACAAAGTAATTACCCGCCATCGCAGCAAAGCTGACACTTATTTAGAGTACCTTGCAGAAGAAATTAATGCGCGCGCCGAATTATTCACTGAATACACAGTAAAACAATTACATTGGGGTGGTGGTACACCAAGCTTTTTAACGCATCAACAAATCACAAAACTAGTGACGTTATTAAAATCGAAATTTCATTTTGCAGAACACGTGGAAATGAGCATTGAAATAGATCCTCGTGAAATTGAAATGAATTTAGCTGAACACCTCTATGACTTAGGGTTTAATCGCATTAGTATTGGTGTTCAAGACATCGACCAAAAAGTACAAGAAACCATCAATCGGGTGCAATCTACCGAATTTATTAGTGATTTTATCGCTCATGCTAAAAAAGTAGGCTTCAAATCCATAAATATAGATTTAATTTATGGGCTACCTCATCAAACCATAGAGACCTTTACCAGAACTTTACATAAAGCTCATGAAATGGATGTTGACCGTATTTCATTATTTAGCTACGCCCATCTTCCGAGTCGGTTTGCAGCACAACGTAAATTACGCGATGAATGGCTGCCGAATGTACAGCAAAAATTTGCTTTAATGAAACTCGCCATCGAAAAACTGTGCGGCTTTGGTTACGACTTTATTGGTATGGATCATTTTGCCAAACCGAATGATGAACTTTCTATCGCGCAAAGAAATGGCACTCTTCATCGTAACTTTCAAGGGTATACCACTCAAGGCAATTGTGACCTTTTAGGGCTAGGAGTATCATCAATCAGTAATATCGGACACTCTTTTTGCCAAAATATTAAAGAGCTTCAAGAGTATTATAAAGCGATTGAATCAAGAAAAAACGCGCAGATTAAAGGAGTAGAATTAAACCAAGATGATGTGATCCGCGGCGAAGTGATCCGTGAATTAATGTGTAATCTTCACCTCAATAAACATACTATTAGTCAAAAGTACGATATCCAATTTGATGATTACTTTTCAGAAGATTTATTGCTGTTAACACCTTTTATTAATGATGGTCTTATTGAGTTAACGGAAGATGCCATTCATGTCGATCAAAAGGCACGTTTACTGATACGTATAATTTGTATGAGTTTCGACGCCTACATGAAACAACACATCAATCAACAACGTTTTTCACGCGTGATTTAATTAAAAAAATCACTCGTGAAACAGTCGAGGTATTTTTAGATAGCATAAATCAGCCTTTACTCTAAATACCCTAAAATAAACTGCTCACTATCACTGGTGATGGCTAAGGCTACCTCGTTTTCTTGATCAACTTCTTGGGCAAAATTAACCCACTGGTAATAAACATTTCGATGGACTTTTGCCATCAAATTTCGGCGAACGGTGACGTAAAGACCGCCATCGTCAGAGATAGTCAACGGATGCTCTTTAGACAAGATAAACGTATCATCTAAATTGGTAGTTAGTTGCATGACGGTTTGTTCATCATCTAACCAAATCCATTGTGTGATCAACAATGGGGCATCTTCTACGGTAATTTTGACTTTTTCTACCGGGGTAACGAGAAAATATTCATCGGCTTCTTTTTTCAATACCGAAGCAAATAGTTTAACTAGAGACATGCGCTTAAAGGCCGTGCCATTATGAAACCACTGGCCATCCGCTTTTATCTGGAGATCTATTTCGCCACAATATGGTGGGTCCCACAACTCAACAGGCGGCATTTTTTGTGTGGCATTTGATTTAAGTTGTTCTGATAACTTATCTAAAGACATGATTTCACCTAACGGTAATAAGCGGTCATTTATAGTAACAAACGATGAGATTTATTGAAAAATAAAGTCAAAGGTACATCTTTTGGACACTTTAGCGATAAAGCAAAGATTTTTCTTGTCAATCGAGATATAAATGCAATATACTCTCCGCGCTTTTCCTGTCACCTATAGGACAAGGCGCTTCAAGTAATATCAGTGGTGGCTATAGCTCAGTTGGTAGAGCCCCGGATTGTGATTCCGGTTGTCGTGGGTTCAAGTCCCATTAGCCACCCCATTCTCATAGCAAAATAGTTACCTTGGCAAATTTACCGAAAATCAAATTTTATATTTATTTGGTAATAAATGCTGACGACTCTTTTTCTAATTCAGTGGCTAACCTAGCAAGCTCAACACTTGATTCTGCAATATTATCTGTGGCATGACTGGTTTCGGTAACACCAACATTTAAGGTTTCTACATTTTGTAGAATTTCTTCAACCACAACGGCTTGTTCTTCTGCTGCCGTCGCAATATGTGCACTTAAGTCAGTGATCTGATGCATTTCACTTTCAACCACTTTATTTAACTCCATCACTTCTTTTGCATGCTCTTGCACATCTGTTGCATATGTCACACTACTTGACATAATTTCAACGGACGAATTTGCACCATTGACTATGGTGTTGATCATATTATCTATTTCTTTGGTTGAATCTTGAGTTCGCTGTGCTAGTTGTCTTACCTCATCGGCTACCACAGCAAAACCTCGCCCTTGCTCTCCGGCTCTTGCTGCTTCTATGGCTGCATTTAATGCCAGCAAGTTGGTTTGATCAGCAATGCCTTTTATTACATCGAGTATATGAACAACTTGGTCAAAATCACTTCTGACGCGTTTAACACTTTGTTCTGATTCTTGAATTTGAGTCGCCATGCTCATAATTGATTGATAAGTTTCATTGAGTTTATTTGAACCATCGAGTACTTTCCCTTGAATGTTATCTACCGCTGTTGATGTGGTTGCTGTACTTTGGGCAATTTCGTTCACCGTAGACCCCATTTCTTGCATCGCAGTAGCGAGTTGTTCAGAAATAGATTGTTGTTCCGCAACGGTTTTATTCGTTTGTGTGGTGATTGCAGCTAATTCCTCAGAGGTGGAAGCTTGTTGTAAGGAAATTCCTGAAATAGTGCTCACCATACTTGATAGGTTTGCCACCATGTGTTTAATGGCCTTTTGTAATTGACCAACTTCATCAGTTGAGGTTTGCTCAATGGTCATCGTCAGGTCACCACTGGCCACTTTTTCTGCAACAGCCGCCACTTCAATGATTGGTGTTGAAATTCGTTTTGCAAACCACAACCCCGTTACCGCAATAATAAGAGTAAAGATGAGCATTAATCCCATCATAAAATAAGTGTTACTTCTAATTGAAGCGAACGCTTCAGGCTCATCTATCTCAGAAATTATCGCCCAATTAAACGAACCAAATTCAATACGGTCAAATGATGACAACACTGGGTTGCCATTATAGTCTTGTATAATATTCGTATTCTTCTCACCTTGTAATGCTCGTTTAACCGCTTCAGTGTTAACACCATTATTGGCAACAGTGCCTGCAAAACTCGCCTTTACTGAATGACCTTTGGGATCAATAAATGAGTTACTTCGCATCCTCAAATCACTACCAACTAAATAGCTTTCACCGGTTTCTCCCATACCTTCTCTGATACCCATAATGGTTTGAATGCCTTCAAGTGGAAGTTGCAACGCAACAAATAACGAAGTTTCCCCATTCGCGCCAAGTAATGGTTGCGCAATAAAAGCGGCGGGCTCATCATTACTTGGCGCATATGGGGCAAAGTCTATGATGTCATATTGTTTCGTTTGGCTCACTTTCTTGATTAATGTTCCCAAATTTGTGTTAGCGTATGTCCCCTTTAAAATATTGGTATTAAAATCAGCTTCTTTAGAAACAGTATAAAAAATATGGCCATCAGGATTAATCAAAAATAAGTCGTAATAACCGTATTTTTCAATATATGTTTTATAAAATTCTTCATTGTTAGACGTCATCGGATTAAACGCTTCGGCAACATCAATTTCAGAAATAATGGCCCACCGAACACCACTGTTAAGCTGAATATAATCCCAGCTACTCACCACCGGATTATCGTTATAATCCATTATAACTTGCGTGCCTTTTTCACCATTGAGTGCGCTATTTGCAGCTTTAGTTTCAACGGTATTTTTATTAGCAAAAGATGCCATAACAGAATATTGACTAGGATTTAGATAAGAATCAGAGCGCATTAATTTATCTTGTCCTACTAAATAAGACTCTCCTGTTTCCCCCATCCCTTCTCTATGCCCTAAAATAGCATTCAATTTATCAATGGGTTGTTGATAGGCAATATAACCAATGCGTTTTCCATTTACTGTAACCGGTTTGACCGCAAATGCAGCTGGGTCGTTATTACTTGGAGGATAAGGAAGGAAGTCACCAAAATGACTGTCACTACCATCATTGTTACTCGCTAAATTAAACGCTTTCTCAAACGAAGTACCGGATAAATCAACGGTGATCTTTTGACCTAAATCACTTTCTCTTGTAACAGAGTAAATAATAGTGCCGCGTTGACTAATGATAAAAAAATCATACCAACCAAAGTTAGTCAGTAATGATTTATACGCTTTGTCGTATTGATCCAATCGAGATCGCCACTTAGGTTTATTTGAAAAATCTTCGGTTAACACCTTAATTGCATCTTGAAGTTCACGGTTGTTGGCGAGCATTTCTAATTGAACGGTATTGTTTGCAAAGTAATCTTCTACTTGTGTTTTCTTAAGGGTGGTGATTGCCGTTAATTGGTTAAATGCCTGATTTTGCATAGTATCAGCGAAATTAACGAGTACGCCCATATCTCCTTTACGTTCGTCAAAATAGTTTATGATAGTTTGTTTTTTAATTTGATTAATGGCTGTTAGCTGATTATAAACTTTCGAAGAAATATCTTCTGAGCTATTCATGGTAGAAATAACACTAATAACAATAGCGGGAATTAGACCCAATAAGATAAACGCCGAAGTAAATTTATTTTTCAACGTATTAAAGTTAAACATATTTTGGTTGCCTATTGGTTATAAATCCATTTTTGTTTGTTTATTGGTAGAAATTTTTGTTAAAAATCTGCGGTTATTGAAAGCGCTTACTTCATTAATAAAAATATAGTAAGCCAAATTAATTAGATCAATTTTCTCCAATAAAGTTTTAATAACAATAAGTGATTAAAACTTTTCCTTATGTCATAAACTGGCTGCTAGCCATCGAAAATAACAGGAATAATACAAAACAGATAAGGTATTGCCTGTTGTATCTTTCAATTCTCCTCTTGCCTTTCACTTAAATAGCACATGATTGTCACATGCTTGTCATATGGTCTCTTTACTGTGAGCTTATGAACATCATAAATAATGTTTACCGACATGATTGTCGGGTTTTACTCTGGTGTGTAAAGTCACATAGTTATCGCCGTTTCATCATGGCGATCAAATGGCTCTCACGATCAGGTGATGGTTATATGCAGCTTTTGATCCCATTGATTTTACTATGCAAAGATGGCCAAGCTGGGTATGACTTTTTCATGATTGCACTTGCCGCATTTGCTGTTGAGCGAAGTGTATATTTCTCAATGAAAAACACTTTAAAACGTCCTCGCCCTCCTGCGGTTATTCCTTATTTTTTTTCGATGGTTACTCCTGCAGACCAATTTAGTTTTCCTTCAGGTCATACCATGGCGTCATTTCTTTTGGCGACATTAGTTATTGCTTACATGGGCAGCGAAGCTTTTTTAATCGTTATTTGGGCAGCAGGGGTTGGGCTTTCACGCATCATTTTAGGCGTTCATTTTCCTACGGATATTCTAGCAGGAGCCAGTTTAGGCACATTCATTGGTTATTTCGCAAGTTGGTGGTTATGAAAATATTATATGGTATTCAAGGTACAGGAAATGGACACATTTCGCGTTCTCGTGTTTTAGCAAAAGAATTAGAAAGTTGCGGCCTTTCAGTTGACTACCTATTGTCTGGTAGAGCCAAAGAAAAATTTTTTGATATGGACATTTTTGGACAATATCAACATAGGCAAGGCTTTACTTTTATTAGTGAGAATGGTCGTATTAATCATTTTAAAACCGCGTTAAATAATAATATATTCCGTTTTATTAGCGATATTATCCATTTAGACTTGGCGGTATACGATCTTGTCATCACTGATTTCGAACCAGTCACAGCATGGGCAGCAAAAATAAAAGGTGTCCCAGTGATTGGCATCGGTCATCAATATGCCTTTGGCGATAATACACCAAAATCTCAAGATACTTGGTTAACTCGCAGTATCATGAAATACTTTGCGCCTGCAAAATACAATATTGGTCTACACTGGCACCCGTATGACAACTCGGTTTTACCTCCAATTGTAGATGTGGACCTAAAACGCAGTACCAACAAACAACATATTTTAGTGTATTTGCCTTTTGAGAATCAAAAAGAGATCACACGCTTATTGAAACGTTTCCCAGCGACCCAATTTATTCAATACTCTCCTGATTTATTTAATGCACAAGCAGGTAATGTTGCATTAAGGCAAACCAGTCACTTAAGTTTTAAGCAAGATTTAACACATGCCGATGGCGTAATATGTAATTCAGGGTTCGAGCTTATTAGCGAATGCTTGCATATTGGAATTCCTATCTTAACCAAAGCTTTACATGGTCAAATGGAGCAACACTCTAATGCCTTAGCGCTTAAGCAATTAAAATACGCTGATGTTATAGATGAACTTTCTGTCGATAACATAGAACATTGGTTAACCCATAAAGCTTCGGCTAATTTACCACCATTGCCAAATGTCGCAAAAGCGATCGCAACCTTGATTGCAAATAATAACTGGCAGGCATTTAACAATAAAACATTAAATTTATGGCCTGAAGGTTTGCAATGTTCTCGCTCAACTTAAAGGTTAGCACAGAGCTTTTTTTCCTTAAAAAGCAGGTTTTATCTTCGTAAGATCTGCGTTAATTTTGTAGAAATTAATTTAAGTTGGGCCGAGGCATAACTCAATTAACAGGCCTCTGTAGCTTGGCTTGTTTCAGGAAGGTATCTTTGACGCTTTTTATCTTTTAAGTAATGTAAATCTAATAAAACCAAGCCATCGATACAATAATTAAAATCAGGATCAACATTAAAATCTAAAAATTTAACTCCACCCGGTTTGCAAAGATCAGCATATTGCTTATATAAGGTCGGGACTGTTGTTCCCATAGTCGCTAGCTTATGTTTTAGTTCTACAAATTCATCTTGATAATTCAGTACTTGGTTTTTATTGGCAATATCTTGTTCAAACTTAAAAGGGTACATAGCTTTAGCCAAGTTTTCATCACATGAGAAATGCCGCTGATAAAACTGAACAATTAACTCTTTTGCCGCTTGAGGATAACTATTACTTAAACTAACAGGCCCTATCATGTAGCGATATTGAGGATTTTTTTGTAAATATGCGCCAATGCCATACCATAAATAATCTAGGCTTCTTTTCCCCCAATATTTAGGTTGAACAAAACTACGACCTAATTCTAACCCTTGCGAGAAATATTGTTGCATTTGAGGATTATATTCAAACAATGTCGCAGAATAGAGCATATTTTCAGCGTAAACTTTAGATGCATTAGCAAGTCGATAAGCGCCGGCTATTTCTAAATCATCTTTATCCCATAAAATTAAATGAAAATAATGACTGTCATAGGCGTCTATATCTCGGCGTTTATTACAACCCTCACCAACGGCTCGAAAAGAAACTTCTCTCAACCGTCCTATTTCACGCATGATCGAAGAACTTTTATTGTGTTGATATAGGTAGATTATTTTGCCGTCTTGCGTTTCGCCTATTACCTGACAATATTTTTTAATCGCTTTGCGAAGTTTCTGACGACCTTCAGGTAAAGCGATAGCTTTCTGACTTTCAAATATTAACGGCTTATTTGTGCCAATTCGATATAAATGCTTTTTAAATAATTTAACTTGCTGATTAATGTGAATACCGTTGTTGGCATACGTTTGATACGCAATTAATTCACCAATCCTCATAGGAAAATGATTACAGCGTTGTTTAAACATTTCTTTCACTAAGAACATCGTTGATAACGGCTTGTAAATCATTGACATTCCGTAAAATGACGCTGAATTTTTCGCGCTGACTTTAATAGGTAATATAGGCGCCTGCGCTTTAGTTGCCATACGTAAAAAACCTTTATGCCAAACAGTATCTCTTATGCCCTGAGGACGTAATCTAGAGACTTCACCAGCAGGAAATACTATTAATGCACCTTCATTTTGTAGATGCTGATCAATATTTACCAAGCAAGCTTTTGCCGTACCACCTTGCATATTATTAACCGGTAATAAAAGGTCATGCAGCGGTTCAAAGGCCATTAACATTTCATTAGCGACAACTTTAACATCGTCACGTACTTCACTGATCAACTTCAACAAAGCGAGACCATCTAAAGAGCCCACCGGATGATTAGCAATAATCACTACTCGACCATGGCTTGGGATACGTTCTTTTTCAGTGTCTCTGCATGAATAACTTACTTCAAAGTATTCAAGTACTTGCTCAACAAACTCCAAACCAAAACAATGCGGATAATCTTGCTCAAATTGTTGGATGTCTTTTTCATGAAGCAGCTTTTTCAAACAAAACTTCAATGGTGCAGACAGCCAAGGTTTGTTTGACACTTGCGGATAATGGCGATCTATAATTTCATTTACTGTATACATATTTAATACTACTCAACTAAAAATAAAGTTTAAGCCGCGTGATGTGATTGGCATTCTGACGCTTCTTTCGTCGTTGCTAGCTGAATATAAGGCCAATAAACTAATTCAATATCGCCTTTTTGGTTTTCAACCAAAGCCGAACAACTTTCAAGCCAGTCACCATCGTTTAAATATCTAATACCATCTACCATGGTTATTTCTGGATGATGAATATGACCACAGACAACACCGTCATAGCCTTTATCTTTTGCTGCTTGACAGGTTGCTTGTCGATATCGCGATATCGCTTTTTGAGCACTTTTTACATGACGTTTTATATAACGTGCCAATGACCAGTATTTACGCTCGTTTCGAAGAAATGTTTTGTGAAACCACCGATCTAAAAACAACAGAAAGTCATAGCCCTTATCACCCATCCAACTATGAAATTTACCTAAACACACTTCTTGATCAAATTGGTCACCATGCAGAACTAATAACTTTTCATTTTTAGCTGTGATATGGACATATTGACGATGAATTTCTACATCGCCAAAATGCATTTGATCAAATTTTTGAATGGGCTCATCATGATTTCCCGGCAGGTAAATCACTTGGGTGTTTTGTTTAGATAACGCTAATAGTTTATGTAAAACATCATTATGAGATTGTGGCCAGCGAAATTGTTTCGACATCGCCCACATATCAATAATATCGCCAACTAAATAAAGCGTCTCTATCTCAACATTATTAAGAAAATTTAGCAGATACTCAGCTTTGCAATCTTTACAACCTAAGTGAATATCAGATAACCATACTGTTTTATATCGGTGTTTAATTGTCATGTTAAAACCCCATGAATAGTCAACACAATTAAACTTAAGCAATTTAAATGGCAGTAATATGACAAAAATAGAATTTATTAATTATTTAGAGCAGTCAAAGCACTGGCACTTGCTATTCCGTAGATAAAATTCTCACGTGAGTTGAATTATTGAGCACCTCAACTCATACTTAACTTCATAATAGAAAGAAGTGGATTGATTTGATTCTCCCAGAATCGTGTGCGCAAAAAATAATAAACTTTTATCTTCTAATGACTTCAAAGGCCGGATGCTTTGCTGAAAGAAATAAAACATAATCTTTACCAAGAAATTCCATATAAGCCGTCGATTATTTTACTGTTCTCTAAAATAGGAATGCTCATATGCACAAGCATGGCTTTTTTAGCGCTTTTCACCAAAAGCTTTTTCCTGTCAGCTATGCTTTTTGTTGCAACTTTTATTTATTATTTAGGATTTTATGTTTGTAAAAAACATCAAAATATTCAGCTTAGTTCAGCCATTGTTCTTTATTCGCTTTATTTATTGATGTTTTTTCTCGTTTTTACTGGGGGCGTTGCCAATACGGGGCCTTTATGGATTTATATTGTAGCGCCTGTTTCATTATCTATTCATGGGTTTAGACGAGGATTAATCGATATAGCTGTGTTTACTACCTTGATCATTTTGATAATGTTTATACCGTCCAACATTGCATATCATGCTATTTATCCAATTGAATTTAAATTGAGATTAATTTACTCATTTTTGACGGTGTCTTTTTTAACGACTTTGTATGAATACACCAGAGATCATGCATTAAAGAAAACTCTCGAGTTAAAACATAAATATCAGAAGCTTGCAAACTTCGATCCTCTAACAAATCTATCAAATCGACGTGTCGCTTATGATATTTTAAAGCAAGAACAATCTCACTTAAGTAGAAACAAAGAAAAGTTATCGATCTTAATATGTGATGTCGATGAATTTAAGCGAGTGAATGACCAATATGGCCATAATGCAGGAGATGCGGTATTAATAGAGTTAGCCAAACTATTTAATGAACAAATTCGAGAACAAGATTGTGTCGCACGATGGGGCGGAGAAGAATTTTTATTTATACTCCCGCAAACCTCTGCAAAAAATGCCGCGATCATCGCAGAAAAAATACGGAGCAAAGTCGAAAATCATGTCATCAATTACCAAGAACATAACATTCAAATTACCATCAGCATGGGTATTGCTCAGTTTGAAATGGACGCTGGTATCGATGAGGTGATCAATCATGCCGATAAATGTTTATATAAAGCAAAAGATTTAGGTCGAAATCGTATTCAAGCATCGAACGAAAACTAATTTTGTTTTTCTTCCTATCAAAAACGTGCGATTAAAACATAGTTTGATTTGCTTTCCCTTGTAATTTAAGTGTTTTCACATATTCTTATTCACATAATAAACATTGCATTAGCAATAACTAATAATAAGGATTGGCATGTCTATACTGTCCAAAAAATTGTTTTATCTCACGTTCATCCTGTGTTGTTTTATACCTGCATCATATGCGGCGAAATCCATAAAACCATCTTACAACGATCAATTTAACGGCTTAGAATTTAGATCTATCGGCCCTTATCGGGGTGGGCGTTCCGCATCAGTAGAAGGGATCATTGGTGATGAAACAACGTTTATTATGGGCACAACCGGCGGTGGTGTTTGGCGCACAAAAGATGGTGGACAAAGCTGGAAAAATATTTCGGATGGTTTTTTTGGCGGTTCGATCGGTGATATAGCTATTGCCCCTTCAGACAACAACGTTATTTATGTCGGCGGTGGAGAAAAAACCCTACGCGGTAATGTCTCTCATGGTGAAGGTCTTTGGAAAAGTACCGATAATGGCAAGACATGGAGTAATATCGGGTTAACAGACACACGTCATATCCCGCAAATTCAAGTGCATCCTACTAATCCAGATATTGTATATGTAGCCGCGTTAGGTCACTTATATGGGGCAAATGAGCAACGCGGTGTTTTTCGCTCTGTTGATGGTGGCAAACAATGGAAAAAAGTCCTCTATGTCAATGATGAAGTTGGTGCCGTTGATGTAAAAATGGACCCTACTAACCCAAGAGTTTTATATGCATCGACTTGGCGAGTTAAACGAACCCCTTATAGTTTGTCTTCAGGCGGAGAAGGCTCAGGACTTTGGAAGTCAGTTGATAGTGGAGAGACTTGGGTAAACATCTCAAACAATAAAGGCTTACCCCGTGAAGTGTTGGGTATCAGCGGTTTTTCTGTTTCTCCGGTAAATTCAGATACCGTTTGGGCAATGATTGAAGCAAAAGATGGCGGATTATTTCGCTCTAATGATGCCGGCAAAACCTGGAAGCGAGTCAATAAGGAGAATAAATTACGTCAACGCGCTTGGTATTACACGCGTGTTTATGCAGACCCGCAAGCGATAGATACCGTTTATGTATTAAATGTAAATTTTCATAAATCAACTGACGGTGGAAAATCATTTACCGCGATTAAAACCCCTCATAGCGACCATCATGATTTATGGTTAGATCCCCATAACCCCAATAGAATGGCAATTTCAGATGATGGGGGTACGCAGATTTCATATAATGGTGGTAAAAGTTGGTCCACTTATTTCAATCAACCTACCGCACAATTTTATCGCGTCACCACAGATAACCATTTTCCTTACCGTATTTATGTTGCTCAACAAGATAATTCCACTTTACGGATAAACCATCGTTCAGATGGTGGTGGTATCGATTTATATGATTGGGAACCAACGGCGGGCGGAGAAAGTGGCCATATTGCGCCAAAACCCAGCAACCCAGATATTGTTTATGGTGGCTCGTACATGGGCTACATGACTCGTTATGATCATAAAAGTAAAGCGAGTCGAGCTATAAACGTTTGGCCAGAATCTTATATGGGCTCTGGCGCCCAAGCCGTTAAATATCGTTTCCAATGGAATTATCCTATCTTCTTTTCCCCTCACGATGACAACATTTTATATACGGCCGGAAATCATTTATTTAGATCAGATAATGAGGGGCAAAGTTGGCAAGTGATCAGTCCTGATTTAACCCGTAATGATCCGAACACGCTCAAATCTTCAGGAGGACCAATTACACAGGACAACACCAGTGTTGAATATTACGGGACAATTTTTGCCGCAAAAGAGTCACCCCATGAACAAGGGGTTATTTGGACAGGATCCGATGATGGCTTGCTGCACATTAGTAAAGATGATGGTAAAACGTGGAAAAATGTCACACCTCGTAAACTCCCAAAATGGGCACAAATTAACAGCATTGAAATTGATCCGTTTAATAAAGGGGGGTTATTTGTCGCGGCAACGCAATACAAACTAGATGATCTCACGCCTTATTTATTTCATACCAAAAACTATGGAAAATCATGGCAACGTATTGATAAAGGTATAGACCGAAATCACTTCACCCGTGTGATTCGCGTCGATACTAAAAAGCAGGGTTTGCTATATGCAGGAACTGAAAATGGATTATATATTTCCTTAAACCATGGCAAAAATTGGCAGCCTTTTAAACTGAATTTACCCCAAGTACCCATCACAGATTTAGCGGTTAAAAATGATGACTTAATCGTAGCGACACAAGGTCGTTCTTTATGGTTATTTGATGATTTAACAGCAATTCGGACATTTAACAGTGCTGATTTTGATAAGAATATTCGCCTAATTAAACCGCGTGATAGTTATCGCTTAGATGTTTCCGCCTCATCAGCACCGGGACCAAAAGGCAAAAACCTAAGCAAAGGCGTTCAAGTCAGTTTCTATTTACCCCACGAGCCTTTAACCAAGTCGACGCATGAAAAAGATAAAGCCGGCAAGCAAGCACTAACGCTCAGCTTCAAAGATATGAACGGTAGGTTATTAAGAAAGTTTTCAACAACGGCAAAAGAAAAACACAATAATATCAACGTGACAAAAGGCTTTAATCGTTTTACTTGGGATATGCGTACCACTCCTCCTCGTCGATTTGATGGCATGATGTTATGGGCAAATCGCATGATTGGCTATAAAGTGATCCCAGGAGAATACCTTGTTGAATTAAGTTACGGTGAAGAGAATGCCGATAGTTTTATCAAACAAAGCCAACGTTTTAACGTATTAACTGATCCAAGAACTCAAGCAACTTCAGCAGACTTTGAACAACAATTTAGTTATGCGCAAGCGGTATGGCAGACCTTAGACGACACCCACAAAGCAATAGGTAATATTCGCGCCTTACGAGAATCTATCAAAACAATTCAAGCCAAGCTTAAAGACGATAACAGTTATCAGGCATTAAATGAATTAGCTGCTAACATGCTTGAAAAAATGAACAAGATTGAAAACACTTTATACCAAACCAAAAGTAAGGCGCGACAGGATCCGCTTGGCTTTCCTGTAAAATTAAATGATAAGCTTAATTCCGTATATGGTTCAGTTGTTTATGGAAATATGCGACCAACGAATCAACAGTTGGAAGTCACTAAAATTGTCACGGATAAAATTTTAGCTCAGTTAGCGTTATTTGATGAATTACAACAAACACAATTACCTCGATTTAATCAATTAATGATCGATCTTAAGGTCCCTACTTTATCCGTAAATATCTAATGGAATTTGGAATGAAGCGCGGAAAGTGCTTCATTGCTTCAATGGACCTTTAACTTATTAAAAAGTGCTTGAGAGAATAGCAGCACTTTTTAATTTCAGTTATGCTAACGATTAAAAGAATAATTGACGTATTGATGACTACACTCACATTAAAAATTCCACCGCTGTTGCTGGTATTAATTTTCGCTACTTTAATGTGGCTTTGTCAGTTAGCGCTGCCACTCACCTTATACGATAGAAATATCGCACAGCCGTTAATGGTATTGTTTGTGCTCATTGGAGGCACCATAATCTTAACTGGCGCATTCGCTTTTAAACAAGCACAAACCACCGTAAACCCAACAAAACCGGAAACTACAACGGCTTTAGTGACAAACGGCATTTACCAATATACCAGAAACCCAATGTATCTTGGTATGCTTTGTTGTTTACTGGGTTGGGGATTTTATTTGGCCAACCCAATGACAATCTTATTGATTCTTGGCTTTATTTTTTATATCAATCACTTTCAAATCAAACCTGAAGAACAAATGCTAACTCAACTTTTTCATCAAGAATTTATTGATTATTGTGCGTCTGTTCGTCGATGGTTATAGGTAAAGTTTATGCGAATCTACCTTGTATTATTCAGTTTATGCTTGATTGTTTCGTGTTCCGAACACAATATTCAAACGTCTTTAGCCAATAAACAACAGCACTACAGTGATAAAGTATTAAAAGCGGCTGATATTTCTGACGATGGTCACTATTCAATCACTAGCGATAATCAACAAATATGTTTATGGAACAATGAAACAAACACTAAAAAATACGATTGTTTACAAGGGTTAGAAGCTCAACTTATTGAGTTATTGGGCATATCAAAAAATAAGCGATATTTTTATACCTCAAATCGTGTCAATGTACATCTATACGATTTAGCCAGTGGCCGACTGATAACCGTTTGGACAGCCGGAGATAATATCATCAATGATATTGCTATGTCAGACGATGAGCGCACATTAGTTTTTGGTTTTCGAAGTGGTCAAGCAAGTATTGTTTCTATTGAAAACAATACTATTAAAACGTATACACCACATCGACTCGACATAAACAGTGTTAGTATTTCTGCTGATGGCACTAAAGTTCTCACCGGTTCTAGTGATAAAACCGCTGCTTTTTGGCAAGCAAGCACTGGCAAAATATTACAAACATTTAGCCATGCCTCTAGGGTAAATCATGTCGTGATGAGTGCAGATGCTAAAGTCGCTTTTACTTTAGACGCCATTAAAGATCGTTGGTTTTGGCTCTTAAGAATTGGTAAAAAATTCTCAGAATTAGCGAGCAACATTAAATTTATCGAATTTAATGATTCAATCATCACGCATAATAATCAATGGTTACTTACCGCTTCCCCTAAACAATTGTTACAATTATGGCAGGTGAAGGATGGTGCTTTACTTGGTGAATGGCACGCTTTTAAATACAAAGATAAATATCGTTCATCGGTTCTCAACATTAAATTAATCAAGCCAACTGAAATAGCCACAATCACGAGTGACGGAGTCTATGAAACTTGGCCAATCAAAGCGATAGAAAAACCTTAATGTCATTTATTCGTACTAATCGTAAAATTCATAAATGGGGCAGCATCATTGCAGCACTTCCTCTACTTGTTGTGATTATTTCAGGTATTTTATTATTAGTGAGAAAAGAGTTTGCTTATTTGCAACCTGAAACTAAAGTGGGGCTTGAAAAGATACCCTCTATTAGTTTTGAACAGATTATCACGCAAGTAAAAACTGTAACGCAAGCCAATGTTAATAGCTGGCAAGATATCGACCGCTTAGACGTAAGACCCAATACAGGGGTTATCAAAGTCCGTACGAATAGCCAATGGGAAATTCAACTCGACAGTAACACCGCAGATATCTTACAAGTGGCATATCGACGTTCTGATTTTATTGAGAGTTTGCATGATGGAACTTATTTTCAAGATAACGCCAACCTTTGGCTAATGCTTCCCAGTGCTCTGATTTTATTGACGTTACTAATTACGGGCCTTTTCCTCTTTTTCTATCCTTATTATAAAAGGCGTTAAACAATGAGTACAGCAACTACTTTCACCGTAGATCAACAAATTGATACGTTATTAGCGCCGGTTGCTGAACTCTTTACTCAAATCATTTTCTACTCGATATCAATTAACTCAATCGATATTCCATTGATTGTTCTCTGGTTAATCATCGCCGCGATTAGTTTTACCTGTTATTTCGGATTCCTTAATTTTACTGGGTTAAAGCATAGCGTTAAAATAATTAAAGGTGATTACTCTTCACCAAGCGATAAAGGTGAAGTTAGTCATTTTCAAGCTCTCACCACGGCACTTTCAGGTACCGTTGGTTTAGGTAATATAGCTGGCGTTGCCATCGCAATCTCTATTGGTGGACCCGGTGCGACTTTTTGGATGATGTTAGCTGGTTTAATGGGCATGTCAGCTAAATTTTTAGAATGTGCTTTAGGGGTAAAGTATCGTCAAATCGATGCGAATGGTATCGTGCGCGGTGGCCCAATGTATTATTTAAGTGAAGGATTATCGGATTTAGGACATAAAAAACTTGGCAAAGGTTTGGCGATCTTTTTTGCTATTTGCTGCATGACTGCATCATTGTGCGGCAGTAATATGCTCCAGGCTAATCAAGCTTATAGCCAATTTATGATTGCCTTTGCCCAAGACAGCAGTTTTTGGCAAAACAAAGGCTGGTTATTTGGTTTAATACTTGCCTCGATTATCGCCGTTGTTATTATTGGCGGGATCAAAAACATTGCTAAAGTTACCTCGAAAATTGTCCCGTTAATGGCGACAATTTATTTAGTCTCTGCCCTCTTTATCATTTGTTATCACATAGAAAAAGTCCCCTCCGCTTTTTATTTAATTTTCACAGAAGCCTTTCATCCACAAGGTGTGGTTGGGGGGATAATAGGCGTCATGATACAAGGCTTTAAGCGGGCCACGTTTTCTAGCGAAGCTGGTGTTGGAGCTGCCGCTATTGCTCATGCCGCCGCCAGAACCAACGAACCGATTAGAGAAGGTTATGTCGCGCTGCTCGAACCGTTTATTGATACCGTCGTTATTTGCACTATTACTGCTTTAGTGATTGTTATTACTGGCGCATACACTTCGGTTGAAGGGGTTGATGGCGTAGCGTTAACATCTAGAGCGTTCGCCAGTGTAATTTGGTGGTTTCCTTATCTATTAAGTATAGCCGTGTTACTTTTTGCCATTTCAACAATGATTTCATGGGCATATTACGGGTCAATTGCTTGGCAATATATTATGGGGACCAATAAATATTTAGACCTATTATATAAATGTATTTTTTGTACCTGTACCATCATTGGCGCATCGATTAGTTTGAATTCTGTCATTGCCATTTCTGATTCAATGTTTTTCTCCATGGCGATCGCCAATATTATTGGTTTATATATGATGGCGCCTATGATGAAAAAAGAACTTTTCAGCTATAACCTAAAATATCGCCCATAATCCCATCTACAAAAGCGCGTAATCACCTAATAATTTAACCTTACTTTCAACGTCATTACCAGTTATGGCATTGATGTTACTTGTTGTTACAAAGATCCTCAGATAAATATTTGCCAAACACTCAAAGTGATATCATAATGATATCATCTTGTTTAAACATTCATGGAGAATAACATGATCACAGAAAAAGAAATAAAAGCACCCAATGGAATTATGTTCATCTTTGTTTTACTGGCATTACAAATAGGCACCATTGCCATTGCGATTAATGGTTTAATGAATCAATCAGCAGGCCAAGCTATTGTAGGGTTTATCGCGGCAATATTAGTGTTTATTTGTTGGTTTGGCTTTTTTATGGTGAATCCAAAAGAAGCGAGAGTACTTCAGTTATTTGGAAAATATTCAGGCACAGTACACAGCTCTGGCCTTCGATGGGCTAACCCTTTTTATACAAAAGCCCGCGTTTCAATGAGAGTAAGAAACTTTGAAAGTGGTAAGCTTAAAGTCAATGATAAAAATGGTAACCCTATTGAAATTGCCGCAGTTATTGTTTGGGAAGTCATTGATACTGCCGAAGCAGTTTTTCAAGTTGATGACTATGAAGATTTTGTATCCATTCAAAGTGAGTCTGCTCTAAGAAACCTTGCGACAAGTTATGCATACGATCATCATGAAGATGAAGACATTTCATTGCGCAGTAATCCGAATGAAATATCCAATGCATTAAAAACCGAAGTACAAGAACGACTAGAAAAAGCAGGTGTGCGCGTCATTGAATCAAGGATCAGTCATTTAGCTTACGCCCCCGAAATCGCTAATGCCATGTTACGTCGCCAGCAAGCAATGGCAATAATATCAGCAAGAAGAACCATAGTAGAAGGTGCTGTAGGTATGGTTGAAATGGCGCTTCATAAATTAGAAGAGCGTGAGATTGTTGAGCTTGATGCTGAACGCAAAGCTGCCATGGTCAGTAATTTATTGGTGGTCTTGTGTAGTGATGAAGCTGCACAACCTATCGTTAATACGGGTACTTTGTATTAATGACATTCATCCTTAATTTTAATTTAGAACAGAGGTAATCGTGGCTAAAAAAGCTTATCCGCTGAGAATTAATGAAGAAATTCTTAATGCCATGCAACAATGGTCTGATGATGAGTTACGTAGTTTAAATGCTCAAATTGAATATGTATTACGCGATGCACTAAGAAAAGCGGGGCGAAGTAAACCTCGCCCGATTGAACCAATTATTGATCCTGTTGATGAATAAAACAGCACATATAGATATTCAATTTCATAAATGAAATTATGTTACATATTTGGCGCTTAACTCATATTGTTATTCACATATTTTTGGCATAAAAAAAGCCGATAACACTGTTATCGGCTTGTTAGCTATGAGGAAGCTAGAATATACAAATTATTACAACAAGCGTCCGTTAAGGAACGAAACAAAGTATAGATTAACTCTATATTCTTTGTAAAGCACTTTTTGTAATAAAATTACACAATATGTAATAAAACATTCAAAATATTAAATGGCTTAATGTGCTTGCTCCCAGTTATCTCCTTCACCAGCTTCGGCGATTAATGGTACTTTTAGTTCAACAGCAGCATTCATAATTTCGACTAATTTAGCGGTGGTTTCTGCAACAATATCCTGATGAATTTCAAAAATTAACTCATCATGCACTTGCATGGTCATTTTAATACGGTCATCATTTTGTGCTTCAATCCATTCATCAACCGCTAACATTGCTTTCTTTATGATATCAGCAGCTGTACCTTGCATAGGGGCATTAATAGCAGCTCGTTCAGCACCTTTTCTACGCATAGCATTTTTCGATTTTATTTCCGGTAAATACAGTCGGCGTCCAAATAATGTTTCAACATAACCCTGCTCTGTTGCTTGTTGACGAGTGTCTTCCATATAAGCGAGCACATTGGGGTAACGTTCGAAGTATTTATCCATATATTCTTGAGCACGATGGCGAGGAATATCTAATTGCTTCGCTAAACCAAAAGCTGACATGCCATAAATTAAACCAAAGTTAACCGCTTTCGCACTGCGACGTTGATCGGCAGTAACATCAGCTAAATCTACACCAAAAATTTCTGCCGCCGTCGCTTTATGTACATCTCGACCGTCTGAAAATGCCGACACTAATCCTGGGTCATCTGATAAATGCGCCATGATTCGCAGCTCTATTTGAGAATAATCTATCGCGACAATTTTATGATCTTTTGGTGCAATAAAAGCAAGACGAATTTTACGCCCTTCTTCGCTACGAATTGGGATATTTTGTAAGTTTGGATCGGTTGAAGATAAACGCCCTGTTGCAGCAACTGCTTGTTGATACGATGTATGCACACGTCCTGTATTACTAACCAGTAACGGCAATTTGTCCGTATAAGTCGATTTTAATTTACTTAAACCACGATTTTCTAAAATGACTTTGGGTAAAGGATAATCTAGTGCTAACTCTTGTAACACTTCTTCTGCTGTAGAAGGGGCACCTTTAGGCGTTTTTTTAATGACCGGAATTTTTAACTCTTCAAACAATATTTTCTGCAATTGTTTTGGTGACGATAAGTTAAATGTTTGACCCGCAATATTATGTGCTTCAACTTCTAATTCTTGTAACCTCATGCCGATCGAGTGGCTCTGTTCGTTCAATAAATCACTATCAATCAACACGCCATGTTGCTCCATCCGTGCAAGCACTGGCACTAACGGCATTTCTATTTCATTAAAAACGCTAAGTTGTGTGTTGCTTTTCTCAAGTTTAGGATAAATAGCTTGATGTAAACGCAAAGTTATATCGGCATCTTCGGCGGCATAATGGCCCGCTTTTTCAATGTCAATTTGATTGAAAGTTAACTGTTTAGCGCCTTTTCCGGCAATGTCTTCAAAATGAACGGTTTTATAACCCAAATATTTTTCAGCTAAGGCATCCATATTATGGCGTGTGGCAACGCTATTTAAACAGTATGATTCGATCATAGTATCAAATTTGATACCTTGCATTTGTACGCCGTAATGAGAAAGCACATTCGCGTCATACTTTAAGTTTTGACCTACTTTTTGACGATCACTATCTTCAAGTAATGGTTTAAGTTGGGCAATAACCCAGTCTCTATCTAACTGATCTGGCGCGTCGATATAGCCATGAGCAACGGGGACATACGCTGCTTTACCAACTTCCACAGAAAATGATAAGCCAACTAACTCGGCCTTCATATAATCAACGCTGGTGGTTTCGGTATCAAAAGCAAAAAGATCCGCTGCGGTTAATTTAGCTAACCAGCTAGCAAAGTCTTCTTTATTGAGAATAATGTCATACTTAGTTTCAATAACCTCTGCAGGCACTGACTCTTCTTCATTCTCCTCTTCGCTAATAATTGTCGTCGCTTCACTATTAGAACCTTTTGTTAAATCCGCCAATAAACGACGTAATTCAAATTTAGTGTAAAGCTCGGTTAATTTCGCGACATTTGGCTCTGTCGGTTGCAGTTGCTCAACAGATTTATCAAGTTCTACGTCTAATTTAATAGTCGCTAATTCATAAGATAGAGGTAAAAACTCTAATGCTTCTCGAAGGTTTTCACCAATTTTTCCTTTTACGCTATCGGCATTTGCGA
This sequence comes from Thalassotalea castellviae, assembly GCF_031846185.1. Taxonomy (NCBI): domain Bacteria; kingdom Pseudomonadati; phylum Pseudomonadota; class Gammaproteobacteria; order Alteromonadales; family Colwelliaceae; genus Thalassotalea; species Thalassotalea castellviae. The sequence goes on from NZ_JAVRIF010000004.1 coordinate 208,860, forward strand.
TGACATTGGCCAGAGTTTCATGTTCAGTTAACCATTTAACAGCCGTTTTAGGGCCACACTTATTTACACCGGGTATGTTATCGACTTTGTCGCCCATCAAAGCAAGATAGTCAATAATTTGATCAGCACGTACCCCAAATTTTTCTAAGACGCCAGCTTGGTCCATTTTTACATTCGTCATCGTGTTATAAAGCGTGACATGCTCATTTACTAACTGAGCCATATCTTTATCGCCGGTTGAAATAACAGTTTCAATACCTGCTTTAGTAGCTTGCGCTGCTAATGTACCGATAACATCATCCGCTTCCACTCCCTCAATAACGAGTAAAGGTAACCCCATTGCTTCAACTATTTCATGAATCGGTGCAATTTGTGTGCGTAAATCATCAGGCATTGGAGGACGATTGGCTTTATATTCAGGATACATATCATTTCTAAACGTTTTACCTTTCGCATCGAATATCACGACAACGTTCCCATTGGGGTAATCTTTTTTCAGACTATTGAGCATATTTAATACGCCAGTAATTGCTCCTGTAGATTGACCATCTTTGGTTGATAACGCTTGCAAATAAGGCACATGATAGGCACGAAATAAATAAGAAGAACCATCAACTAAAATGAGCGGAGATAATGAAGATTTGGACATGATGATTTGTATCGCTAGTAAGAAATTTGGCTAAGCATGCCATAAAGCCTGATTACTCTCTAGCAATTAACCATTAATGTATGAAAAAAATGAGTGAAAATGTGGATAACTTTGTTGAAAAGCAGCATAAGATTCCATAGAGATAAAGTATCAAAATGGGTCAAATATGATTAAGTTTTTGTTTTATATGGAAAAAGGTAAGAAAAAATCCTTTTATCTATATTATTATTATTATTTTATAAATGTGGATAAGTATTTTTTTATCTCTTATTGATTGCTCAAAAAGAGACCAACTATCCTCACTAAGGGAATAAGAGATTACCAGAATTTTCTGTCATTACCAGTCTATTATTAAATTATTTTTAAAGAAATATGACACATGCAAATAACAAAAAAATATAAGTGAGAAAGGGTGCCTGACAGCGCTTACTTTAGTTGGATAATTATTTTAAAAAAAGTCTATTATTAATAATTAATTTATGGCGAATATATTACTGACAATATTGAAACCTTTTATCACTCGAGAATTTGTATGGACTTATCGACTTACCTAAAAAATATACCAGAACAAAGAATGGCGCGCTTTAATGCCATCTATACTTTAATCATGAAATTATTTCCTGATGCAGAGCCATCAATGAAATACAAAATGCCAACTTTTACATTGGGTGATCATTGGATCGCTTTAGCTAACCAAAAAAATTACTTATCAGTTTATACGTGCAACGCACAGCATTTAGCTGAATTTCAACATCAATATCCAAAGATAAAAACAGGCAAAGGTTGTATTAATATTAAAGATAACGACACGTTTGAACTGAATGATTTAGGCTCGGTCATTACCAGTGCGTTAACAAAAAGTCTAAAATAAACAGTTGGAAATTAATCCCGTGACAAACGGTTTAAGTTTCAGCTAGGTTTATGAAAATATTCTCTTTTAGGCAAGTTTAAAGGTAATTTCAAAGCAAGCGCCAGCACAATAATCTGGGTTATATTGGATCTGCCCTTTTAATGATTGAGTGACTAAATTATAAACTATATGCATGCCTAATCCTGTGCCCCCTTTACCACGTTTAGTGGTAAAAAATGGTTCAAAAATATGCTCAACATTATCTGCTTTAATCCCCTTACCATTATCCGAATAGATAATAGAAACCTGTTCACCCGCTTGTGCTATTTCAATATCGATATGACCTTCATCCATACCCGCAAAGCCATGAATACATGAGTTGCTATATAAGTTAGTAAAAATACGGGTTATCGCATCAGGATCATGAGTGATAAAAATAGTTTTATCACCAAAAATATCCGCAGTGACTTTTTTATGCAGCGTTTTATTGTGCGCTACAATAGTGTTTAATATTTCAAATAAATTAAATGTTTTGGCTTGTTCATCACTTTGTATCACTGCCGCCTGTTTAAAATCAGCAATTAAAGTTGCCGCTCTTTTTAAATTGCCCTGCACCATATCAATACTTTGTTCGATTTCCTGTACATAAGTTGATAAGCCAGATTTAGTGACAGTATTTTTCTCTAAGGTTGATTTTAATTCTGTTGTACTTTCTTGAATTAATGAAGATGCCGTTATGGCAATACCTAAAGGCGTATTAATTTCATGTGCCACACCAGCAACCAACCTGCCAAGCGAGGCCATTTTTTCGGCTTCTACTAATTCGGTTTTTGCCTCTGTTAAACTATTAATTGATTCTTGCAGTTGTTGCGTTCTATTAACGACTCTTTGTTCTAATTCATCCTGATATTCTAATAATTTTTTATTTGCCGAAGTGAGATCTGAGCCTAACAATTTTATACTGTAAGTAACTACCGATAAGATAATAACGATCATAATCGCTGATTCTATACCTGTCCCAATGACGATATGTTTATAAAGCTCAAGTTCATTCACTAAACCCATTAACATTACACTACATGCGATTAACGCATAAATAGTCCATAAAAATTTATCGGTCCCGGTTAGTACCGCAAAACTAATTAATGCCGGAAAAACTAATAATGCCTCGTCTCTAATGCCCTGATTAAAAAAACAAAGTGTTAAAATTAAGATGGTTATCGATAAATTGACTAAATTGGAGCCATATTGAACTAGATCTTTTTTTACCAGATATCGACCAATAGAAAGACAGATCAAAAATATAAACAGTAGGGTTAAATTAAACCAATCTTTGTACATCAGTGGAAAAAGAGCAGCTAAAATTGTTGCAGATTGGGTTAACCAAGTGACTTGTATAATACGTTTCTTTCTGAACAATTCAGGATTTAATTTATTCGCTTCTGTCGTCAAGAAAATCTCCTTTAAGCTAATAAAAAGCCTAAATATCCCATTGAATAGGCACGATATTAACTATAGTGCTTATTTATAATTTAGCTAAAAGTCATTTAATTGGCTAGGTAAAAAGCCTAATTTCACATGGAAGAAAGGCATTTCCCGTGATTTTGTATGCAGTTTATCTATAGATGCAAGATAGGTAGATTCATAAAGAGAATCAATAGGTTTAAATTTCCTAATAACATCCTGAACGAAGAGTTAAGAATAATGGTAGGGTTGATTATGAATAATAAGCGTTATGCCAACTGTTTGACATAACGCCTATTTATTTTATCAAATGAGCTTTAATGACTAAAACTCATCGTGAAATCCTTACTTTTTTTAAGAAGTAAGAACAATACTAGTGCAGTACAATCACTTCATTTTGATCTAAGCTCAATGACGCTTGACCTCCAGTAACCGATACTACATCACCGCCGGTTAGACTCGTATAAGTACCGTCGGCAAGACCTAGTGATGAAACCGAAATAGTTGCTGCAGCACCTTTGTTCATTGCAACAACTACGGTGTCTGTCCCTTCTTTTCGTTCAAACACTAAAATATCAGCATTCAACCATTTTTGTTGGTAGCTACCAGTGGCAATGGCGGCACTTGAACTTCGTAAATCAGCCAATGATTTTATCATAGTAAAAGCAGCAGATGTTTCAGAAAAAGACGGCATTTGCTCTCGGTTATAAGGGTCATGACCGACTTCACCATCACCATTTGCAGTGAACCATGTCGAGTTTTGCTCGGTACCATAATAAATTGTTGGAATACCTGGTAACGTCATCACTAAGGCCATACCTAGATTTTGTCTTGCTTCCGCAAATGCTTTTGCAAAACCTTTACCTTGTCGCCCTTTATTGACAACACCGTTTGTTTGTAAGTAAACACTGGTACGTGTGGCGTCATGGTTATCAAGGAAAATTGGCTGCCAATCTTCACGATTACCCATAGCACCTGCACGGCTTTCAATATGAGCATTAAGATCAATCATTGAAATATTATCAGCAATAACATTTTCAATATTATCCCGTAGGTTGAAATCTAATAATTCAGACCCTCTACCTTCACTTAAAAAAGCCATTGAATTAGCATCTGACGCGCCGGCATCCATCCATTCACCAAAAATATAAACATCGGGGTTTACGGCTCTCATTTCAGCAGTAAAGCGATTAATAAAATTAGGTTCAATATGTTTTATTGCATCAATTCTAAACGCATCAACACCGTGTGCTAACCATTTTTTCGCTGCTTCAATCAGGTAAGTATCAGAAACCGAATTACTATTAACGCCGTGATTAAAGTCGGTTAAATTAAACAAGGTTTTATTACGATACGCCCATGGGTCTGACCATTCATTACCGCAGGTTGTACTAGGGTCTGAATCATAACAGTCAGCAATTGCGCCATTTTGATGAAACCAAGTTGAATTTGCTTCATCCGCTTGAAAGACACCTTCTTTATACACAGCACCATATTCATATTTATCATTTTGACTACTATGGTTCGGAGCAAAATCAAGCACAAGCTTCATACCACGCGCTTCCATCTCTGCATCTAATTGATCAACTAACGCCCAACTCCCTAAGTGCTCATCCACTTCATAAAAGTCGCGCCCCCAATAACCATGATAAGCACCAGCAGTGCCAGAGTTATCAACATTATCATTTAAAGGGGTCACCCAAATAGCCGTAATCCCTAAGTTTTGAAGGTAATCAAGTTTATCGATAAGCCCTTGAATATCTCCACCCCAGTATTTTTTCCATTCATCTAAATTACCGCTACCACCAACGCTCGATGTCGCGCTGGCATTATTACCATTATCATTGCTCGTATCACCATTAGCGAATCGATCTAGGAAAACAAAGTACATGGTACGATTACGAAAATCATTTGTTGCGGTGACAGGAGAACAATTTGCCCCTAAACCGTCAGATACTGACTTTATCGAGTCATTGCTACTATCAACGACAATATGGGCAAAGCCTTGGGCGACAGAAACATCTGCTGAAGGAAAAGCATCGCTTCCCCAGCCACCATTTTTATCTATCTTAAATCTTGGCCCACCAGAAGCATCACCACCGTTAAATTCAATACAGATTTCATAATCTGAAGTTGTTCCCACTTGTGTTAACAATGTGCCTTCGGCCCAACCATTCGGGGTGCCACGCAAATGATAATCTGTTCCACCACCTGTCGACCCGCCATGTGTTGATGAAGGTAAAATAGCCCAACCTTTCGTATCTGTATAAAATTCAATATCCCAAGTTCCCGCTGAGACTGAAATATTACCGCCACCTTGACCACCCGTACCGTAGTTTTCACTCCAGTCACCAAAACGATCAAATTTTATCTCCCCAGCTGAAGTAAACACTACGTCATCAGCTAACATTGTGTTATTACTGATATCAGCCATTTGATCAGCTGCCCAGCTATTATGCGTGCCGCGGATAAACCAATCGGCATTCGCTTGAAATGCAAGTGTCGAACTTGCTGCAAGCAACATCAATACTCGTTTCATATTATTTTCACCTTTCTATTAAGTTTTATTTTTTATCAATTATTAATCTTTAATAGAGGTAACTACCAAAAAAGATAACCTCATGTTTTCACTAAAAAATTCATTTTAACTTTGCAATTAAACTATTTTAGCTAATCTTCACTATTTCACTGGCAGTTAAACTTCACAAAATGAATACGTATGCAAAAACCATGCATACGTATTCATCAGCTGATCGTTATCGGTCTATTCAAACAGGTTGAACCAGTACAAAATTGACACGACAACTGTTCAAAAAGAAAACGACTGTTAATGTCATCGTTAGCAGTATCGGTTAATTCTGGCGCAAAATGGTCATAAAAGCATCATCGGCAATTTTTGGAGAATTCTGCGCACTATGGCTAAAGTGCCATTTCGACGGTGTCTCATTGATCAAACGATAATCTCCCCCTTCGTCTTTATCCCAAGTGGTTAAATACAAATCAACCGCTAACCAGTCATCTATACCTAGTTTATCAGCGTGATAAATCATCTTAATTTCTTTGGATTGATGGTTTACTGTTATGATGGGTGTGTAATTTAAAATAGTACCTTCTTGAGTTGAAGAAGCACCATCTGTTGCAAAAACATAGTTTCCCCAACCAAAGGCTGAATGAGCAACATTCCATGTGCCTTGTTGAGGCATTGCGCTATTTAACAAAGGCAGAGCTTTGAGCCCTGAGGCCTTTTTATCATTAAAATAAATGGTTAGCGCTAAGTGATCGAAACCATTGGGTGGTGCCCAAGCATTTGAGATATCGCACATTTTAATCGTTAACTCTAGTATATTACCGCCGGTTCTCGCTTGAACTGAATCTATGTCTAAATAGCAGTTATCGGCTTGATAGCCAGGTTTTATATATTGAGCTGCTGGCCCTTTATCATCACCAATAAGGTCATCGACAGCAGCCATGCCAGAAACAATGGTCGAATTCATCGAGTAAGTAAATTTGTTCGTTACATAATTTTTTTCCGGCCAAAAAATTTCTACGGCATGTTGATGATTGCCTAAGCCATCTAAAGGTAAATTGGTACGCCATTTTCCTTGAGCATCGGACGAAAATTTTTCTGCCTGTTCAATATTACCATCGATAATTTTAATTAATTCGGCATGCGCCGTCGTCGTCGTACCTTGGATTATCGCAGACGTTACATTGTTAAACTCCACAGGTATTGGGGCAACGGTAATCTCTTGTGTCATTGACTTAGTTGGTTGACTAGCTCGACTATTGCCAATAAGCACTAAAATAGAACGCGCTGGCATTTCCATAGTCAATGTACCGTCTTCGGCAAAAGGCAAAGTTTTATCAATATTCTCAGCCAGTAAAATAGTCGGTTGATTATCCTCATAAAAACTGGTTGGCAAGCGGCTTAACAACGCGGTTTGTTCGGCACTATTTAAAATAACATAGGCTGTTTTGCCGTTATATTCGCGCTTGTAGGCTAGTATTCCTGGCCCTGATGCATTTTCTTGAATAAATTCAATACTACCGCGACTAAACACTTTATGTTGAGTTCTAATTTTTGTCAGCGTTTGAATAAAACGAAACATATCAGACGCTTGATTAAATTGATCTTGCTCAGAGCCATACCCACCAGCAAACATCGCTTGTCGGCTTAAAAGATGCGCTTGCTCATCCCCTTGATAAATAACTGGAATGCCCGGAATCGACATCATAAAGGCATACGCTTGCTTGAAACCACTTAACGTACCATTCGCTAAAAAACGTTCAACATCGTGGTTATCAATAAAATTTACCGCTCTATAGGGATCTTTATACCATTTCATCGCCGCATCAACGCGATATGACAAATATGAAGTTGGACGCCCGCCGGCAAACACTTGCTTAATTTCATTATAAAGTGGAAAACTTAACGGCGCGTCAATACGAGGGTTCTCATCTGTGCCTAAATAATCGGTGATTTTCTTTTCCGCACGATCTGTAAAGGGTTGTGACATTTCAAAAATTTCACCAAAGGTAAAAAAATCGTTTCTACCCGTTGATTTAGCCGTAGTCACAATGCCATCATCGCCATGAAGAAAATCTTCATAAAATTCTTTTTCGACGTATTTTGCCGTATCAATACGAAATGCATCGACGCCAGCTTCTTTAATCCAATAGCCAAAAGAGTCTTTTAAGGCATTTCTCACCACGGGATTTTTGGTATTCATATCATCAAGACCCGACGTTTGATAGGTTGTCTCTTGTTTATGTACCGTGATATCGAGTATTGAAGGAGTCCAGTTAAAAATATTCGCTTGTTGATGCTCCACTTTGTTAACGTCATTTTGAGTAAAAGGAAATTGACTGGCTGAAACGCTTGGAATTGAACCGGTATTTATTTTGAAATTCTGTTTAACATTCTGCTCATCATAATCACCATCATAATAAAAGAAGTTGCCGGTATGATTGACAACAATATCTTGAATTAAATACATGTTTTTAGCATGAAGTGATTTGGCTAATTGTTGGTAATCTTCAAGTTTACCGTAATGCTCATCAACGGACTTAAAATCTCTTGCCCAATAGCCGTGATATCCCCAAAATTCGGCAACAGGGTCCCACCATTGATTGGCAACTTGAGGCGTTGTCCAAACAGCTGTAGCTCCAAGCTGTTTGATATAATCTATTTTATCGATAACCCCTTGTAAATCACCGCCATTATACTTGTCTTTTGCTCCGCGTTCATAAACGCCAACGCCCTGATCACTATTATGTAAATTGCCATCATTAAAGCGATCAATCATTAAAAAATAGATGATTTGATCTTGCCATTTTGGCGATGCCACATGGAGCGGTCCTAGTTCAGCGGATGTTGACTTATCACTAGTAACCTTTTGATTCACTGTCGTTTTCGACAGTATATTTTTATCACTTTGTTTGGCTTCATTACATGCAAACAGTAAAGTAGTCGCCGCTACGGTTGCGATAATCTTTTTATTCAATAGCATCGTTTAGGGTCCATTAAAGATTGTTGACTCAAAAAAATCGAAACTTTTTTAAACCATTGATTGTTAAATTTTTCTTTACCGATTAATGCAATATTGCCTGTGCCTTTCGCAATCTACTTCACATGACAAATGCACTATCCCGACTGAAAAATCACACTTATTGCACAAACGGCTTTCACGGTTTAAAAGTTAGTCCAATATCAGTTCCGGTAAAGGTGACATCGAGTGTTAATGTATTTAACTTGCTGTCATAAACACTAGTTAACTGTTTTTTCCCTTGATAAGCGTTTTCTAAATGTGAGGCATTATGAACAACTATTTTTAATTGTTTGTTTTCTTTAAGTTTTACTTCACCATTCTCGATATTGATATCAAAATTCACTTGCTCTTGATTTAACGCAGCTGTGAAATTAATTTGCTTAAAATCACCTTGTAAATATTGAGTACTGAGGCCGTCATCCTGATAAAGTTGAAAACTAGATTGTGGCGCACTGGCGTCAAACCAATAATGAATGACCAAATCATTGCCTGTATATGCTTGGGTATTTAACATATTAGGAGCATGAGGAATAATAGCCCCCGCTTTCACAAATACCGGAATTGTTTCTTTATTTACCGGTAACACCTGTTTACCCGCCGAGTATTTTCGATCCTGCCAATAATCAAACCACACGCCTTTCGGGAAAGTATATTCTAGTTGCGTAATACCAGGCTCTGTTACCGGAACAACCAATAGATTGGGTCCCCAAAGATAAGCATCCGTATCTAAAAAGTTCTCATCATTCGCATCATCGATAAAAAAACGTGGTCGCATCAAAGGTGTGCCTTGAGTGTGATTTTGATACGCAATGCTGTAGTTGTATGGCAATAACTGATAACGCCAGCTTAGCGCCGTTTTGATCAATTGACTTACTTCTTCACCGTGAAAAACGGGCTCAGGTAGGGTTGCATCTTGTGAATGTGGTCGAAACACCGGTTGAAATGCGCCAAATTGTAACCAACGCACGTACAGCTCTTCATCAAATTTTTCTGATTCGACAAAGCCCCCTAAGTCGGAATGAGTATAACCTAATCCTAACAGCCCCATTTGCAATGATAATTCGACCTGAGCACTGAGGGCTTGCCATGTTTTACTGACATCACCCGTCCATGGGATCATGCCGTAACGCTGACTGCCTGCAAAGCCAGAACGCATCATAATAAACGGTCGTTGTTGGGGACTCGCTTCACGAAAACCAGTGAAAAGCGTTTTCGCCCATTGATGGCCATAAACATTATGCACTTCATCTGCATAAGCATGTTGTCCTGTGTCGCTTAATTGATGAATAGCGTGTTGTGGGTGAACTTCAGGCTCACCAAGATCGCCCCAAAAACCTGCCACGCCCCAATCTAATTGCTTTTGATAGAATGACCAAAACCAACTTTGTCCATTCTTTGAAAAAACATCGACTAACGAGGTATTACCGAAATAAAAATCAAAGGTCACCGGTTTGCCTGCTTTGTCGATAGCAAACGCTTGGTTTTCAGCGCCAGATTGCCAATTCTTAGAAGTAGTAAGAATAAAAGGTTCACTAATCAGTATGGTATTGATCCCAGTCGCTTTAAAATCTTCAATCATTTTTTCGCCGGTTGGAAACGTTGTTCTGTCCCAATCAAGGTTTCCCATGTGCCCTTTAACATCGGCACCAAACCAAAATAAATCAAAAATTATCGCATCCAATGGCATCTGTTGCCTTTGATATTCAGCAACCACTTCTCTTGCTTGTGCTTCACTGCGGTAACCAAAACGTGAAGCCATGCTACCCAGTGCCCAAATAGGCGGCATCGGCTGCTTTCCGGTTGCATGGGTATAATGATTAATCAGCGATTGATAACTATCTGACATGGCAACTAAGTATGCCGACCGTCCTGCTTGTGAATCAAATTGTAAAATGTCTGATTGACTCGCGCCTAAATCAAGATGCGCTTTGGCACTATTATCAAACATTAAAATATATTTATCGCTAGACATGACGCCAGGTAAACCAAAATACATTTGTTCAGAATGGTCTTGGTAGCCATAATGCGCTTGATTATACAGAGGTAATCTATGCCCTCTACGATCCATACCTAACACACGTTGACCACCACCAAAGAGCTTTTCTTCTGGTCTTAATTTAAAACGAAACCCTTGCGTTGTGTCTTGTTCAAAATAACCAAGCTCTTCTGCTAACATTAATTTATTCTGATGAAAAAATGACAGCCTGACGGGAGATTTATCAATGACAACCGTTGCACTGCCACTGGTTAATGTTAAAGACTTTTCTTTATTTTCTAGGGTTGTGACAATTTTTTTGTTGTGCTTTTCGTCGAGAAGATAACTCGGTAATGGCTGAGCATCATTCAACACATAGTTAACATAAACGCTATTTTCGGTGACAAATTCAAGCGAAATAGTTCCTTGCTCAGTCGTTAAGATGAGTTTATTGTCATGATGTTGGTAGTCAACTAATTGAGTAAATCCACTACGCTCAGCAGGCGATTTTAACGGCGCCTTTATTAGTTGCTGTTCATTATCAACCAAGGCTTTATCAGAAGCAGTCATCATGTTTTCAACAGGATTATTTAAGTTACTAGGTAACGTTTGTCCTTTTGAAAATCCACTTACAAGGTAAATGGCTAACAGTAAGCCTGTCATGCTAATTTTTCGAATCATCGACTTTTTCCAACGGTTGTTATGGTATTCATGCTGTTAACATAACGGCGTATTCACACTGACATTTTGTCGAATGCATTGAGCTTGGAGCCCGCCATCACTTATGTATTATTCGTTCAATATGCCCAGATAACACGCATAAATAAAGGCTGCCACTTCATGAATACGTATGCAGATACTTGTAATAAACATTCCCAAATCAATAAGATATCTGCTAATTAATTGACTTTATAAAATTTCTGTTGGCTTTTATTCCTAAGTGTTCACATTAATTGTGAGACCAATACGGATGTTATCCAACCGCTATAAATTGGATAACCTAACGATGAAATTAACGCGCGTATTTACTTACACAGCAATCACTACCGTTTTATCTTTGACTTTTTTAGGCTGCGCATCGTCTTTCGATCAACCTGCACAACTATCCAGCTCGAAACATCATTCCAACACAACGTTTTATGGGACATTAGAGCCATATGCTGCTGAATCGGTATATTTTTTATTAACGGATCGTTTTGTTGATGGCGATAAACGCAACAATCACGAAAACCAAGGTGGGAAATACCCCAGTTTTAACATTCCACTTATTGGCCCTGATGGACAAGAAGCAAATGTCGGCTACCTAGGAGGCGATTTTCAAGGAGTACTTAATAATGCCAAGTATATTCAAGATATGGGATTTACTTCGGTGTGGCTGACGCCTATTTTTGATAATCCCGACCAAGCATTTAGTGGCGGTGAGCAAGTAACATTTGGGGCTTATTACAAAGACGGCGGTAAAACGGGTTATCATGGTTATTGGGGTAGTAACTTTTATGAAGTGGATGAGCATTTACCCTCTGAAAATTTATCGTTTGCTGAACTTACCTCTCAACTTAAAGAAGATTATAACCTTAATTTCGTGTTAGATATTGTTGGAAATCACGGTTCTCCCTCTTATAGCATGGTGGAAGATCAACCAAAATTTGCCGAAATTTATGATCAAAACGGCACGTTAATCGCCGATCATCAAAATATTCATCCCGAGAAACTCGATCCTACTAATCCGCTGCATAGCTTTTTTAATACTCATACAGGCTTAGCGCAACTTTCAGACATTAATGAAAATAATGAAGCCGTACTCGATTATTTTGAAGGTGCCTACCTTAAATGGATAGCACAAGGCGCGCATGCCTTACGTGTTGATACGATAAAAGAAATGCCACATCATTTTTGGAAAAAATTGTTTGATCGTATTCGTCAACACCACCCCGATATTTTTATTTTTGGTGAAAGTTATTCCTACGATGCCGAGTTTATCGCCGAGCATACTCGACCGGAAAACGGTGGCGTTAGCGTGTTAGATTTTCCTGGTAGAGCAGCGATTACCAGCGTCTTTGAAAACCAAGACAGCAATTTCAAAAATATTTTGTCTTATTTACATTTAGATGATGGTGTTTATCAAAACCCGTATGAACTAATGACCTTTTACGATAATCACGATATGGCAAGAATGAATGCCAGTGATGAAGGTTTTATCGATGCCAATAATTGGTTATTTACCGCCCGCGGGATACCGGTGATTTATTATGGCTCTGAAATCAACTTTATGACCGGTTTACCAGAACACAAAGGCAATCGAAACTATTTAGGTCAACAAAGAATTGAACAAGCCAAAAAACACATCATTCACAATGAATTAACCCGTATTGCTCATATCAGAAAGCAGTCAGTTGCCTTGCAACGTGGTTTACAAATTAATCTCGAATTTTCCGGTGATCAAGCTAGCTTTTATCGTGTCTATCAGAACGAAGAAGAGAGCCAAACCGCGTTAGTGTTGTTAAACAAAGGGGATGACGACGCGGTATTTAATATTCAATCAATGTTGAGTAATGGTTTATGGGTTGATGCAATAAGCAACGAACAATTTGACGTAAATAGTAACCAGCCTGTTATCAATACCCGAGTAAAAGGACACGGGGTAAAAGTACTCTTATTGAATAGCCTTATCGATCACCCGGAGCTGAAAGCGCAATTAACTGCACAACAAAATAAGCTTCATCAAGTGCCGTTGTTGAAGTAACTTCGCTAATAAAATAAAAGGGTGACACTAAACCAAGTGTCACCCTAAAAGGATAAAGTAATATCAAGTCAATTCTCACGACTTAACTAACAATGAAAGCCTTGTTGTTATCCTTTTCAAAACTCTGCGCTACATGGTAACAAACTCTTCGGCAGAAGTTGGGTGGATCGCGACGGTATTATCAAAGTCAGCTTTCGTCGCCCCCATTTTCATCGCAACCGCAAATCCTTGTAACAATTCATCACTGCCAAAACCGATTGAATGAATTCCAACAATTTTTTCTTCTTTACCAATACAGATTAATTTCATTCGCGTAGGGTCGCGATAATCTTCAGTGATCGCTTGATATAAAGCGGTAAATTGTGAATTATAGACTTTAACTTGCTCTTCACCATATTCAGCAATAGCTTCTTTTTCCGTTAAACCAACCGTGCCAATAACCGGATGACTAAAGACTACGGTTGCAATATTTGAATAATCAAGACACTCATAAGGTTTATCATTGAATAATCGTTCACATAATCTGCGCCCAGCCGCCACCGCAACGGGGGTTAATTGTGCGCGTCCTGTGTTGTCACCCACCGCATAAATACCTTTTACATTGGTATTTTGATATTTGTCGGTTGGAATAAAACCTCGTTCATCTAATTCGATGCCGGTTGATTGCACATTAATATTATCCGTCGCTGGCTCACGACCAATCGCCCAAATTAATGTCTCTACCGGCCCCACAGATTTACCGTTTTCAAGGTGCACAGTAAGTTCGCCGTTTTCATGTTTTTCAATGTGGCTAGGCGTACTATGGTTATGAAGCGTCGGGCCATGTTTTGCCATCTGCTCAACCAAAGTATCACTGAGCATGTCGTCAAAACCACGCAAGGGTTTTTCTTTACGTACTAATAGATGTGCTTCTGAACCAAGGGCATGAAGCACGCCGGCAAGTTCAACGGCAATATAACCCGCACCAACTACTGCAACACTTTTTGGTTGTTCGGTTAAGGCAAAAAAACCATCTGAATCAATACCAAATTCAGCTCCTTTAATGTTTGGAATACTTGGGCGACCGCCTGTGGCAATAACAATATGATCAGCAGTGATTTGCTCGCCATTTACCTCTACGGTGTTTTTATTGATAAATTTGGCAAAACCATTAATCACAGTAACATCGTTACTGGCAAAGCCACGTGCATAAGCCGCATGAATTCTTTCGATGTATGCTTCTCTATTTTTAACAAGTTTTGCCCAATCAAAATTTTGTAACGGTGCTTGAAAACCATAATCAGTAGCATAATGTAAAGCATCGGCAATTTGCCCTGCATACCACATTGCCTTTTTCGGTACACACCCTACATTTACACAAGTACCACCAATGTGTTTAGCTTCAATTACGGCTGCTTTTTTACCAAGCTTTGCAGCACGGTTTGCCGAGGCAATTCCACCACTACCTGCCCCAATGGCGAGAAAATCAAAATGTTGTGTCATGTGTAAGTTCCTAAATAAGTGTCATTTAATATATAAGACTCGATCAAATAAGATTCAAGTTCATCAATATGACGAAAAAGGGAAAATCATCTATCTTGGCAAGACTTCATCCGATGATATTAACAATAAGGCATGCCTTAACGCATTATTCTTTTACTAAATTTTCACGCCTTTTGCTGGCCTATCGAAAAAAATTATTAAACGAGCTGATTACTTTTGTTTCTTCTCTTGAATATCTAAACAAATGCACTTACATCTATAATTAAGATATTCAAAAATGTAGATAACCATGACCAACCCACTTTTAGCGCAAGATAAACTTCCCGCATTTTCTTTAATTAAACCTGAGCACGTCAAACCATCCGTCGAAAAAGCGATTTCTGATTGCAAAAAAACCATTGAAGACGTTTTAACTCAAGCATCATTCACCTGGGATAATTTAGTCACACCTATTGATGAAGTGGATGATGTGTTAGGCAAACTATGGTCGCCGATTTCTCATATGAATTCTGTGGTAAATAGTGATGAATTACGTGAAGCATATGAGTCTTGTTTACCTTTGTTATCTGAATACGGCACCTTTGTTGGTCAACATCAAGGCCTGTTCGAAGCTTATCAAAGCCTTGCAAATAGCCAAGAATATAAAACATTAGAGACTGCCCAGAAAAAAGTTATTGATAATGCCTTACGTGATTTTAAATTATCAGGCATTGCCCTTAACGATGAAGACAAAAAACGATACGGCGAAATTGTGACTCGCTTATCAGAGCTCAGCTCAACTTTTGGCAATAACCTTTTAGATGCAACACACGCTTATAGTGTAAATATTACCGATGAAGCAGAACTTGCTGGTTTACCAGATAGCGCCAAAGAAGCGGCGGCGGCCTTAGCAGCAGAACAAGAAAAACAAGGCTGGTTATTTACCTTAGACATTCCAAGCTATCTTCCCGTCATGATGTATTGTGATAATGCCGAACTGCGAGAAAAACTCTATCGTGGCTATGTAACACGCGCTTCTGATCAAGGGCCAAATGCCGGTGAATTTGATAACAGTGCAATTATGAATGAATTATTGGCGCTACGTCATGAATTATCTCAATTGCTTGGCTTTAATAATTTTGCAGAAAAGTCGATTGCCACCAAAATGGCAACCTCAACCGATGAAGTGTTGGGATTTTTAGAAAACTTAGCTGAAAAATCAAAAAAACAAGGACAACAAGACCTTGATGAAGTGAAAGCATTTGCACAAGCTCAATTTGGCCAAACAGAGCTGCAAGCTTGGGATCTGCCTTATTACAGTGAAAAATTGAAACAAAACCGTTATGCGATTTCAGATGAAGAATTACGCCCTTACTTCCCAGAAAACAAAGTCGTCTCAGGGTTATTTGAAGTGGTACATCGCTTGTTTGGCTTAACCATTCAAGAAAAATCAGGTATTGATACTTGGCATAAAGATGTCAAATTTTATGAAGTCTTTGATGAAAGTCAGCAACTACGCGGCAGTTTTTATCTAGATTTATACGCACGCGCTAAAAAACGTGGCGGTGCTTGGATGGATGATTGTGTAGGACGTCGAGCATTAGCCAATGGCGATATTCAATATCCTGTTGCTTACCTCACCTGTAATTTTAATAAACCCGTAGGTGATAAACCGGCATTATTTACTCATGATGAGGTGGTTACATTATTTCATGAATTTGGCCATGGTATTCATCATATGCTTACACAAATAAACGCCAGCGGTGTTTCGGGCATCGATGGTGTGCCTTGGGACGCGGTTGAATTACCCAGCCAATTTTTGGAAAACTGGTGTTGGCAGCCTGAAGCACTCACCTTTATTTCAGGACATTTTGAAACCAATGAGCCATTACCTCAAGCAATGCTTGATAAAATGCTAGCGGCTAAAAATTATCAATCAGCAATGCAAATGCTTCGTCAGCTTGAGTTCAGTATTTTTGATTTTACCATGCATGCCGAATATAACCCCAATAATAACAACAGCGAGTACATCCAAGAAATATTAAACAAAGTACGTGATAAATATGCCGTGATCACCGCCACTGACTTTAATCGCTTTCAACATAGTTTTAGTCATATCTTTGGTGGCGGTTATGCCGCTGGCTATTATAGCTACAAATGGGCAGAAGTGTTATCTGCTGATGCCTTTAGCCGCTTTGAAGAAGAAGGAATTTTTAGTCGCGCCGTAGGACAAGACTTTTTAGAAAACATTCTTGAAAAAGGCGGTTCGCAAGAACCCAGTGAGTTATTTAAAGCGTTTAGAGGGCGTGCGCCTCAAATAGACGCACTATTACGTCATTGCGGAATAAATGGTTAAGCTTCACCACCATGAGATTTAGATAAAACCCATCTCATTTAGATGGGTTTTATCTAACGGCCATTCTCAAAAAAATTCTATATAGGATATAATAAGGTTAATTAAATTAAACCAATCAGCAGCCTGGAAGTGAGCATTGCAAGAATATCTAGTCAGCATGTCATATTTTTCTGCACTTTCAATTGTGTGTATTGTGCTATATGCCTTTACCTATTTTCTTCCTACGCCTGAAAATCAGAACAAAGCCCGCTCAACTTTTTATTTTAGGTTGTTGTTGTTATTTACCATTGCCGCCTTCGAAGCCATTTTATTGCGCTTTGAATATTTGCCTATCGCCTCTGCAATAGTAACTAATTTATTTATTTTATTGATTTCATATTTATTAATGTTCGCTATATATACTCGTTACGATTGTGAAATAACGTTGCGACATTATCTAGCGTGTGCCATTCATAGCGTGTTTTTTATTGGCTTAATATACTTAGCACAAATATATCTCAATGCTGGCTATTTAAGGTCTGCTTTAGTTTTAATGAATATCTTCATTCCGTATGCATTAACCCTTAGAAAATGTAATCAACAATTTAAAATGCATCGGGTGGGTGACCGTATTTTATATGGTTCGTTATTACTCACTTTACTTATTTTTGTCGTTTATGTTGTTTTTTATGCTTTATTTTTCTCTGATGAAAAACATGTGCCGCTTTCCTTATATTTTACGGCACTGTTGAGTTTTATTTGTATTCTATTTTTTGGATTTGCCTTAAGTATTATCTACTCGCTAGTTGGCAAATTAAGAAAAGAAATTATCACGGATAAATTAACGGGGGCAAAAAATAGAAATTACCTCACCGATGTTGCAGAAAAAATGTATTCATTGGCAAAACGTCGTCAAGAACCTCTTTCGGTCATTTTATGCGACATCGATAGTTTTAAAAAGATCAATGACAGTTATGGTCACTCTGCTGGCGATAAAGTGTTAGTCAGTTTTTCTCATGTTATTGAATCATCTTTGCGCACTGAAGATATCTTGATACGTATTGGTGGTGAAGAATTTATTATTTTATTACCCTACAACGATATTGACAAAGCGGTGCTTACCGCAGAAAGATTGAGGAAGGCGATCAATGAAGAAAACATCGATATTGGTGGCAAGAATATTCAAATATCCGCCAGCTTTGGTGTCGTGCAAGTAGATACTACGAAAAGTATTGACGATAATATTAATCATGCTGATATCGCTTTATATGAAGCAAAAAGAAGTGGCCGTAATAAAGTGATCGCGTATAGTCGCTAAAATTCATCGTTAAACTACACAATAAAACAATCAATAAAACGTTCAATAAAAAACAATAATAAGAGTATTTCATGGAATCATGGCAAAAAATTTATCAGCGCGCTTGTCAGCGTAAAGGCGGCGAACAAGCATTAACGTTATTACTCGGTGAAGGTAATCATGACCAGCGGTTAAAACAGTTAACGGATGATCGCCTTTTATCCGCGTTCACCAAAAAAATATTCCAAAGTGGTTTTGTCTGGCGAGTTGTTGAAAATAAATGGCCCAATTTTGAAGAAAGTTTTTTTAATTTCGATATTGAAAAAATATTGATGATGCCGGAAGAAATGCTCGAAAGAAAAGCGGCCGACCCTAAAATCATACGAAATTTTAATAAAGTAAAAACAATAAAAGCCAACGCGCAAATGATATTTGAGCAACAAAATAGTGATGAAAATTCGCAACCAAGCTTCTCTGCCTTTATTGCCGATTGGCCAACAGAAGATATCATTGGCTTATGGGCATACCTTAAAAAACATGGTCAACGTTTAGGTGGAAATACCGGTCCGTATGCACTGCGCGCATTAGGAAAAGATACTTTTATACTTTCTCGAGATGTGGAAGCCTATTTCCGCGCACATGATTTAATCAGTGGCGGTATCCAAACAAAGTCAAGCCTCGCCACTATTCAACAATGTTTTAATCAATGGCAGCAAGAATCTGATTTATCCCTGAGTCAGTTGAGCCGATTAATCGCCTTTGCAACGGGCGACAATAATGTTCAGGTAGAGTAGTCACTAAAAAACATGAGCAAAGCGCATTATCTAAAACTTGGCTTTACTCATGTTCCCTTACTGTATAAAAATAATTCTATCACTAAACGCGAATCATTGGGTTATGGACAAGTTCCTTCTTCAAAGTAATTCGCACTTGTTTCCGCTAAAGTAGACGTATAATAAACGTTATATAAGCCTAAATTCGTGCCCGAGCCAATGGCAAAAACATAAGAGCCATTAGTCGTTGCTCTATTAGCTTGAACATGAGCATAGTTACTTGATGTCGTTTCATTGCAGCTAAAATTACCATTTGGCGTGCTATCACACACATTGCCTATGCCATCATTGTCATTATCGGCTTGATCCGCATTAGCAACTGCGGGGCAATTATCGACATTATCAGCAACGCCATCATTGTCACTATCGGTTGGCTCTCCATTTGGCGTGCTATCGCACACATTGCCTATGCCGTCATTGTCATTATCCGCTTGATCCGCATTAGCAACTGCGGGGCAATTATCAACATTATCAGCAACGCCATCATTGTCACTATCGGTTGGCTCTCCATTTGGCGTGCTATCGCACACATTGCCTATGCCGTCATTGTCATTATCGGCTTGATCCGCATTAGCAACTGCGGGGCAATTATCAACATTATCAGCAACGCCATCATTATCACTATCGGTTGGCTCAACAATAGAACATGCCTGTTGAGGTCCAGCACAACTTGGTTCTCCATCGGCAATCCACTGACATTGATTGGTACCTGCAGCATATTCACGCATCACAAAATCTGAGCAACCAAATGCCGTATAACACGCAGAATATCCTACTCCCCAAGTAATATGGCCTTGGTTAATATGTAAGTTATAATCCCCCTCAACTCCTGCATCGATAGTAAATTGCGCATTGTCGGTACTAGATAATGATGTGGTATCAGTTGCTGTTACAGTCGCCGTTTGATTCCCCCCAGATAAACCACAACTTTCGGCTAAATATTCATTTCCATTAAGTTGTGCTGTTACCGTACCATTACTGAAACTGACCCCAACACTCGCTAAGTTTTGATTTTCATCAAAGACATTGCCAGACACCGTTGCACACTGACCCGCAGTAGTCACATTAATGTTCGATAATGTTGGCGCTGTTGCTGGTGGCTCAGGGCCAATACGTGTTGTAACCTTAGCAATATCACTGGGTTTACCTTCATTATCTGTTGCCGTTGCCGCTACTTGGTATAAACCATCAGCAAAAACACCTGATAACAAGTTATATTCATCATTCGCATTAACTGAACCATTGATGCTTGAAAGCCAAGTTATGTTGCCTGATTCGATAACGCTAATGTCTACTTTGATATTGCTGACACTACCGTCTTCATCGGTTGCTACTCCAGAAATATCAAGCTGACTGTTATTGTCTACCGCAGTATGACCTGCGATTACCGGAGCCTTATTTCTATTGACTCGTTGATTGTTTTGCGCAAAGAAATTTCCTAAATACGTAGCAAAATTAATACTCGTTGATGCAATATAATCTCCTGAAGCTCCTACCCCGCCAGACCATGAATGATCTAAGTTATCAAACCATAACATTGATATTCGATTATTCGTCCACAAGCTTTCAGAAGCCGTATGACCGGCACCTTCACTGATATTTGTTGTCCCAGCCAGTTGTGTTTCGCCATAAACAGCGGCAAAGCCATTAGCATTTTGCTGGTTATAACAAGTATTTACCGTTGTATCAGCGGTACCATGTCCAATTACCGCAATTTGTGTATTTAAATGACTTGCCGCCGATCCCGCATAGCCTTCACAACGTGATTTAAAAGTATTAGGCGATACTGTCTCACAGGTTGATATTGCTCCATTAGAACTTGTACCGATTGTTGGGCCTGCACTCGGAGCTACACCGGAAAAAACATCGGGTGCTAAACAAGCCGTTTGAGCAGACATGGCGGCGCCAGATGAAAGGCCAGCGATATACACTTGTTGCGCATCAATATTACGAGTTGCATCACCACTCATGGTATTGGCAAGATTTATCAAGTTCTTATAATCCCCAGATGTTCTTGATACGGCGCCTTGCCAATAAGACCAACAACTATAACCCGCTTTATTCATGGCATCTGGAATAGCGACAACCATGCCATAAGATTCAGCCGCACTTTCCAATTGTGCTGTTAAGTAATTATTAATGGGTTGTACACAGCCATGTAGAACAATTAACAATGACTTACCATCCCCAACAGGTGACAGAGAGTCGGGTGTGTAAATGTGTACTGTGTTGAATCCCCCAATATTTACGTTTTGTTGCCAAGATCCCGCGACGGACGCTTGTACAAAACAAAAAAAACTTAATAAAATAGCGAATACGCTTTGTATTTGTTTGATGTAATAATGTTTTCTAACGTTCATTTTTCTTTACCTTATTTTATAAACTTTCCCTAAAAAATCATCCCTATTGTTTATTTTTTGAACTGAGGTAACACTAGACAACTTAGTGATAAAATGAAGTAGTACTTTAGTACTGCGGCTTATTTAATACGCAATAACGGCAGGGTATAACAGAGATATCGAAGGTTTGTTTAACACAGTTAAATGACTTACATGCCAATTTTGTCACCCGCTAAAGTAGTAGAGATATTTTATTCGCTTTAATTGTTTTACAATTACTCTCATATTCATCACATTTAGCCATGATGATGAGCTGACGAGGCATCTAATATTTCTATGAGTAAGTACGACATGACACAAATAGCGGTGGGTTATATAGACAAAACCGATATCGATTTAGCAAAAAAAGTCGCTCAACAATGGCAACTCCAATACATAGGTGATGTTGCTTCTGTAAATAAACAGTCAAATTTACTATTTTTACTACAGGTCCATTTTCAACAAGTAGAACTCATTAAGCTAGATGAGCCTAAGCTTGGTGCAATAAAAGTAGATTTTGTCGAAGGTCCTGTTGCACATCGACGGAAATTTGGTGGTGGCAGAGGCCAAGATATTGCAAAAGCTATCGGCTTGAAACACGGTTTTACGCCCCATGTTTTAGATGCAACGGCAGGCTTAGGAAGAGATTCTTTTGTACTCGCCTCACTTGGCTGCCAAGTCACTATGATGGAACGCATGCCAATTGTAGCGGCATTACTTGAAAATGGTCTAGCACGAGCAAAAATACATCAAGAAGTAGCCGATATTGTAGATCGTATGAGCTTGATTTATGCCTCTTCTATCGATGATATGACACTAGCAAACGCTCCAGATGTTATTTATTTAGATCCTATGTACCCACACCGTGAAAAATCCGCCGCCGTAAAAAAAGAAATGCGTGTGTTTCAGGCATTAGTTGGCGAAGATTTAGACGCTGATAACTTATTAATACCAGCCCTTAAACTCGCTAAATATCGAGTGGTGGTGAAACGCCCTTCATATGCGGAGCCACTAAACAATAAAGCGCCATCAACCAGTATTAAAATGAAAAAAAATCGCTTTGACGTCTATGTAAATCAGGCAATACCAAAAGCGATGACTTAAACATGACAACGAACATCGTTGTCATAAAAGTGTCATAAAGCTGTCGTAAAACCTTCACAAAACCCACATAAACTTTAGCCTCAATCGTCTGTCGAGTAAATTATTTTGCGGGTTTCAAGTTTTTCTAAGTTATCAGTTATAGCTATCAGTATTTTTGCGATCATATTTTTAGCCACTATGTATCAAGTTGGTGAATCATTAACCAAGAGTCAAATTCAATATAGCGGTTATCAAACACTGAAATCTCATACGACTATTAAGTTTAATCGTACTATCAATAAATACCTACAAAACGGCGATGCAAGCCTACTCAATGATACCGAAGCACAACTTGACGAAATGATCGCTATCACCAAGAATTTGGGCATTAAAACCCTCACTGAAGAGATTAGCGCTCAAGCAACGCTACTTAAAACAGATATTTCAACGAAATATCGTGCATTAGGAAAATTAAGTGGAGACCCTTTAGCGCTTATTCGCAATGGTGAACAAGCCATGGCAGCAATCACTGCTAGCCTGGCAAAATATGCTGTTCAATCTAATGCGCTGGATCCTCAACAAAAACCAGCTTACTTAAAACTTACCAATGAAATATCTAAAACGCTTTATGACTTAGTGAATAGTCGAGAAAAAATGTTTAATGATAGTCAGCTGAATAACCAATCGGTCGCAATTGCCTTAAATGATCTGCGAACATTAGTAGATACAATTTCCGCATTTCCCGAACTTGAAGTATTCCCTGAAACAGATGAAGACGAAGATGACTTTTTTGCAGATGAAGACGATCTGGAAGATTTAAGTGTTGAAGCGTTAGACGAACTAAAGTCATTGGTTAGTCGCTATCAAAGTGAGTTAGACAATACATTATCTTTGCAAGAACAGCGTAAAAAAGGCTTACAACGATTAGCGGCTCAAGTTGATGAATTAGAAAATATCATTGTTTCAGGTGAAATTACCGTTACACAAGAACAAGCTAAAATAAACAAATCACTTACCAATGTAGTGGTCGGTTTATTAACGTTTTTAGTTTTATTTTTAGCCGCAAATTATTGGTTGATGCGCAGTGTTATTTTAAACCCACTTCGAAAATTACGCGATAGTTTTGTGACGCTAGTCAGTGAAGGTCGAGTCGATAACATCACAGGTATTTCACCTAAAACAGAACTTGGCGAAATATCACATAGCTTTAATCAAATGGTGTCAAAACTTGCCGAAGAAGATAAGCAAAAAGCGAATCAACTAAACCTAGTGTCGAATGCCATGAAAACAATGGAAAGCCAAGCACGCAACATTCTTGATTCATCGTCAACAACGAGTGAGCACTTGCTAGAAGTTGGCGATATTATGCAAGCACTTTCGAATGTTACCGAAAACGTTAATACGCTTTCTCAACAAGTAGTTGATAGTGCAAAAGCGACACAAATGGCGATGAATGATAGTCAAAATCAAGTCAATGAAGTACTAAATGCCAGTGAAGAAACCAACTCAGCTGCAACAGCAGGGAAAACATCAATTGAGTCTTTAAGCTCTTCCGTTGAAAGTGTTGGTACTATTGTCGATGTGATCAGCTCAATAGCTGATCAAACAAATTTACTTGCTTTGAACGCCGCCATTGAAGCAGCTAGAGCAGGTGAACACGGACGTGGATTTTCGGTGGTGGCTGATGAAGTAAGACAACTCGCTGGCAAAACTCAAGACTCGTTAAAGCAAGTTAGCCAACGACTAGAACAGCTTAATCAAGCAAGTTCAGCGCTCGCCGATAATATTTACGGCATTGAAAGCGCCTCAAATAAACAAAAAGAAATTGCCGAATTATTAAAAGGCAACGCGGTAAACGTAGTTGAGCAAGCGATAACCTCGGCTAATGTCGCTGAAAGTACGTTAGAACAAATTAATCAGCAACGCTTACATTTTTCTGACTTTGAACAGGCCATGAACAGTGTGACGACTGAAGTAGATCAGTCACGCGAATTAGCCACTCATATTTCAAAAGATGTCGGCGAACAGGTTAGAGACATCAATCAAACCTTACATTTAGTCACTAAATAGCGTCAAATTAGCAACAAGCAATCTGTAATTATTCGCTTGTTGCTAAGCTATTCTCTTATTTTAAAACCAAGATCGAGAAAAATTCACCTCAGTTTTTACATCTTTTCTCAACAAAATCGTGCGCGAACTCTCCCAATATCCTAAAATTAACCTTAGGTTTTATTGGAGATTAGTTTATGGCTAAATCTTTGTGCAAATGGAAGAAAAAAGACATCGAGAAAGGTTTGCACGAGCTCGCACATATTGTCGACAAGCCGCGATATATTTGTAAAGATTGTGCGCGCAGTGCGCATGATAAAGGCTTTTTATGTAAAGCCGTCAAGTTACCCCTATCACATCCATCATAAGGTTAAATAATGATTCAAGAAAATATGAAAATGCCAACCGGTGAATTACAGCAATTAATGAATGGCGAGATGATCTGTCACAATACTGATGAGTTATTCGCTAACAAAAAAGTCGTCCTTTTTGCCGTACCAGGTGCGTTTACCCCCACTTGTTCTGCTGCTCACCTACCAGGTTATGTTGTGTCAGCTGATGAGCTTTCAGCAAAAGGTGTGGATGCGATAATTTGTTTATCGGTAAACGATGCGTTTGTAATGAATGCGTGGGGAGAGGCACAAAATGCAGAAAATATTATGATGCTTGCTGACGGTGATGGCAGTTATACCAAAGCATTAGGTTTAGGCATGGAAACAGCTGGGTTTGGTGGTTTTCGCTCTCAACGTTATGCGATGATCATTGAAAATGGCACAGTCACAAGCTTACATGTTGAAAAACCGAAAGAATTTGAAGTGAGCAAGGCTGAAAACATATTGGAGTTGCTTTAATTAAATAGAAACGAAAACAATTAGCATTAGTAATACATTGTTTTTATTAGGATTTTTTAAAATCCTCTTGAAATCAAAGGCTAGCTAAGGCAAAATTCTCAGATATTCACTGCGTTATCGCACGAAAAATTTAATAGGAAAAACCATGCTAAAACCTGAAATGGTCAAACAATTAAACCAGCAAATAAATTTAGAGTTTTATTCGTCGAATTTATACTTACAAATGAGCGCTTGGTGTGAAGAACAAGGTTTTGAGGGTGCTGCTGAATTTATGCGTAAACATGCGCTAGAAGAAATGGATCATATGACACGTTTATTTACCTACGTCAGTGAAACTGGAGCATTACCTATTTTAGGCGCAATTGATGCTCCCCCACATGAATATGAATCATTAGCGGATGTTTTTGAAAAAACCTATCAACATGAATGTGAAATAACTGAACAAATCAATACCTTGGCTCATCAGGCATTTACTAACCAAGATTATTCTACTTTCAACTTCTTGCAATGGTATGTAGCTGAGCAGCATGAAGAAGAAACGTTATTTAAAAGCGTCTTGGATAAAATTAATTTGGTTGGCCATGATGGTCATGCATTATTTTTTGTCGATAAAGACTTAGCTGAAATGGCGAAAACATCACCAACCAGTATTATGTCAAATCCACCAGAATAATGTTTATTTCCTGCTCATAAAAAACAAGGCTTCTCATTTGAAGCCTTGTTGCTTTTACAAGGGTGATTTTTCTACAACCAGATAATATCCTTGCCCACGCATAGCTTGAATACTCAGGCCGCTCGAATAATGTTGCAACTTTTTTCGCAGATTAGAAATATGTATATTTATAACCTGCTGTTTATGTTCAGCCCCATGAAATAGCTGCTTAATAATGCTTGCCCTTGGCAGCAGTTCTGGGGAATGCTTCATTAATAAAGTCAATAAGTTAAACTCTAAACTTGTTAAATTAACTTCTTGCTTGTCGACCTTTACTTGTCGAGAGCCTTTACATATTGAAAGGCTCCCCATCACCGTAACTTGTTGCTTTCCTTTATGACGTTGTAAGCTCATATGACTCTCTAGCGCTACTGTTAATAGTTAGTCTGAACTGCGACTGAACATATTTGCTTTATAACCAGTGCCGGAAGTTAAATCGTTTTCTATGACGATAAACTGATCCGTTGACTCTTCATCGAGTATTAATTCAAAGGAATCTAAAATGATGTTGCTGCTATTTTCTTTCGCCACAACATACACTTGATATGTATTGTTCGTTAAATACAAGGTTTCATGCTCTGCATAACCAAAAGAACGATTATAGTAAGCACTATCAATGGTTTCATCACTTCTGACAAAGTAGATATTTATTAAATTAAAGTCTTCGTTATCGGCTAAATTTACCGCAGTGATTTCATGACCATAAATACTGGTATTGTCACTACTATCAATCACCAACGAATGAATAGTCACTTCTTTTTCATCAACAATTCCGTCACCGTCTTCATCAACATTGCCATCTCCGTCTTCGTCGACATTTTCTTCGTCAGCATAAAAGAACACTGTTTTATTGGCATTTTCTGATAATGAAAGTAAATGATGACTCACTAATGTGATGTCGTTATCACTGGCTAATAAAGACAAGCTATAATCACCACTTTCAACGTTTAACGGTTCACTCAATTGTCCAAAAGTTAACTGCTCTATTTCTGGCGAATCATCAATATCATTGACATAAACCGTAACCTCGCCATGGTAATCGGGTAATAAATCGTTCATTTGAATCGCGTTATAAATACGAAAACGTGCTTCAGCGTTATAATCGATGTATTCAACTTGAGTAGAATTAGACACTTTATCCAAAATAAA
Source organism: Thalassotalea castellviae (assembly GCF_031846185.1). NCBI lineage: Bacteria > Pseudomonadati > Pseudomonadota > Gammaproteobacteria > Alteromonadales > Colwelliaceae > Thalassotalea > Thalassotalea castellviae. The sequence goes on from NZ_JAVRIF010000004.1 coordinate 236,238, forward strand.
AGGAGAAGAGCCTACGCCAGTATTCTCTCGTATCACCATTATATATTGGGCAGAGTAGTAATAATCGACAGCATCTGATTGATAGATCACTTCATCACTACCAGAATAAGTGATGTAAAAAATATAGCTACCTTGGTCAAATTTATGGTTGTCTGAAATCTCTTTATTTTGATAGCTTCCTAATAATTGCGCTTCATTAAATGTTTCATCCGACTCCGAAAAATAAACATCTATGGCATTGTTATTAGTACTTACATTGAGCACATTAAAATTAAATAACGAATACGTATCATCATCTTCTTCATCAATAACAGGAATGTCATATACAACAACATCAGGAGCGGTAACATCATCATTAAGCACCACTAACTTTAAAGAATCTTTCTCAATGGAGAGTTCACTTTGATAGATCATTTCCAGTTCACTACGCACGGAACTATCGCCATCTTGCCAAGCTAACTCAAAGAAATAATCATTGATGTCAATTTCATAAGTCCCTAATGCAGCAGCATAACCCACACTTGAGAAAGTTATTTCCGTTTCATCATCTTCACTAGTATCAAGGTCTTCATCAATAGTGAGATAAATCTCAGGCGCATTTTTAGAAGCATTGTAGAATTTAATATAGCCTTGATTACTATCATCATCACTATCGCTCGAGTTACACGCCGATACCCCCAAAACAACCAGCGCCGCTAGCCAACCTTTTAAAAATTTTTGCTGGCCTAATCCAAATCTTACTTTCATATACTACCTATCTATTATTAATAAATTTACGATGGAGCAATAGAGGCATATCAAAGTAATAAGTTCTTATCTTTACATAACCTTTGCACTTCTTTAGTTTTCTTTGCGTAGATTGGCATATTTTTACTTAACCTTACATAAATTGGCGAAATGCAACGGCTCAGTCTAGTTATTTCTCCTCTGGTTCATCGTCCGTAAAACTTCTATAATGCCGAGAAATGAACAGTTAAGGTAAGATGTGCAACAAATAGATACGTTAATTATTGGTGCGGGCGCGGCGGGATTAATGTGCGCTGCCACAGCCGGATATAGAGGTAAGTCTGTCGTCGTCGTAGATATGGGGAAAAAACCTGGCCGAAAAATATTGATTAGCGGCGGTGGACGTTGCAATTTTACCAATGAAAATGCACAACCCGAAAACTACCTATGTAAAAATCCACATTTTATTAAATCGGCCTTAAGTCGTTATTCTTCACAAGACTTTATTGAGTTAGTAGAACGACACGGCGTTGAATATCACCATAAAACTTTAGGGCAATTATTTTGTGATGATAGCGCGCAAAACATTGTCGATGTATTAATGACGGAATGTGAATGGGCTGGCGTTGATGTAAAAATGCGTAACGAAGTGCTTTCAGTTAGCAAGCAAGATGAATCCTTTCACGTGCAAACCACCGAAAATACTTATCAATGTAAATCGTTAGTTATCGCCTCAGGTGGTTTAACAATGCCAAAATTGGGTGCAACACCTATTGGTTTCAATATTGCTAAACAATTTGGTTTAAATGTACTACCAACAACCGCAGCCTTAGTGCCATTTACCTTACATGATCACGATAAACAACGCTTTGACGGCTTATCTGGTATCAGCATACCAACAAAAATTAGCAGCGAATGCGGCACTGAATTTAAAGAAAATATATTATTTACCCATCGCGGATTATCTGGCCCAGCCATTTTACAAATTTCTTCATTTTGGCAAGCAGGACAAGCGGTGACCATTAATTTGTTACCCGATTCACCTATTCAAGACCTTATAACAGAATGGCGAGAGCAAAACTCACAAAAATCCCTCAAAAATATGTTAAGTACAATTTTGCCGAAACGCTTTATTGAAGCTATGGTCAGTCATGCAGAAATTTTTGATAAGGCTATCAATCAATTAAGCAAAGATGATGTTTATCAATTGGCAGAATATCTACACCAGTGGCAAATCAAACCTAATGGTACGGAAGGTTATCGCACGGCAGAGGTTACCCTTGGCGGGGTTGATACCGATGAACTATCTTCCAAAACCTTTGAAAGTAAAAAAGTCCCTAACCTATATTTTATTGGTGAAGTGATCGACGTAACCGGCTGGTTAGGTGGCTATAATTTCCAAGCCTGTTGGGCACAAGGAGTAGCGTGTGGACAAGCGGTTTAGTGATAACCGCTTTATCGACGGTCTTACCTTATAAATACTTGCGTCAAAGCCCATAAATTGTAGTTTTATCAATATATTCGTTTACCGTAATTGCTATCTATATCAACAAGCACTGGTTATTTAGCAAAGATCTAAGGTCCTATTTGTTCCAAATCATTTTAAGTTTTGTAAGCATAAAATCTTTTTCTACAAATGAAGTATTTTCAAGCATCCATTCTTCATTGATGGCCATACATTTACTTATTTCGACCACCGTACGTTCTCCTTCTTCTGTTAAGGTAAAGCCATACGATCTGCCATCAAGTTTATTCTTATGAACCAATCCACGTTTAATCATAGTACTCATTAAAGGGGCCATATTCGCTTTTTTAACCCCTAGATGATTACAAATAGTTATTTGTTTTATATTCGCATTCGCTCCAATGAATAATAAAACTGAAGCCTCCATTGTACTTAAATCTAATGTTTTAAGTAACGAGTTCAAATGATTAAACATCATTATGGAAGCTCGACGTATATGGTAGCCTAACTTGTCTTCCAATGGGTTTATAATAGTCATTTATTATCTTTACTCTATTAATTCATCTAAGAATATTATACTGAATAACTCACGCGAATTCTTCAGTATTAATTTCAGTTTGTTGAGCTAAACCCACTTTAGCATTAACGGTTGACTGATGAGTTCAGCTATTCAATGATAATAAATACATTCAAACAAGCTGGCTTGAAACAAATGTTAAATTTATTTACTCGCGTTTAATTGTTGTTCTATACGGTTTAATGTATTCATAGCAGTGAAACATTGCTGAACACTTGAATTAGGCTCTTTACCCTCTCGAATAGCATTGAAAAATTCACGATCTTGTAATTCGATACCATTAAAAGATACAGCTACACCCGTCAAGTCAATAGGATTGTCTTTTCCATCATATAACTCATCATAACGAGCAAGGTAAGTGCCTTGATCACAAATATAACGAAAGAATGTGCCAAAAGGACCATCATTGTTAAAAGATAAAGATAGAGTACAAAGAGCACCTGAAGGAACTTTCATGCCAATACTCATATCCATTGCAATCCCTAAGTCTGGATGAATATTTCCCTGTAATGCAGTAACTTGTGAAGCTTCTTGACCTGTTTGATATTGAAATAAATCTACGGTATGACAAGCGTGATGCCAGAGTAAATGATCAGTCCAAGAACGGGCTTCACCTTTGGCGTTAGTATTTGTACGGCGGAAAAAGTAGGTTTGTACATCCATCTGCTGAACAGTTAATTCACCCGCTTTAATTTTATTATGGATCCATTGATGACTAGGATTAAAGCGGCGAGTATGACCAACCATAGCAACTAACTTTGTACGATTTGCAACGTCAACCAATTTTTTAGCATCTGCAATATTATCAGCCATTGGAATTTCTACTTGTACATGTTTACCTGCTTCTAAACATTGGATTGCTTGTGCAGCATGCATTTGAGTTGGTGTTGCTAAAATAACAGCATCAACATCATCACGAGCTAAACTTTCCGCTAAGTCGGTAGTATAATGCGCGATGTTACGCTCTTGAGCTAACGTCTTGATTTTGTCTAAATTTCGCGAGCCGACAACCGAAGTTACCGTGACTCCCTCAATACAAGCAATAGCATCAAGGTGCTTAATACCAAAGGCGCCCGCTGCACCTGCTACACAAACTCTCATGTTAATTCTCCACTTTTAAGCTTTAAACTTTTTTGTTAACAATTTTTATTTTTTACATAACTCAGTACTTATTGATTTTCTGGCTATGTAATTTACTTTTTATTTTCTAAAACAAGATGACCAACCGCTGTATTTGACGCGGGCACATGATAAAAACGTTGTAATTGATTAACATCTTGATCTAACGCTCCGCGCATTACCATCCACATTACTAATTCAATACCTTCAGATCCGGCATAACGTACGTAGTCAATATGAGGTTTTTTCGCTAAAGTTTCTGGGTCAGTCACAATGTCATTTAAGAATTCAATATCAAATTCTTTATTAATGAGTCCCGCACGAGGACCTTGTAATTGATGGCTCATACCACCAGTCCCCCAAATTTGTACATTTAAATCTTCGTCAAAACAATCAACCGCTTCACGTATCGCTTTACCTAAAGCAAAACAACGACTGCCTGATGGTGGTGGATACTGTACAACGTTAACGGCTATTGGAATTACTTTGCAGGGCCACTCTTCTGGCTGACCAAACATTAAAGATAAGGGCACGGTTAAGCCATGATCAACATCCATTTTATTAACAATCGTGATGTCAAAATCGCTTTGAATTACAGATTGAGCAAGGTGCGAAGCAAGCTTAGTGTGGTTTTTAACAACAGGAACTTTTCTTGGTCCCCAACCTTCATCGGCTGGTTGGAACTCTTCTGCACAACCAATTACAAAGGTTGGAATAATATCTTGGCTAAAAGCGGAAGCATGATCATTAAATACGAGAATAATAACATCAGGTTTTTCGTCTTGTATCCAGGATTTCGCAAATTCATACCCTTTAAATACTGGTTGCCAATAGTCGTCTTCTGTTTTCCCTAAATCTATGGCGGCACCGATTGCTGGAACATGGGAGGTTGCTACACCTGCAGTAATTTTCGCCATTATTTCTCACCTTCTTTATATAAATTTCCCGTCGGTGTTCTACCACCATCGATCATCATCTGAACATATTCTTCAACATTCATACCTGTCATTGTTGAAGCCGCCGCTTGAAAACTAATCCCATCGGTTGAAAATATTTTAGCTAAAAAGTAAATATTGCCACCTGCAGCTATCATCCTATTGTAATCGCGATCAAGTACGGCTAATTTTTGCTCTTCGCTCATTGGCCATTCATCTAAATAAGCCCGCTGATCTTTTTTAAAGCGCTCACGATTATCTTCCGTCATTAATGACATACAAAATTGATTTAAGTGATAACCTATTCTTGACATATCAGCATCAAAAATAGTTGTGCCCGGCACATCACTATAGGGTTTTCTTATTGACATGTTTTGCCTCTTAATCTTGCCAATACAAGTGCATTGGATTGTCAATTAATAATTGCGTTTGAAGTGCTCGTGTTGTTGCAATAAGTGGAATAACATCCACTAAATGTCCATCATCTGGGGTATGTGACTTCATATTAGGATGCGGCCAATCGGTTCCCCATAACACTCGTTCTGGAAATTGTTCAACAAGTGCTTTAGCAAAAGGAACAACATCGCTGTAGTCGGGGGCTTGCAAAGTTAATCGTTCAGGACAACTGACTTTTGTCCATATATTGGGGTTCTCTTTTAATAATTGCATGAAACATTGAAAATCATCATGCTCAATACCATTCGCCACATCTGGACGTCCCATATGATCGACAACCACAATATTATCTTGAGCAAGTTGCGTTAAAAAAGGAGTCAGCTCAACTAAATCTGGAGCTTCAAAATAAACAACAATGTGCATATTCGCTTTTTTTACTTTTTCTGCAATTGCTAAAAAAACAGCTTTTGGGGTACTGTCAACCAAGCGTTTCACAAAATTAAACCGTACTGCCCGTACCCCTTGTTGATACATACGTTGTAATTCAAGAACACTGATTTCAGGGCCAACAACGGCAACACCACGTGCTAAATCGCCAGCGGTGACTAATGCATCAATCAAAGCGTTATTATCAGTACCATGACAAGACGCTTGCACAATAACATTACGTGAAAAACCTAAATGATCACGCAATGCAAACAACTGCGCTTTTGAAGCATCACATGGAGTATATTTTCTGTTTGGATGATAAGGAAAATCCTTAACAGGTCCGAATACATGGCAATGAGCATCAACAGCACCTGCCGGTGGCTGATAATTTGGTTTGCTCGGATTTGCGTGAAATGGTAAGTAATCAGCGTCCATTAATAATTTGCCTCTTAAAATGTTTATATCTCTTTATCTAACTTGAATGGCATGAAATGCTTTTTATGCGAATACATAACCATCGAATAATTTTCGTGCGGTGCGTAAAATAGCGGCATTAATAGGTTCATTTTGGCTATTTAGTTCCAGTATTACCGTCATCTCTCCCGTTGGGTGTTCAATTGACATGGTCTTACTTTGGCCTTCAGCCAAGTTGGCAATAGTAAACGCAGTTGATTGTGGAAGAATACATGCAGTAGCGACACTAACAGCACCAAGTACACCAATTGAGGTATGGCAACGTTTTGGGATAAAAGTGCGAGTAGCTATGACACCGCCATGTTTTGCTGGACTAACCATTGACATTTTAGGAACAGATTTATGAGTAACGTCTCCTAAATTCATCATTTTTCCTGCTTGTAAACGAATAGACTCTAATCGTTTTTTTAAGCGTTCATTTTGCTCTAACGCTTCTCTACTTTCATTACCAGAAATTCCCATATCAAGCGCATTAATCACCACAACGGGCATACCATTATCAATACAGGTCACGGTAACACCATCTATCATGTCTTTTTGATTGCCGGTGGGTAATAAAGCACCGCAACTTGAACCCATGGTATCTTTAAAAGTAATCGGAATAGCACTTGCTGTGCCGGGCACGCCATCAATACTCGCTTCACCTTGATAATTAACAATACCTTTAGGTGTCGCGACTTTAACCGTGGCAAGTTGCTGAGTATTTTCCATAAAAATGGTGACTTGTGTTTCACCATCATTTGCTGAGATTAAGTCTCTTTCAATGGCAAATGGAGCAACGCCAGCTAATATATTCCCGCAATTTTGCGCATCAGTAACGACCGCTTTATCGACAAAAACTTGTAAAAACAGATAATCTACATCGACATTTTTTTTGGTCGATTTTCTAATAATTGCGACTTTAGATGTGAGTGGATCAGCCCCACCAATACCGTCAATTTGACGCTCATCAGGAGAACCCATCATTTTTAATAGAAATTTATCACGCTCTATAATATCTGTAGGTAGATCATCTGCGATAAAAAAAGCGCCTTTAGATGTTCCGCCGCGCATCCACATGCACCGCACTGGTTTATACATATTTCAAACCCTTTTCAGCTAATCGTGGGCGCATATTATAAATATCTAGCCCTAGCTCACCGTTTGCCATACGAATACGTTTAGCTTCTTCATTTGCCACTCTTTCTCGCGACTTTTCCAATACTTGTTCAGCTTCTTCCCGACGAACCACACAAACACCATCATCGTCGGCAACAATAATATCGCCGGCATTAATTAATTCATTTGCGCAAACCAAAGGTGTATTAACCGAGCCTAACGTTTCTTTAATCGTGCCTTGTGCAAAAATATGCTTAGACCAAACCGGAAATTTCATTTTTGTTAAGTCGCGTATATCACGTACTCCGCCTTCAATAATCAACCCAACCACACCACGTGATTGAGCAGAAGTTGCCAATAAATCACCAAAGAAACCAAAGTTAGAAGGCGATGTGGGTGCAAAAACTAAAATATCTCCCGGCTTTGCTTGTTCAACGGCAACATGCATCATCCAGTTGTCTCCAGCAGCACCTGAAATTGTAATAGCCGAGCCCGCTATCGAAGCGCCAGAATATATTGGGCGCATATAATCGGCCAATAAACCTCTTCGTCCTTGAGATTCATGCACAGTAGCAACACCACATGCTGCTAAACCATCTATAACGTCTTGATCTGCACGAGCAATTTCTTGTATAACTAAATTTTCTAACATTATATTTCTCTTATCTAAATGAAGATTTATCTAATCAACTTTTCATCAATTAAACCTTTAACCGACTAAAAACTTTACGCGCGTTACCCTCGAATATTTTTGCTTTATCCACAGAAGTTAATACGGTGTTGTTATCAATATATCGTTTAGTATCATCAAAATAATGGCCTGTTTCAGGGTCGATACCCCTGACTGCCCCAATCATTTCAGAAGCAAATAAAATATTATCTACAGGCACTATATCTAAGAGTAGGTCTATGCCTTTTTGGTGATAAACACAGGTATCAAAATAGATATTTTTTAACGCAGATTCTTCTAATGGCGGAAAACCTTGATCTTGCATCAATCCTCTAAAACGCCCCCAGTGGTATGGCACTGCTCCACCACCGTGAGGAATAATCATTTTTAAAGTAGGAAAATCTTTAAAAACGTCAGACATAATTAGTTGCTGAAAAGCAGTAGTATCAGCACCTAAATAATGAGAACCAGTGGTATGGAAACAGCTATTACAAGAGGCACTTACGTGGATCATCGCCGGCACATCCAACTCAACCATTTTTTCATATAAAGGATAAAAAGATTTATCGCCCAATGAGGCGTCCTGCCAAAAACCGCCAGTTGTATCGGGATTTAAGTTACAACCGATAAAGTCCATTTCTTCTACGCATCGAACTAGCTCAGCAATAGATTTTTCAGGGCTGATTCCCGGCGATTGCGGTAATTGGGCGACAGGAGCAAAGTTTTGCGGAAAGAGATCACATACACGACGGATAAGGTCATTTTGATGCTCAGTCCAAAAACGACTGGTATTTTCATTGCCAATATGATGTCCCATCCAACTCGCCCGTGGCGAAAAAATAGTTAAATCTGTACCACGTTCTTTTTGTAATCTAAGTTGGTTTTGCGCTACGCTTTCACGGATTTCATCATCACTTATGGTAATAGTGCCTTTTTCACCAACAAAATTCGGATCTTTGGCTAACTGGGCCTTTTGATTTTCTCTATATTCACCGACTTGAGGCGGTGTTGTAGTGTAGTGTCCATGACAATCAATAATCATTTTAAACCTTGCTTATAAATGTTTAGTAAGAGTGAATACTATCTGCGATGCTGTTGATTCTGCAGAAGCTCATATTTTCATTTAAAAAATCGCTATTAAAGTGAAGTCATAGTTCATTTCAGTGGTTAACAAATAGCAAGCCACTGAAATTATATGAACTGTTTTAATTAACTAGCTCTCTTCAAAAAATGGCGGATAGTGAGGCTCTTTCGTGACAGTAACCCACTGTGTTTCAGTGAATGCGTTGAGCGACGCTTTACCGCCATGTCCACCTAGGCCACTGTTTTTCACTCCAGAAAAGGGAACATGCGGCTCATCATCAACGGTACTATCATTAATATGAGTCATTCCCACTTCTAATTTTGCAGCGACTTCAAGCCCACGCGCTACATCAGCAGTGATAATGGCTGACGACAATCCATATTCACTACTATTATGAATGGCGATAGCCTCTTCGGTATCTTTGGCAATAATGATAGGAGCGACAGGTCCAAAATTTTCATTTTGAATAATTTTCATATCATTTGTGACATTACTTATTACGGTAGGATGATAAAACGGTCCTTCATGAGTGCCGCCAATAAGAACATCTGCACCTTGAGTTTTCGCATCTTCAACTTGATCAATAATTTGCTCAAGTTGCTTTTTATTCACGATTGGGCCAATCGCTTTGTTGATTTCCCAAGGGTCACCCACGTTAAGTTTTTCAACATTTTTAACAAAACGTTCGGTAAATTCTTTCGCAACATTCTTATGAACAATGACACGCTCAGTTGACATACAAATTTGGCCTTGATGCATAAATGAACCAAATGTTGCGGCATTAACGGCTAAACCTATATCAGCGTCTTCAAGGACTATAATGGCGTCTTTGCCCCCTAACTCTAAGCAGGTCTTTTTCAATAAACCACCTGCTCGCGCACCAATCTGTTTACCCACTGCAGTCGAGCCGGTAAAGCTAATGCATTTTACAATAGGGTTGGCCACAAGCTCTTCGCCAACATCCGCGACATTATCTCTTGAGCACGTTATCAGGTTAAAAACGCCCGGCGGTAAACCTGCTTGTTCACAAGCTTTGGCGAATAATATGCCGCCTGAAATTGGACTTTCCTCAGAAGGTTTTAATACCACGGTATTACCTAGCGCCATGGCAGGAGCAAAACCTCTTGCTGAAAGCAATGTTGGAAAATTCCAAGGCGATATCACCGATACTACACCAACAGGTTTACGCATCAGCATACTGGTTTTACCATTTGCCGAAGGGAGTATTTCACCTGTGGATTGATAAGTCATAGCAGCGGCTGTGCGAAATTCTTCAAGTACAGCATTACATTCAAATAACGCTTTACCAAACCATGAACCCACTTCATTAACTAATGCTTCAGTAAATTCATCATTCATAGTTTTCACTATCTCAGCAATTTTATGCAAATAGTTAACTCGCTCAGTATGTGGTAACGCAGCCCACGCTGGCTGAGCATCTGAGGCGGCTTGTAAGGCTTTTTTAGTATCACTAACGCAAGCATCCGCAACGTTGGCGATAACTTGGCCATTTGTAGGATTCAATACCTCAAATGTTTTGCCATGCTCTGCTTGTGTCCATTCACCATTAATGAAAATTAATTGCTGCTGTGTTGTCATAATATTTACTCTTAAATGTTTAGTATTCTGGCTTGTTATTCTTAGCTAATGCTTTTTTCAAAATTTTTCCTGTGGCATTTTTAGGGAGTGCTTTTATATAACTGATATATTTAGGCACTTTATACTTAGCTAATTGCTCAGTTAAAAAGGCTAAAACCACCTCAGTATTCGGTTTGTCTTTATCATTCTTAAGCACGATATAAAGATGACCAACCTCCCCCCATCGTTCATCCGCTACGCCAACAACCGCACTTTCTTTAACTAATGGGTGACTCGCTAAACAGTGTTCTATTTCAGCGGGATAGACATTTTCTCCCCCTGAAATATACATATCTTTAGAGCGGCCAATAATCCAATAACATCCATCTTGATCAACTCGTGCTATATCTCCGGTAGCAAACCAACCATCGGCTGTGAAAGCAGAATCTGATTCACGTGCTCTCCCCCAATACCCTGCAATGATATTGTCACCTTTAAGTAACAGTTCGCCGGGTTGACCAACAACACATTCAGTACCGTTTTCATCCACAATTAAAGCTTTCATATCCGGCGCAGCAAAACCAACTGCACCTGCGTGTTGAGCTATAAACGATTTATTAATAGGCATACCAAAAACAGTTCCCGCTTCACTAGAACCGTAACCATCAACAGCCAATATGCCATCTTCTAACCAAGCATTAATATCCGCTGACGGATTAGGTGCTCCACCAGTGAATATTGCGACTAGGTTATTGAGTTTACTTGATTCGAAAGATTGCTCAGTTCTGAGAGCTTGAGCCATTTGAGGTACACAAAAGTAATGAGTGATGGCCAACCTAGTATCGTACAAGTTGTTAAGGGTTTTTGACGGTGAAAATCCATCAGAAATATAAAATGAAGCACCACGCATAATAGCGGTACATACATTGGCCACTAAACCAATTACATGAAAAAAGGGTGCGTCACAAAGATAGACGCTACTTTTAGTCACTTCACAAAGCAATGATGCATTGATACAGGTTTGTTCAATGTTACGCTTACTCAATAAAGCGCCTTTGGGTTTTCCTGAAGTACCGGAAGTAAAGAGGATCAGCGCAGGGCTATCAATATTAATTTCATCAGTTATTGATTCGAATACGTCGGCAGTAGATATTTGCTCGATGATATCTGATATTACTGTGCCAGCTAAATTTGCATACTTTAAACAATCATCGCCAATCAGCATTGTCGGTTCTACGTCGCTGATAAGATAGCTTAATTCCGTAGGTGTTAATCGCCAATTTAACGGGACAAAAATTGCCCCAATACGCATAGAGGCAAAAAATAACATCACATATTCAGCATTGTTTTTCGATAAAACTGTAACCCGGTCACCCGCCTTAACCTTGTTTTTCTTAAGTACAGAGCAACACTTAGCTACAGCTATATCAAACTCAAGATATGACCACTGGCGACCTGAGCTGAGCTCAACCACAGCTAAGCTATCAGGATTAAGCTTGGCATGAAAACTAATATAATCAGCTGTTTTTAGCATACAAACCTCTGCTAGATTACTTGGTTATATCGTACGTAGACAGGCCAGGCTTAAAGGTTTTCTCATCAATAAATTGACGTATTCCTTCCTTTCGGCCTTCGTTATCAAAGCTATTCGCGGCTTCTTGAGCTCTGATCAAATAGTCTTCTGCATTATCATAGGTCATTTCTGACACACGTCTAATCGCATCTTTAGTTGCTTTTAAAGCAACTGGGTTTTTCTGCAATAGTATTTCTGCTAATTCGGTTACACGTGCTTTTAATTGTTCTACGGGTACCGCTTCGTTGATCAAATTCCATTGTGCTGCTTTTTCAGCGTTAATGAGTTCACCCGTCATGGCATGATACATAGCATCACGCATTGACAATAAATCAGTAGCCACTTTAGTCGCGCCACCACCAGGTAAAATCCCCCAATTTATTTCACTTAAGCCAAATTTTGCCTCTAATGATGCAATCGCTAAATCACAGGAATATAACGGACCATAACCGCCACCAAAGCACCAACCATTAACCATGGCTATTGTAGGCTTTTGGTACCAGCGCAATTTTCTCCACCAACCATATGATTCACTTTGTGCCTGACGAATACCGCCTAATCCTTTCGCTTCAGTTTCACGAAAATATTCTTTTAGATCCATGCCAGCGGTCCATGCGGTGCCCTCTCCCGTTAATACAAGTACTCCGACATCATCGTTAAATTCTAATTCATTTAGTACTTTCATCATTTCACGATTTAATTCAGGACTCATTGCATTGCGTTTTTCTGGACGGTTAAAACTAACCCATGCAATACGATTCTCAATTTTATATTTAACAATGGTCATCTATTTATCCTCATTCTCTAATTTGTTGCGACTTCAATTCATGTAAGTGAAGGAACTTTATTTCAAAACTATACCACCCTTAAAAGTTATGAACAATAACTAAATTGAGAAATTTTAATTGAGTAAAATGATAAATAGTGAAAATATAATTTGAATAGTTAGCTTAGCTATCTAATGAATGACTTATCTCCAATAGAGAAATAGCTTGCGATAAAAATATCATCTAATTGTTTTTAAAGGGCTTTACTTGCCATGAACTATTAGTTTTTGTGAGAATTGATAAGTGTCGATGAAAGATAAGAATAATGAATAGGCTTTTATTTTAATTAATTCTTGACTTAATGATTTACTTACCAATAAAATCGTTATGAATCATTACCAATAACTCTTTGAGTAAATAGAAAAAAAGAAGACAGTGCATGACAAGTTCACGATGTAATAATCATCAACTGAAATGACGGTTTTAACACTGGCTACTTAAAAACCTACTCTTATTAATACCTAACAATGGAAACAAAATGATAGTAAATAGAGACCCTAGAGAAATTATCGATAATTCAAAGATGTCATCTTTACAAGTTTTAGTAATTTTCATTACTGTTTGCTTAGGTGCATTAGATGGTTTTGACTTATTGTCTATTAGTTTTGCTGCGCCAGGCATTGCATCAGAATGGCAAATAAATCGTGTATCTCTTGGCGTTGTACTATCGATGGAACTTATTGGGATGGGGTTTGGCTCTATATTATTAGGAGGTATTGCGGATAAATTAGGACGTCGCCGTACCATCTTAGTCTGCTTAACTTTAATGAGTATTTCTATGTTTTTATCGACAACCTCCGCTAGTGTTTTTGAATTGTCCATATGGCGGGTTTTCACTGGCTTTGGTATTGGAGGTATGCTTACCTCAATTAATGCAATAGCTGCGGAATATGCCAATGCTAAGTTTCGCTCACTTTGCGTCTCTTTAGTTGCCGCAGGTTATCCAATTGGAGGAGCAATTGGTGGGACTATCGCTTCAGTTCTATTAGTTGATTATGACTGGCGATCGGTATTTTATTTAGGAACCTTTGCTACAATATTATTTATACCGTTAGTCTATTTTTTAGTTCCAGAGTCCATTCATTGGCTTACGTCAAAACAACCAGACAATGCCTTAGCTAAGATTAATAAAATATTAGTACGAATTAGACAAAATCCAATCAGTCACTTACCTGATATTTCTGAAAAAATAAGCCATCAATCCATCAAAGATATTTTTTCTAAAAGTTTAGTGAAAATTACAATTTTGATCAGTCTGTTATATATATTTCACGTTTCTACCTTTTATTTTATTCTCAAATGGATGCCTAAAATAGTGGTAGATATGGGGTTTAATTCGTCAGAAGCGAGCAGTGTATTAGTTTGGGCTAATATTGGCGGAATTCTAGGTGCGGTTCTTTTCTCGTTATTAACTTTACGTTTTGGATTAAAAGCATTAATGACATCAGTATTAGCGTTATCGGCACTTTTTGTAACTTTGTTAGGGCAAATGAACGCTAATTTAACTCACTTATCGTTAATGAGCGCAATTGCTCACTTCTTTACTAATGCCAGTATGGTTGGAATGTATGCATTATTTACTCAAATATTTCCAACACACGTTAGAGCATTTGGCACCGGCTTTTGTATTGGCATAGGACGTGCTGGATCAGTATTATCTCCCATTTTAGCGGGTTATTTATTTAGCCTTAACTTGGCTTTCTCCCAAGTAGCATTTTTCATGTCACTAGGTTCTTGTCTTGCCTTATTTATATTAGTTTTTATCAGTTTAAACGCTAACATTAAACAATAAAATATGCCTAGCCTGATCAAAAGGATGAGGCTAGGTTATACCAATCGGATCAATAATTTAGTTCGATTGGTATTACAAAATCAATCGAGTTATTTAACTTCTTCATAGGGTAAACCAACGTACTGCTCAGCAATCACTTTTCGACCATTTTCAGAGCTAAGGTAGTAACTCAATTCAGACTCCATAAATCGTTCAAAAGTGTTGCCATCAAGATCTTGATTTTCCACTTTACCAAAGTTGTGTAACATATTGCTCATCCACCAAGAGAAGCGCTCTCCATGCCATACTCTGCGTAATGCAATTTCAGAATATTGCTCAATGCACGCTTTATCGTCTTCCTTATATACTTTGGTTAATATTTTATATAATGTCGCTACATCAGAAGCCGCTAAATTTAAACCTTTTGCGCCAGTTGGTGGCACAATATGTGCGGCATCACCAACCAAAAACAAGCGTCCATATTGCATGGGCTCACAGATAAATGAACGTAATGGCGCAATACTTTTTTCAATACTAGAACCTGTAATTAAGTTTTTGGCTGCCTTAGCAGGTAAACGTTTTTTTAATTCATCCCAGAAGTCGTCGTCGCTCCAATCTTCCACCTTATCTGTTAATGGTACTTGTAAGTAATAACGTGAACGTGTTGCTGATCGCATGCTAGCTAAAGCAAAACCATGTTTGTTTTTACAATAAATTAACTCATCGCTTACCGGTGGCGTATCACTCATTAAGCCTAACCACCCAAATGGATAAATACGTTCATGCTCTGTTCTTTTCTCTTCGGGAATTGTTTGTCTTGAAACTCCGTGAAAACCATCACAACCGGCAATATAATCACAATCTAGATGATATTCTTCACCATTATGCTTAAAGGTTATTGCTGGACTAGCTGATTTAACATGAAGTGGCGTTACCTCACTAGCTTCATAATAAGTCGTCAAGCCAGCCTCTTCTCGGGCTTTCATTAGGTCTTCGGTTATATTTACTTGTCCATAACAAACAACAACACTGCCGCCGGTTAATTCTTTTAAATCAATATGCGTACACTTATCGTCAATCGCTATTTCAAAACCATCATGAACAACACCTTCACGATCCATTTTTTCGCCAACGCCAGCTTCTCGTACCAAGTCAGCAAAACCTTGCTCTAAAATTCCGGCACGAATTCGCCCTAAGACATATTTCCCCGTCACTCTTTCTAAAATAATATTACTAATACCTTGTTTAGCAAGAAGCTGTCCTAATAACAGTCCTGATGGGCCAGCACCAATAATCGCCACTTGAGTTTTAATTTTTTTCATAAATCATTCACCTTATGAGTTAACGTTAATTCTAATTATTTTCAGAAATAATACGTGGCAAAAAGGTGAACATAAATTCACATTAAATGATAAAACTTGTACTTTTCATGCAAGATAACAATAATTGTTATAAGTAAATTCAGGAAACAATAAACACATGAATAAGATTGATAAACCTCATGCAATACCTCAATTTAATTTGTATGGTGAAATTAATGAATCTTTACATAGAGATGCTGAATTTATACATATTGAAGATATTTCAACACGATGTAAGAAGAACAACTGGCAGATAAACCCGCATCGCCATGGGGTTTTATTGCAAGTTTTCTGTATGTTTGAAGGTGAGATAAAGGTTAAACTAGATGAAAGACATCATTTATTAACTGGTAGCTGGGTCATTGTTATCCCCTCTGGATTCGTTCATGCTTTTGAGATTTCTTCCGAAACAAAAGGCGTTGTTCTGACAATTGCCGAACACTTATTAACCACTAATCACGATCAGAGCAATAAAGATTGCTTTACTCCCTTATTACAGTCGCCTCAATTGATAGAATTCAAAGAAGAAGATGTACTTTTAAAGCAACTGAAAAATTATATAAAACAGATTGAAATTGAATTCAACAGTGCAGAAACCGAACAATACATCATGTTAGAATGGTTGGTAAAAGCAACCGTATTAACACTAAAAAGGCAACTACATCATTTTGACTTCCAGGCCATAACTAACAATAAAAGCTATCAAATAATCAACAAATTTCGTGATTTATTAGAAAAGAATTTTACTAAACAATGGCCTGTAGAAAAATATGCTTCAATATTATGTATTTCCCCCTCGACCTTAAATAGGTTATGTAAAGAAGTCGTTGGTAAATCGCCAAAAACGACAATTCAACATAGGTTATATCTTGAGATCAAAAGAAGAATTATCTACACGGACGACCCATTGGATCAAATAGCCTATAATCTTGGTTATAAAGATCCGGGGTATTTCTCTCGCTTTTTCAAAAAACTTGAAGGGGTATCGCCTCGCAATTATCGTAATAATAAAATGGATTTATAGTCTTAAAATAATTAACAAGAGCCAGGCTTACTTAGTTTTTCGTCACCGCTAAAAAAATGAATTTGAACAAAATTTATAGCCATAATATCTGTAGCTATATGACAAATCGAAGCAAAAAATTAAAAGTTAAAAATTAAAAGCATTAGGCATTATTTGACAGAGAATTTCGATAATGAGTCAAAACCCCCATGATGGCCGCTAACTCCCAACCATTAGCCTCGCCATGATATTTGCTTGATATCTTTGAACGAAAATCCCAAAAACCGCCATTAATTGAGTATATAAAATGACTTAAACGGGTTAGCTTTTCTTTCGAACCTGGAAAATCATAGCGAGACAAAAAATTAACGATTCGCTCACTAATGACGTTACTGTGATCAATATCCACTTCTCTCATTTCTGGATATAAGTGAAATGCCTGTTCTAATTCGGGTAGAATATTTTGTTCATTTTCTTTTTCACTCAATTTACTATGTAGTGATACAAAAAACGCTTCCCAGCCCATGCTAGTGTATGGTTCATTGTCAAAATCATCTAATATGCTGCGTATATCTTTAAGGTATTCATTATAGAGTGATACAAAAATTGCTTTTTTATTAGGAAAATACTGATAAACCGAGCCAACTGATACACCCGCTTTTTTTGCAATATGAACCGTAGTAACCGCTGCTAATCCTTGCTCTTGAAGTAAGGCATAAGTAGCTGAGATGATTTTTTCGACCCGTTCGCGTGAACGCGTTTGAGAAGGCTGCTTTCGAGGCTGTATTTTTTCTTTCATTCAAATAGTTGGCGTATAAGTACAAGAATGTGAATAATACTTCATACTAACTGAACGAGCAACACAGCAACCAACCGTAAACAAAGCATGAAATTTAGCCTTAAATAGCAAAGAAGTGGTTTCAGTAATAGCATGTTAAATCATCGAAAGGGAGATATCACCTGTTTAAATTACCTGTTGCTTGTTTCAGATAACCGTCTAATTCGTCAAAAAAAAAGAACAACTATATTGTAACCGTATATTAATTTTTCACAATCAGCAACCTTAAAGAACGGATACAAAAAACCACAACAAACCGTTTTATATCAGAGAATTAAATTATTAACGCCTATTTTCATTACCCGCAGATTATTTTTTGTATCTTATGTAAAAAAATAAATTAAAAGCGTTTTAAGCCAAATAGTGTTTGAATTATTTTACACGGCATGTATTATCGAAAATAGAATATAAATAAACATTCATATTATTTGATACACACAATAAAAATGATAAAAGGCCTGGAAATCATGAAATTTCATAAATCATTACTTGTTATAGCTATTGCGACTGCGTTCAGCAGCTCAGCTACAGCAACAGAGGAAACACTAGATAAAGCTAAAAATGACTACGAAGTCATTGTTGTTACACAAAATCGTATACAAACCTTAAAAGAAGTTCCGGTTGCAGTGAGCGCTTTTGGTGAAGATTTTCTTGAAGATTTTAATGTCACTAATGCGGTCGATTTAGCCAAATTTACCCCTGGACTAAATGGTGGCAGTACCAATGATAGCTTTATAGATACCATTGGTATCCGTGGTATTGTTACTTCAGATTTTGGCGTGGGGGGTGATGCCTCAATTGGCCTATATTTAGATGGTGTTTATCAAGGTCGAAGTGGCGGTTCATTATCAAGCTTTTATGATATGTCTCGAGTAGAAGTTGCCAAAGGCCCCCAAGGTACGCTTTATGGTCGTAACGCAGCCTCAGGTGCTATTAGTATGTTCACTAATGAAGCGATAGATGCTACAGAAGGCTCATTTGAATTTGGTCTTGGTAGCGATAATATGCAAGAAATTACTGGTGTATTTAATACCACCTTAAGTGATGATGCGTTTATACGTTTTGCTGGCTACCATTTAAGTGAAGACAGTTATATTAAAAACACAGAAGGTGGCACACTGCGTGACAAAGAAGTTAATGCACTACGCGTTAACTTTAGCTATGAAGGATGGCAAGATAGTCTGCTTAAAATAAGTGTTAATTATGAAGATCGTGATATGGATGGTGGAGTCTACCGCTCTATTTGGACACAAGCAGATAGCAGAAAAGTAAGCACCGACCATGGTGATGATGCTCAAGATACTGCTGAAGTTTTTGCAACTACCATCGACTTTGAACATGATTTTGGTGCAACAACGTTTAGCTCGCAAACCGCCATGAAAAATTACACTTGGACTTACAGTGAAGATGTTGATGGTTCAGTATTACCTTTAAGCTTTTATAAACAAAATGATGATACGGGTTATTTAAGTCAAGAATTTCGACTAACTTCCAATACTGGCTCTGATGTTTTCTGGTTTGTAGGGGCCAATTTCTATCAAGAAAAAATCGATTCTTCATTTGCTAACCAGTATGATGAAGACGCGTTTTGTGCTCAACTTCCTAATTTATCAAGTTGGGAGGCTCCTTTTGCATCTCACCCTAGTCAACCCGCAAATGTATTTGCTGATTGTCATGAATTAGTGGTTTATGGGTTTGGCGTACCTGAAGAATACGCTCCAACTCCCGGCTCAGGCATGATAGGAAAAGAAGAACAAGTTTCGGCAAAAGGTACATATCGTGGTTATGGTGTTTATGGTGATATTACTTGGTCGATTACCGAGCAAACCAATATTACTTTAGGTGGCCGCTTTTCCTATGACGAAAAAGAATTTGCTTTAAGTTTACCCACCGAACAAGGGGTTATGGGTAATATGTGGCTTATTGGTGGTCATACTGATGGACAATGGATCAGCGATAGTAAAGATTGGTCACAATTTACTCCTCGTTTAGCCATCAATCATGAACTCACAAATAAAGTTAATATTTATGCAAATTACTCTCAAGGATACAAATCCGGTGGATTTAATACCTTCGCACTTGATATTAAAGATCCAACGTGGGAGTTAGGCTTATTGCCAGAAAGTACAGAATTAGCCAGTTATGATCCTGAAACGGTAAACAGCTATGAGTTAGGCATTAAAGGTGATTATTTTAATGATCTTGTTAAGTTTAATTTAGCGGCTTATTACTATGATTACGATGATTTACAAGGCACATTTGCAGAAACTGGCGGGATAACTATTAAGAATATTGGTAAGGCTGAAGGCAAAGGCATTGAGTTTGAACTGACCTATTTACCAACCGAAAACATACGATTGTTCCTCGCTTCAGCATTACAAGACTCTGAAGTGATTGAAGGCACAGATCTTTCGGGTGAATCTATTGCAGGTAAAAAATTAGCAGCGCCAGATGTCACTCTTAGTTTTGTAGGTGGTTATTTTTGGTATCTAGAAAACGATGTTGATTTAACCTTACAGTTTTCTTACAACTGGCAAACAAAAACTTTTGGCAGTGAATTCCAAGGGGGTAACGATGTGTTAGAGCAAGACGCTTATGGTTTAGCAGGTCTTCAATTTGTTGCTACCGGTTTAGATTGGCAAGTATCTACTTACATCAATAATTTAACAGATGAAGTTTATTACTCTGGCGCATTAATTGATGCTGGGGTAAATAGATTTGGCATTGGTCGTGGTATTAATGGTGGCGTAAAAGTGAAATATAATTTTTAGTTTTACCAACTATTTCCTATTGTTAAGAGCCTTTTACTTAAATCAGGTAAAGGGTTCTCTCAGTATTACCAATATCAATGAATAAAAATACCAAAGAGGTAACTATGAAAAAATTCTCTAAATTATGTTCACTCATGCTATTCGTTTTTATAACTAGCTGCGCTGAAAAAAACGTTCAAAGTCCAGAACTTAAAGCTGATTTAGTTTTAACTAATGGAAAGATTTATACCGTGGATGAAACCAAGCCGTGGGCACAAGCCGTTGCCATTAAGGACGATGAAATTGTATATGTTGGGGATAATAAGGGAGTGCAAGCTTGGATTACTAGTGAGACGAAACAGCAAGATTTAGCCGGTCAAATGCTATTACCTGGCTTTATCGACTCACATGTTCACCCTGTAATGGGTGGGGCGTATGTTCGCAGTTTATCACTAGATACTTTTGGTACTCCTGAGCATTGGTATAAGCAAATTAAAGAGTATGCTGCGCAACACCCTGAAGATGAAGTATTATTTGGCTATGGCTTTTTAGCCAGTGCTTTTGGCCCAGAAGGACCAACAAGTGCTATGTTAGATAACATTATTGCAGACCGTGCTGTATATCTTATGGATGAAGGCTTTCACGGTGCGTGGGGTAATACTAAAGCACTTGAATTATTGAAAATTGATAAAAACACCCCAGATCCTGAGCCTGGTTTTAGCTACTACAAGCGTGACGAGCAAGGTAACCCTACCGGCTACTTTTTAGAAGGAACTGCCACGGCTGCTATTGATCAATTAGGCATCATTAGTGTTGAAAGCGTTGCTTTAGGTACCAGCGACGTGATTAAAATTTTGAATAGTTACGGTGTGACTTCCGTTTTTGATGCTGGCGCACTCGATGTTGGAGAAATGCAGGTAGATATTCTTGATAAAATAGTAGAACAAGGTGATATGACTATACGTATGAAAGCATCACATATGGTTAGTTCTGCTGAAGATTACGACACTGCAATAGAACAAACCCTACATAAGCGAGCCATTAGTAAGCGTGAAATGTATCACATCAATATGTTGAAAATTATGAATGATGGTACGATTGAGGGTAAAACGGCAAGTATGTTTGAAGATTACCAAAACGAACCAAATAACAAAGGTGAAAATGTTTTTAATCAGCAACAAATGAATTCTCTTATTTCTAGAGCCAGTGCCGAAAACATTGACGTACATATTCATGCCTTAGGTGAGAGAGCCATTTCCGAAACGCTAAATGCTATTGAATTAGTTCGTAAAGATCCTAAAAGCGCTAATAGCACCAGCCGTTATACTATTTGTCATATTCAAGTTTTAACAGATTCAGATATTCCACGTTTTGCTGAGCTTGATGTTATTGCACAAAGCACGCCGTTATGGGCATCGTATGATGATTTTGGCAAATCCTTTGTCAGTGATGATCAATTTAATCGATATTTCCGCTTTAATAGCATCAAAGAAACAGGAGCCAAAATGTCTTTTGGCAGTGACTTTCCTGCATCAGGAGCTGGCACCTTAGGCATGTCGCCAATTTTTAATATGGAAGTGGGTCATACGCGTCAATCGGCTGAAAATGCCCCTATCCAACCTGGCGAACATGAGCGTTTAGATATTGCGACATTAATAAAAGGTTACACGATAGACGGTGCTTATCAATTACATATGGAAGACAGCATAGGTTCAATTACCGTGGGTAAAAAAGCAGACTTAGTACTATTGGATAAAAACTTGTTCGAGGTTGAAAAATACAATATTCATAATGTCAAAGTATTACAAACAATATTAGGTGGTAAAACGGTGTATCGTGCTGAGGGTGAAGTTGCTGCAGTTTCAAGTAAACACTCTGCCAATTAATACCGCTAATCGCTTCTGAGCACAATTATATTGCCTTGCTTTAGGCTTAAGAAATATAACAAGCTAATGCCAAATAAATCAAAGCACACTTTGAATAACAACTAAATTTAAAGTGTGCATGTTACCTGTTGCAAGAAATCCTCATAAAGTAATTAAGTTACTTCCTTTTTATGACGAATTTGAGAATAACATTCGTTGCAATTTTTAAACGTAATTTAAGTTAATTTACCATTTACCAATTTCCATTTTGAGTATATTATTTTGAACAGGCATTCAAAATATTTTATACCTTGGTGCTTTTGGCTTTAATTTTCTAATTATTAGGTTTAAATATGTTTTATCAAATAATAAAGCCGCGTGTCGGTGAAACAGATGCTCTTGGACACATAAATAATACGGTTATTCCTCAGTGGTTCGAAGGAGGAAGAAATCCAATATTTAGGTTATTTAGCCCAGAATTTAATTTAAACCTCAGCCAATGGGGGTTAACTTTAGCGAAAAGCACTATCGAGTTTCATTTACCCTTATTATTTGATTATGATGTTGAAATAAAAACCTATATATCTCGAATTGGTACTAGTTCACTTGATGTTTATCAGGAAGCATGGCAAAACGGGGTGAAACATGTATCAGGAACTGCAGTCATGGTTCATTTTGATTTTATTACTCGAGAGTCGCGCCCCATATCTAATATGTTTAAACAAAAATTACATATGCACTTTTGTAACTCTATACCTGAAACTTATTATTAACAAAACTCAGCGTTCTTTTTTAGCTTGAGCTAATTCCTCTAAATAAGCCTCTAAAATTAGATGGCTTCGTGCTCCTTTACTCGTAATGACGGAAAAGTTGGTGCTAAATTTCCTACGATGCGCTTCAATAGCGCGCAATTTATCTCTAGCTACCCAACGTTGTGCAAAGTGAGTGGGTAAAAAGCCAATAAACCGCCCTGTTAATATCAAGAATGCGATGCCTTCTCTATCCGTAGAAGTTGCCGTTGCTTTAAGTTTCTTTTGTTGCTGTTTAATCTCAACTGATTGCGGGTAATTTGGAACAACCGCATCATATTGGTATAAAGAGTCATCACTTATTTGATACAAGTCTTGTTTAAATAAATGGTGATGCTCGCTACAATAAAGCAATGACTCTTCTTTATATAAAGGTAAATAATTAAGTCCTGGAAGAGTTCTAAATTCAGGTACAACACCAATATGTAATTGCCCATTTAAAATGGCTGATTCAATATCATTTGGCGGCATCATTCGGATATTAATCACAATATCCGGTGCTCGATGTTTTAACGTGCTGAGTGCACGGGTAATGCGCATTTCCGGAATAGTGACCAAATTATCAGTAATGCCAATATTAAAGTCGCCAACTAACTCAGTATTAATGGCATTAATTTGAGATTTAAATAACTCAAGGCTACTTAACAACTGTAAGGTCGATTGATAAACATGCTTCCCATGTTCTGTAATAGAAAATCCAGAACGGCCGCGGTTACACAAACGCATTTGCAATAACGACTCAAGCTCAGAAACTGCCAAACTAATGGCTGGCCTACTTATATTTAACTCGACTTCTGCGGCAGCAAACCCTCCACACTCAATCACCGTTTTAAACACTTTTAATAATCTAATATGAGAGTCACCTAATTGCCTAGGCAGTATGTTTTTATTTGAATTAGACATGATTCAGTTAGCCAATGTATTCTTTCGTGTAATTTTAGGTAAGTAATCACTTAACTAAAGTTTAAAAAATATGAATTTATTAAACTAACAGTTTGGAGATAATAAAGTCAATGAAGTTCAATCACTGAGATACTTATGACTACTAACATTAATGATATCGGCTTAAGCCAAGCGCAATTAGACGCACATTGGATGCCATTTACCGGTAACCGTCAATTCAAAAAAGATCCTCGTATTATTGTTAGTGCAAAAGGAAATTATTATACCGACTCACAAGGTCGAAAAATATTTGATGGCTTATCTGGATTATGGACCTGTGGCGCGGGCCATAGTCGTCCTGAAATTACTGAAGCAATTAGCAAACAAGCGAAAGAATTAGACTATTCACCTGCTTTTCAGTTTGGTCATAAAAAATCATTTGAATTAGCGCATCGCATTTCGGAATTTATGCCTGAAGGGCTTAATCGTGTATTTTTCACTGGCTCAGGCTCAGAGTCAGTTGAAACCGCGTTAAAAATCGCACGTGGTTATTGGCGTAAAAAGGGTATGGCTAGCAAAACACGCTTTATTGGCCGAGCCAAAGGTTATCACGGTGTGAATTGGGGAGGAATAAGCGTCGGTGGCATTGGTCCTAATCGCACTATTTTTGGACAAGGAATAGATGCAGTACATTTACCTCATACTATGTTACCTGAAAACAAATTTTCGCAAGGTATGCCTGCTCAGGGCGTGAATTTAGCAGAAGAACTAGAAGAAATGGTGGCTTTACATGATGCTTCCAATATTGCTGCAGTAATTGTTGAGCCTCTCGCTGGTTCTGCAGGTGTGATTCCACCTCCTGTAGGTTATTTGAAACGCTTACGTGAGATTTGTGATAAACATAATATTTTATTAATTTTTGATGAGGTTATCACAGCTTTTGGCCGTATGGGTTCAAATACCGGTGCGGAAGAGTTTGGTGTAGTACCTGACATTATGACCGTAGCAAAACAATTAACTAACGGGGTTATTCCAATGGGCGCTGTAATTTCTAAACAAGAAATTTACGATACCTATATGGAAACAGGTGGACCAGATTACATGTTGGAATTACCGCATGGCTATACTTACTCAGCTCATCCTATCGCTTGTGCTGCCGGCTTAGCCTCATTAGATATTCTTGAGAGTGACAAGTTACCGCAACGCGTAAAAGAAATTTCACCACATTTTCAAGAAATGCTACATAGTTTAAAAGGCAGCAAGCATGTTAGCGATATTCGTAATTATGGTTTAGCTGGCGCTTTATCAATTGACGCTGTAGCTGGACAGCCAGCACTTCGTCCCTACGAAATATCAATGAAAATGTGGCAAAAAGGATTCTACGTTCGTTATGGCGGCGACACCATTCAATTAGGATTACCTTTTACCACCGAGGTTTCTGAAATTAGCAGTTTAATTAATGCCCTTGGCGATTCTTTAAACGAAACTAATTAATCAATAAGCTTTAAACAATTAATTGTAAATATTCAATTTAAATATCATTTACTTAATATATTTCAATATGTTAAGAATGTTAACATTAGGAAAAATCATGACAACAGTAGGCCACTTAATTAACGGTGAAACCATTACCGATAATGCACGTACACAAGATGTTTATAATCCATCAACAGGGAAAGCGACTAAAAAAGTAGCGCTTGCTTCTGTAGAAACCGTTGAAAAAGCAATTGCTGCTGCGCAAGCTGCATTTCCAGAATGGCGCAACACTCCACCCATTAAACGTGCGCGAGTGATGTTTCGTTTTAAAGAATTGTTAGAGCAAAATGCCGATCACATTTGCAAACTTATTGGTGAAGAGCATGGCAAGATCAGTCACGATGCTGCCGGTGAATTGCAACGAGGTATTGAAAATGTAGAATTCGCTTGTGGCGCACCTGAACTATTAAAGGGTGAACACAGTAAAAATGTTGGCCCAAATATTGATTCTTGGAGTGAGTTTCAACCACTAGGTGTTGTTGCTGGTATAACGCCATTTAATTTCCCTGCTATGGTACCAATGTGGATGTTTCCATTAGCGATCGTTTGCGGTAACACCTTTATTTTAAAACCATCGGAACGTGATCCAAGTTCTACTCTATATATTGCCCAGCTGTTAAAAGAAGCTGGCTTACCAGATGGAGTAATGAATGTTGTTAATGGTGATAAAGAATCTGTAGATGTTTTATTAAGTGACGAACGTATAAAAGCGGTTAGCTTTGTTGGTTCAACACCTATTGCTGAACATATTTATGCAACTGCAAATGCAAATGGTAAACGTTGTCAAGCACTTGGTGGAGCAAAAAACCATGCGATAGTTATGCCTGATGCTGATATCGATAATGCAGTTAATCAATTATTGGGCGCGGCTTTTGGATCTTCAGGTGAACGTTGTATGGCGTTATCCGTAGTTGTGGCCGTTGGCGATGAAGCAGCGGATACACTAATTGCTAAAATGCAAGAAGGCATGAAAGGATTAAGTGTTGGTGCATTTAGTGATCCGAGTAATGATTTCGGCCCTGTGATCACTCAGCAGCATAAAGAAAAAGTGATTGGCTACATTAATAGTGCTGAAGAACAAGGCGCCAAAATTGTTGTAGATGGTAGAAAGCCTAATGTTGAAGGTTATGAAGATGGTTTCTTTGTCGGAGCAACATTAATTGATAACGTTACCCAAGAAATGGAAAGCTACAAAGCTGAAATTTTTGGTCCAGTATTACAAGTGATGCGTGCTAAAACCATGGAAGAAGCAATGAAGCTTATCAACGATCATGAATATGGTAATGGTACATGTATCTTTACACGTGACGGTGAAGCGGCACGTTTCTTCTCTGATAATATTCAAGTGGGCATGGTGGGTATTAACGTGCCATTGCCTGTGCCTGTTGCATATCATAGTTTTGGTGGATGGAAACGTTCATTATTTGGTGATTTACATGCCTACGGCCCAGATGGTGTTCGCTTCTATACCAAACGTAAAACTATTACCCAACGTTGGCCGTCAAGTGGTGTACGTGAAGGGATAAGCTTCGCTTTCCCAAGCTAAATAAAATACTAAATTATTTGTTCAACGTGAAAGTTTCTTATTACTGCTTTTTTCATAGTATATGAAACTTTCATGACGAATAAAAAAAATTGCCAAAGAATAATGTAAGGGTACTGCATGTCAGAGAAAAAAATAATAAGGTTAAGTCAAACTCCACCAGAGTTTGGTGATACTCCTGACGAATTAGCACCGGAAATGTTCGTTTCAACATTGCCAATTCAACATAGTCATAGTTATTTTGAAGATGATGAACAAGGCCTATATATTGGCGTTTGGGATACTGATGACATGGTTGAAGCGGCAAACCCCTATCCTTGTGATGAGTTTATGGTAATCATTGAAGGGTCTGTTGAAATTAAAAATGTACAATCGGGGCTAAGTGAAACTGTCCATGCTGGAGAGAGCTTTGTCATTCCGAAAGGCTATAATTGTCAGTGGCGCCAACAGGGATATTTACGTAAGTTTTATGTTATTTCTGAACACCCTAATGAAATGATCCCACAACAACCTAGTTTATCAGCTATTGCAAAAATAAATTCCAAGACTCAACAAGGCAAAAACTTTTGTTATCAAGATAACAACCAGCGATTTACCGCTGGGCTAAAGGAAAATTTTATCAGTGAAGTACCGCTAACCTTAAATAGTAATAATACCTTTATTTATCTTAAAAAAGGTAGCGTCACGATAACCGAGTCTGCTGGTAAGGAACATACCTTTCGTTCGGGAGAGGCATTTTTTATTCCCGCTAATCTAGCTTGCAGTTGGTCTTTTACTGAAAATACTCTGCAACATTATGTTGAAATCACCCCTGTAAAAGTTGATCAAAATGAACGTCATTAATAATACTACAACATTAAATATTATCGCCCAATTGGCTGAAGGTGGATCTATGAGAGCAAAACACTTTATTAATGGTCAGTGGCTTGATGCCGAGTCTGATAAATCGTTTACTGTTATCAACCCTGCAACCGAGCAAGTCATTGCCCATTTACCTGCCGGAAATAAGCTTGATATAGAAAATGCGGTTTCCGCGGCAAGAACAGCATTTGATAAAGGAAATTGGTCAACATTAACGGGAAAAGAACGTAGTAAATATTTACGTAAAATAGCTGAAATTATCACGCGTCGCCTGGACGAATTATCTGCACTTGAAGTACTAGATAACGGCAAACCATTTCCTGAAGCAAAATGGGATATTGAAGACACAGCAGGTACTTTTGAATTTTACGCTAATCTAGCTGAAGAATTAGATCACAATAATGAAACAGCTATTTCATTATCTGAAGAAGGTTTTAGTTCAAAAGCGATAAAAGAACCCATCGGAGTTGCTGGGGCGATTATTCCTTGGAATTTTCCAATGTTAATGGCGGCTTGGAAAGTAGCTCCTGCACTTGCTGCAGGCTGTACTATGGTATTAAAGCCTTCAGAAGTCACTCCTCTAACGGCGCTAGCTTTAGCTGAAATATGCCAAGAAGCAGAATTACCTGCTGGGGTGTTAAACATAGTAACAGGCCTTGGCGCTGATGCTGGGCAAGCGTTAGTTGAACACCCTGAAGTAGACAAATTGGCCTTTACCGGTTCAGTACCTACAGGCTCCAAAATTATGGCAATGGCAGCTAATAATATCAAAAATGTTAGTTTAGAGCTCGGAGGAAAATCTCCCCTCGTTGTTTTTGAAGATACTGATATTGATAAAGCAGTAGAATGGATCATGTTCGGTATTTTTTGGAATCAAGGTCAGGTGTGCTCTGCTACTTCACGTGTATTAGTTGCTGAAGAAATATATCCTAAATTATTGGCAAGATTAACGCAGGAAGCTGAAAAAATAATTATCGGCAGTGGTGAAACCCATGGCGTACTTTTAGGTCCTTTAGTTAATAGAGCACAATATGACAAAGTATTAGCTGCAATTGAACGTGGTGTAAAAGAAGGTGCAACATTAGTGTGTGGTGGTGAAAGACCAAACACACATGAAAAAGGCTATTATCTCAAGCCAACTATATTAACTGATATGGCCGAAGATAGCTGGATCTGGCAAGAAGAAATATTTGGCCCTGTAGTTTGCATTAAGCCTTTTGAGAATGAGAAACAAGCCATACACATGGCCAATAACTCTCGTTTCGGTTTAGCTGCTGCAGTAATGTCAAAAGATTTGACGCGTTGTGATCGTGTAGCAAAGGCATTTCGAGCAGGTATAGTTTGGGTGAATTGCTCACAACCTACTTTCGTTGAAGCACCTTGGGGAGGCTACAAACAATCGGGTATTGGTCGAGAGCTGGGAGAATGGGGATTAAATAACTATCTCGAAACTAAACAAATCACCCGTTATGATAGCGAAAAACCTTGGGGTTGGTACCTAAAATAACGTTAATAAGATGATGCAAATAGTAATAACATCAATAAACTGCTCAAGCTATAAGCTTAAGCCGAGAAAATAAAGAGAAGTTTATGCAACAACACCTTGAAGCGTTAAAAGATTCTAAGTTTTGTCCACTGTGGCATGATCAGGATGTTCGTCCTGATGTCTTGCCAGCACTAAATGAAAACATTAGCTGTGAATTACTAATAGTGGGTGGTGGATTTACTGGGCTTTGGGCAGCATTGCAATTAAAAGAACGCCAGCCTGAAGTAGATGTTGTACTTATCGAAAAAACCTTTATATCAGATGGTTCATCAGGGCGTAATGGCGGTTTTTTAAACAGCACATTAGCACATGGGGAAAGCAATACTGAGCATCATTTTCCAGGTGAAGCAGATAAGTTATACCAACTTGGTGAGCAAAACCTTGCTGAGTTATTAGCGACATTTAAGCGGTACAATATAGACGCACGTTACGAAGAAGTTGGTGAAACAGAAGTTGCGACTAATCAAGGTTCAGTTGACGCATTACGCAAAGACTACGGAGAAGAAAAAGCGGCGGGCGATAACGTTACTTGGTATAACCAGGATGAGATACAAGCCCAAGTGAATTCTCCTACTTTTCTCGCAGGGTTGTGTCGTCGAAATGGCAAAAATGGCATTGTTGATCCTGCTCGAATTTGTTGGGGTTTAAAGCGTGTATTGCTTGAACTTGGCGTTCGGATTTTTGAAAATACACCACTTGATGAATGTAATCCTCTAGGTAATGATAAAATGCAATCTCTAAGCCTAGGTTTTACAATCACTAGTGATAAAGTATTGATGGCAACCAATGCTTATAAAAACCCTATCTCACAAGTTAATCGCGCCACTATTCCTGTTTGGGATTATCAAATTGCGACTGAACCCTTAAATCAAAAGCAACTTGCAGCAATTGGCTGGCACAAGTCTCGGCATGCGCTGGGGAATCATGCAAACATGTTCCACTATTATAGGTTTACCCAGGATAATCGAATTACTTGGGGAGGAGGCGGAGCTGTCCGCTACTATTTCAATAAAAATACCGATTTTGCAAGCTGTGCAGATATCCCTGAACGCTTTGAACAACTCTCTAAAGAATTTTTTGAAACCTTTCCACAACTTAAAGGCTTAAAGTTTACTCATAGATGGAGTGGAATTATTGCCACGTCTACTCGTTTTTGTATGGTGCCAGGGGTCACTTATAATGGTCGTTTAGCCTGGGCTGTGGGTTATACGGGTTTAGGTGTAGGAGCCTCACGTTTTGGGGCTCGTGTTGGTATAGAACTTTTGGGTTATCAACCCAGCGATATTTTAAAGATGCGATTTATCACGAAAAAACCTATGCCTTGGGCGCCTGAGCCTTTCCGTTGGTTTGGTGTTAAATTCACTCAAAATGCCTTAGTAAAAGCTGACAAAAATAACGGCAAAAGAGGCTTATGGTTAAAAATGCTTGATGCGATGAATTTAGGTTTTACCTGTTAATTTGTCATCTCATTACCACCTGAGGCTAGTACAAGTTGTATTAGCCTTCTTCAGTAGTCCATATCGCTCATTTTCCGTTTTCAATTACAAGTAAAAAGCTAGATCGTTACATTTCACACTATAGGCTTATATTTATATTTTCTTGGTTTTTGAATATAGTCAAAGATCCGTGAGCAGAGAGCGTCGTTATTGAACTTATTTTTATTTTGCAGCGCCTAAGTCAATAGCTGACTTTGACGCTGAGGTAATAATAGAACAACTTCATATTGGTGATATGCTGCTCTGGGGCCCACTTTAGTCAAAGTTCAGCTATAGCCCCAATTTATCACGTAAGCCGTAATACCAGGCGCCCATTATTACCGCCGGCACTCTAAATAAACGCCCACCTGGAAAGTTGTAATGTGGTAATTGAGCAAATACATCAAAACGTGAACTGTCGCCATGAATCGCTTCCGCTAACAATTTACCTGCGAGATGACTGGTATTAACACCATGACCACTATAGCCTTGCGTGTAATATATATTTTCACCGATACGGCCTAACTGCGGTAAACGATTTAAGGTTAATAAAAAGTCACCACCCCAAGCATAATCAATTTTATAATCTTTCATCGCAGGAAATATTTTATCCATATGAGGCTTTAAGAAGCTTTCAATACTGGCAGGATCGCCGCCACCATATGTAACTCCACCACCAAATAATAAGCGGTTATCTGCGGTAATGCGGTAGTAATCAAGTTTATAGTTTACATCCTCAACACAATATTGAGATGGAATTAATGATTGTGCAAGCGCCGCAGGTAGTATTTCTGTTGTGACAATTTGTGTACCGCAAGGCATCGATTTTTTAGCAAGTTCAGGCTGTAAGTTACCCATGTATGCATTGCCCGCTAACACAAGTTTTTTAGCGGTGACTTGCCCCTGAGCGGTTTTCACAATCACAGTTTTATCATTTGAGGCTTTCAATTCTTCTATGTTAAGTACTTTTGACTGCTCAAAAACTTTACCGCCAATTTTTACTAACGCGGCAGCTTCTCCTAATGCCAATTTCAATGGATGAATATGACCGCAATGTTCATCTACTAAACCACCAACATAGGCATTGGTATCAACAATGTTTTTAATCGATGATTGATCCACTAACGTGAGTTTATCATTACCATAATGCTGCCACAGCTTTTGCTTTTGTTCTAAACCTTTAAGCTGTTTGTCAGTAAAAGCAGCGAAGAATCCACCTTGCTTATAATCACAATCAATGTTGTAACGTTTGATCAAGTCACGAATACAGTCGGCGCCTTCAAAGGCCATCCCTCCCAAAGCCTCAGCTGTTTGTAAGCCATAATGTTTTTCAATATGATCAATATCACGACTAAAGCTATTCACCAGTTGACCACCATTACGACCTGAAGCACCATAACCTATCTTTGCGCCTTCAAGCAGAACCACTTGATAGCCTTTCTCTTGTAATGCGATGGCAGTCGCTAAACCACTATACCCTCCGCCAACAACACAGATATCTGCCGTTAGCGATTCAGCTAATGCAGGATAATCAACTTCTCTATTGGCCGAAGCAGCATAATATGAGTCAGGATAAACGATCATAGTGACCTCTTTAGCGTTTTATATATTGAACATTTTGGCAGTTTATGACATTAAATTAGCAATTGATAGTATATTTTAACCAAATCGTTCAATAAAATTGATTTAGTGTAAAATATATTGAATGTTTGGCCGCTTTTAGTTAATTTAGCTGCACGAGATATAAATCCTTAACTTTAGGAGTCTGTGATGAGCATAAAAGATTTAGCTTACTGGCAGCAACGAGCAGAAACAATATCGATAGAAGGCCGAGCTTTTATCAATGGACAATATATTGAAGCGGTGAACAAACAAACCTTTGATAGCGTTAGTCCTATTGATAATCGCAAATTAACCAATGTCGCTTATTGTGAACAGGCGGACGCTGACATAGCTGTAAAGGCTGCTCGTCAGTCATTTGAAAGTGGTGTTTGGTCAAAAGCCGCCCCAGCAAAACGTAAAGCCGTTCTATTAGCATTTGCTGATTTAATTGAACAACATAAAGAAGAGTTAGCCCTTTTAGAAACATTAGATATGGGCAAGCCTATTGCTGATTCTTTAGCTGTAGATTTAGCGGGCACACTTCGTTGTATCCGTTGGAGTGCGGAAGCCATAGATAAAATTTATGATGAAGTAGCACCAACACCGGATAATGAATTAGGCATGGTTACTCATGAACCCTGTGGTGTGGTTGCTGCAATTGTACCGTGGAATTTTCCTTTGCAAATGGCAAGTTGGAAGCTAGGACCTGCACTCGCCGCCGGCAATAGTGTCATTTTGAAGCCCTCAGAGAAATCTCCGTTAACCGCGATTAAATTAGCTGCTTTAGCAAAAGAAGCGGGGATCCCTGATGGGGTATTAAATGTTTTGCCCGGCTATGGACATATTATTGGTAAAGCCCTTGCTCTACATATGGACATTGATACGCTGGTCTTCACTGGCTCTACTGCGATTGCAAAACAACTAATGATCTACGCTGGCGAGTCAAATATGAAACGTGTATGGAGTGAAGCAGGCGGTAAAAGTCCCAATATTGTTTTTGCAGACGCCCCTAATTTGGATGAGGCGGCACAAGCTGCAGCTGGCGCTTTTTGCTTTAATCAAGGGGAAGTTTGTACCGCAGGAACACGTTTATTAGTTGAAGCGAGTATAAAAGATGAATTTATCGCTAAAGTAGTCAACGCAGTCAAAACTTGGGTGCCAGGAAACCCGTTAGATCCAAAGACCAATGTCGGTGCCATTGTTGATCAAACCCAATATAAACGCATATTGAACTATATCTCCATCGGTAAAGAACAAGGAGCTAAGCTCAGTATTGGCGGAGAAGCTGTTGAGCCAATTGAAAACGGTTACTACATTAGCCCTACAGTATTCTCTGATGTGAACAACAATATGGATATTGCCCAAGAGGAGATATTTGGCTCAGTACTTTCAGTGATCACTTTTAATGATGAAGAAGAAGCTGTTGCAATTGCTAATGATACCCCTTATGGCTTAGCTGCAGGTATTTGGACATCAAACTTTTCACGTGCACATAAAATGGCAAAAGCCATTCGAGCAGGCTCTGTTTGGGTTAACCAGTGGGATGGTGGAGATATGACCGCACCATTTGGCGGCTTTAAACAGTCAGGTAATGGTCGAGATAAATCACATCATGCTTTTAGTAAATACACAGAAATTAAAGCAACTTGGATGAAGCTTAACTAGTTTTTCTTAATCTACCGATGTTAATTTAAGTGCTTACTCATCAATAATGAGCAAGCACTTTTGTTTTTTGTAAAAAAAATAAAACGATTTCGTACTGCTGAACAATTTATTCACCATACAAACCAACCCTTCAGACCAAACAATAAAACCATTATTTAACAACATACTAGACCAACAACCCCCTACTTCCCTATGTCAACAGTAAATTATTCTCAACACGGTGGCGAATAAAAATTACACAAATATGCGTTTTTTGTTTGATTTATTTTACACGGTATGTATTATCGATAATAACAAAACAATAAAAACGCCTAAGAGCTACCCTTCTGAAGGTGATTACTAACATTAATAGGGAAAGTAGAAGTCTATGAATTATCGTAAATCATTACTCGCACTAACGGTGTCATCCATTTTAACCAATTCTGGGGTAATCGCAGCAGAACAAGCTAATGATGAAAGCTCAGTCGAAAAAAAAGCTAAGACTGATTATGAAGTTATTGTCGTTACACAAAAAAGAGTACAAACACTGAGAGATGTACCTGTCTCAGTAAGTGCCTTTGGTGAAGATTTCATTAATGACTTCAATGTAACCAATGCGGTTGACTTAGCTAAATATACCCCTGGTTTAAATGGTGGTAGTGATAACGACAGTTACATAGATACCATTGGTATTCGTGGGATTACAACTGCAGATTACGGCATAGGTGGTGATGCCTCAATTGGTTTGTATTTAGATGGTGTTTATCAAGGTCGAAGTGGTGGCTCACTTTCTAGCTTTTTTGATATGTCACGTGTAGAGGTAGCTAAAGGACCACAAGGTACTCTCTTTGGCCGAAATGCGGCTTCAGGTGCTATTAGTATGTATACCAATGAAGCTATTGACGACACAGAAGGAAGTATCGACTTTGGCATTGGTAGTGACAACATGATGGAAGTCACTGGCGTATATAATACAACACTAAGTGATAATGCTTTTATCCGTATTGCAGGCTACCACCAGTCACAAGACAGTTATATTGATAATAATGTCGGCGGTACTTTACGCGATAAAGAAGTTGACGCGTTTCGAGTCAATTTTACTTACGACGGTTGGCAAGACAGCTTATTGAAAGTAAGTGTTAATTACGAAGATCGTGACATGGATGGCGGCGTTTGGCGCTCAATTTGGACTGAAGGCGATAAGCGAGCTGTATCAAGTGATTTAGGCGAGGAAGGTCACGATATTGCTGAAGTCTTTGCTACTACGGTTGATTTTACTCATGAATTTGACAGCGTCACTTTCTTTTCTCAAACAGCGATTAAAAGCAATGAATGGAATTATTTAGAAGATTACGATGGTACCGCTATGCCATTAGGTAATTATTCTCAAAATGATGACAATGAATACATGAGCCAAGAATTTAGAATTACCTCAAATACTGATTCAGATATATTTTGGTTTATTGGGGTGAATGTCTACGAAGAAAAAGTAAAATCTTACTTTTACAATGGTTATGACGATGATGCATTTTGTGCACAATTACCTAATTTAGAAGAATGGGAGCAACCACTAGATTCTCATACTAGCCAACCAGAAAATTACTATACCGATTGTCATGAATTTATGGTTGATGGTTGGTTTGGTTTAGATCCTGTTTACGATGCAGAAATAATTGCAGAGCTTGTTGAATACGGAGAAATTCCTGCTCCAGGTGCCGGCGTAAAGGGTATGCGTGAAGAAGTTTTTGCTCGTGGTACAAACTCAGGTTATGGCATTTATGGTGACGTAACATGGTCAATGTCTAAGGCAACTGACATTACCATTGGCGGCCGTTACTCTTATGATAAAAAAGAATTCGCGCTAAACCTTCCTGAGCCTGATGGCTGGTTAGGACATTATTGGTTAGTGGGCGGACATACCGACGGAGAGTGGCTTGACGCTGAACAAGATTGGTCAGAGTTTACTCCGCGTGTCGCACTGAGCCATCAACTTAATGAAGATGTCAATCTTTACGCTAACTACTCCCGAGGTTACAAAGCAGGTGGTTACAATACCTTCGCCTTCAATCTTGATTATAAAGATTGGACCGGTTGGGATGTAGATGAAGAATGGTTTAGTGGAGAGCCTGATGGTGTAATTGATGAAATAGATGAAGGCTTTTGGTTGTCAGAATTATACGGTGGTGCAATTCCACAAGGCTCTGAATTAGCAAGCTTTGAGCCTGAAATTGTTGATAGCTATGAGATAGGCTTAAAAGGTGACTTTTTTGATAACTCAGTAAAGGTCAATATTGGCGCGTATTTTTATGATTACCAAGATTTCCAAGGGCAGTTTGCTCAAAATGGTGGGGCAGTAATTAAAAACATTGGTCAAGCGGAAGGTAAGGGTGTTGAGTTTGACGTGACCTACCTGCCAACAGACAATTTAAGGTTATTTATTGCTACGGCGATACAAGATTCAGAAGTAAAAGAGGGTGAAGGTTTAAGTGGTGAATCTTTAGTGGGTAAAAAATTATCGACTCCAGATGTAACCTTTAGCTTTTTGGGAAGTTATTATTGGGCTAGTGAAGATGATTATGATTTTACGGCACAACTTTCTTATACTTGGCAAAGTGAAACAATGGGTGAAGAGTTTATGAATGGAAGCGAAATTTATGCACTTGACTCTTATGGCTTAATTGGTGCGCAATTTAGTGTCGAAAAGAACCGTTGGAAGTTATCAGCTTATATTGATAATTTAACCGATGAAGAATACTACGACGCGAGTGTTGCAGATACAGGTATTAGCAACTTTGGCATTGGCCGCGGCATCAATGGCGGCATAAACGTTAAATACTCTTTCTAATAAATTACTAGGCGGAAACCTCCCACCGCTGAAATTTAAGGCCTTTATCGTTTAGATAAAGGCCTTTTTATTACCGCCTAAAAAGGTACTTATCAACCTCATCAAAAGAATGCCCAGCGAAAAAAACTCAATGGATTTTCATCTATTGAGTTTTAACAAGGAAAATAAGCAGAAATTAGAAGTTTGCTGGTGTTGTTGCACTAATGATTTTGCAAACTTTCTTAAAAGGGTTTCTAAAACGATGTGGTTTATTATTATCAAAGTAATAGCTATCGCCTTTACTTAATACAAAAACTTCATTACCAACAGTTAATTCAATTTTCCCCTCTAATATGTAACCACCTTCTTCCGCATCATTTTCTAACATCTCTGTACCAGTGTCAGCTTCTGAGGGATAGGTTTCAACTAAAAAGGTCATTTGTCGATTAGGAAATGCTTTCCCTACCAAGTGCATATGAACATCATCAGAACCAATATCAATTAACTCATCAGGAGAGTAGATAACTTGTTGCGTAAGTTCAGATTCTTCTTCAGCGAAAAAATCAACTAAAGAAATAGGAATGCCATTTAATACTTTTTTGAGTGAACTGATTGAAGGGCTAACACTGTTTTTTTCAATCATTGAAATTGTACTATTAGTTACACCAGCCTTTTTAGCTAATTCACGTTGCGATAAATTATTAAAAAGCCTTACTGCTTTTAGTCGGGCACCTACGTCCAAATCAATATCCTTAAAAGTATTTGCTAGGTAATTAAGCTCAATATATCTGCGTCAGTTAAATAAAGCAATTGTGTTCAATATTTTACTCATTTATCTAGACATTTGAGCTAAATTTGCTAATGTGTTTGATATATTTTACGGTTTAAGTGTTATATTTTACAAGGAAAATACAATGTCAGCAATACATAGCGACAGTTATCCACATTCCTACTATTTCTCAACAATGAATCATGCATCCTCGTATCCACATTTGTCAGAAGCTATTGAAGCGGATGTTTGTATTGTTGGCGGTGGTTTTAGTGGTATAGCTAGCGCTGTTGAATTAGCTGAGCGCGGATTTAATGTTGTATTGTTAGAGGCTAAGAAAATTGCTTGGGGGGCATCTGGTAGAAATGGCGGACAAATGATCCGCGGCATAGGCCATGACTTATCAGCCTTCAAAAAACAAATCGGTCATGAAGGCGTTGATGCTATCAGCCAAATGGGCTTTGAAGCAAATCAAGTGGTTATTGATCGCATTACTAAATATAACATCAAATGTGACTTAACCATGGGTTACTGTGATTTAGCTACTCGTACTAAAGATATGCATAGTCTAGAGCAAGACTATGAGCTCTTATCAAAAGGGAGTTATGGAGTAAAAGTTGAGTTATTAGATCAACAACAATTACATCAACAGGTTGTCGGTTCTCAACGCTTTATCGGAGGTTTAACCGATGTAGGTAGTGGTCATTTACACCCATTAAACCTGTGCTTAGGAGAAGCGAAAGTTGCGCATGAACTCGGTGTCAGGCTATTTGAAAACTCACAAGTTATTAAGATAGAAAAAGGTGAAACAATCGTTGTTCATACCGAACATGGTAGAGTAAAAGCAAAACAAATGATCTTGGCAGGAAATGCATATTTAGGTGAATTAGTTCCTAAAATTTCAGGAAAAATACTACCGGCAGGCAGTTATATTATTGCCACTGAACAATTACCGGAGGACCTTCATCAAGCTATTTTACCGAATAACCATGCCGTTTGTGATATGAAAATTGATTTAGATTATTTTCGATTATCGGCCGATAAACGCCTACTTTTTGGTGGCATGTGTAATTATTCAGGTCGAGATCCTAAGGATATAAAAGCGGCATTACACCCAAAAATGTTAAAGGTTTTTCCTGAACTTTCAAATATTAAAATCGATTTCCAATGGGGAGGGATGATAGGTATTGGCGCTAATCGCTTACCGCAGATAGGTCGATTAACTCCTAATATTTATTATGCTCAAGCCTATTCCGGCCATGGTGTGAATGTGACTCATATGGCAGCAAAATTATTGGCCCAAGCCATTAGCGGAAATTCTCAAGAATTTGAGTACTTTAATGAAGTTAAACATATGACGTTTCCTGGAGGCAGGCATTTGCGATCACCTTTACTCGCATTAGGTATGATGTATCACAAAATGATAGATGCCTTTTAACCACAACCCGATAATCGCTTAACTTATACTCAAATGAAAAAATATCTAATAGTTAAATGTTAACGCCAAGCAAATCGAAAAACGGCAATGTTATTTGGTAGTTTTTCCTGCGTCGAGCGCTGGCAAATGAGGAATATTGGCTGTCTTAAAGATGAGAATAAGCCGATTTAGTAGTCAAAGCTAAATACTGATTTGAGCTCGGTTAAAGCAACACTCATAAGATAAAAATAATGAAAACCATATTAAGTGGTAAATCCGTTTATCAACGTACTGAACCATTAATACCGTAAATAATAGTAATAAAGGCAAAATCATGACAGCTTTAGTTAATTCAACATTAAATACCATGTCGAGCCACCCTTTACGTGAAACGTTATATAACGAGTTGCATAATCGCCCTTTTCAGTCAATATCAAACCCTACACAAATTACGCATATTGCTATCCAGCATGAAGGTAAATTAAAGCATGCAGAACATAGCTTTCTATCGCTTTTATGCAATCGATTTCAAGTCAATACCCCTGCCACAACTATGCCGTGCTTTTATCAAAATTTTGGTTTATTTCGTTTGCGTTGGGAACGTCATATGGAATATTAAACCTATACCATTATTCATGAAGCACCATTAACGAATTCGCCGTTTGTTAAAAATGCAATAGACTATGTGCCTAGCGATTGGCTTGAACACATGCCAGGAAAAGTTGTTGCCGCGTTGCATCTTGTTATTGAGCCTCAAACAAGTGAAACAGATAAAAATATTAATCAGTTTTTTGATAATATGCGACTAATTGCAAGTGCCCCATACAATGGTTTAGCGCAAGTTTGGACATCCTATAAATTGCATGATGATGGTTTTGGGCGGTTCTTAGTTTTTGAAAACACTTTGTCTGCTGAACAGCTAGGACGATTAATACAACAACTGTTGCAATTAGATACATACCGCTTAATGGCTACGTTAGGCTTGCCTTTAGCACAAGCCATTAACAGCGAGTTAAATCAGCTAGATATACAGTTAAAACAAGTTACAGCTTGTATCGCACAAGACAATGCAAGTGATGATAGAATACTGCTGGCACAAGTATCGGCTATTGCTGCGAAAGTTGAAGATTTTCGTAGCCAAAGCAACTACCGTTTTTCTGCCACTAATGCCTATCATGACGTGGTATTACAACGTATGGATGAGCTAAAGGAGCATGAAATTTCGGGTCATATGACCTTACAAGAATTTTTAATGCGAAGAATAACACCCGCCGTAAAAACCTGCCGAACGGCAGCAAACCATCTTGAGGATATTTCACGCCGAGTGAGCCGTGCAAGTGACTTACTTAGAACCCGTGTTGAAATGATGTTACAAGAGCAAAATCAAAAACTACTAAAATCAATGAATCGTTGGGCTCATGTGCAAATGCGCTTACAACAAACCGTAGAAGGCTTGTCAGTTGCTGCGATTAGCTATTATGGTATTCAGTTATTTGAAACGGCGTTAAATTCATTTAGTGCGTTTGGTGTTGAAGTGAACCATAAACTTGTTACCGGTATTGCAGTGCCGCTGGTTGTTGTTAGTGTGTTTTTAGGTACAAGGCTTATTCATCATAAGCTCATGAAGAATATTGATGAATAGTGACGTCTAACGCACTGCTATTTGTGAAAGTATGAATTTACCAGCGCAAATGGTTGTCATATATTTTTTGAAACTTATCACTTTCTGTTAGTTTTTTCAGATCGATATAAAATCGTCTCGAAAATTTTTGCTGTAAATACTGAGTAATAATCACTCGGTTCACATTTAGTGAATGTTATATTCATCAACTTTATTCATTACAATTTCATTGCTTTTTTTGATTAAAATGAAACCAAATAAACTTAGCTTCAATATTGTGACTTCTTCTGAGGATTTGATTGCACTGGCTGCTATTCGTTCGACAACAATAGCAACCAGTAAATACAAATAATTAAGTAATATTAGCGTATGTTGCTTTGATTATTTCGCTCGGCAACTTCTGCTTGCCATTCGAATATATTCATTTCAATTAAAACAAATGCAACAATCCATAAAAAAGCATCCCAAAATTCAAGGAAATTCCCTGTTACGCCCCAATAAATAGCAGCCATGAGTAGAATACTATAAATCGTAACTTTCACGAATCGATTGTATTTTTCCCAAAATTTACTGGAAATATTACCTAATTGAGTTTGCACATCAACTTCAAGCATTACCACGACACAAACCCAAGCTGAAGCATTTAATAGATCAACCCAAGCTAACATCTTTGTCTCTTGTAATGTATTGGCATCAACAATAACTTTAAAAGGAGTATGAGCATAAAACGCTGTATTAGCGGTAGATAAGGTTTTACAAGTTTCAGCGGTTATCTCATTATAAACATTGAGGGTTTCCATAAACTTCCATTCTTTTACCAAACTACATATATCTGTTATCTGATGAGGTACGAATTGGCCAATCAGTCCAACCTTAGTCATATACCCATAAAGTGAATATAAGATAAAAATATAACAAAAAGCGCGAATACCATGGATTGTCTTTTTGGTAGCCCCAACCAGTTTTGAGTCATCAATTACATAGGTTTCTAACTCAAATAAAAGGAGTAAAACTAGCCATGCAGCGGTATCAATTGTTGAAGAAAAAGCTTCGATAATATTATCTAGCGTTATGCCTGAAGCAAAGACTACTTTACTTGCCAACCATTCTTCTCGAAAAAATAAATAAACATTGATCGCTAATAAGGTATACACCAAGTATTTAAATGCCTGATAACCCCATTGATGAAAATGTTTTTTGATAACTTGATTCATATAAACGTTCACCTATTGCTTTTAAAACATATAAGCCGCTAATGTTTAGCGGCTTATATGAATAACTTTAAAGTAAATTGAAGTACTTAGCTGTTTCATCTAAGGTTTTAACTGCTTTTTCTACTAATTCATCAATTTCTGCTTTGGTGATCACTAATGGCGGAGAAATAATCATAGTATCTCCACAAGGGCGCATAATAAGTCCATTTGCCATTGAAAAATCTCGACAAATACCGCCTGCTTTAGCGTCAGGTGCTATACGTTCCTTGGTGTCTTTGTTTTTAACTAACTCAAGACCCGCTACCATACCTAAACCACGAGTTTCGCCAACAATAGGGTGAGCAGCTAATTCTTGCCATCTTTTTTGTAAATAAGGTGAGGTATCATTTTTAACCCGCTCAATAACCCCTTCAGACTCTAATAATTCAATATTTTTAAGTGCTACTGCTGCTGCAACTGGGTGGCCTGAATACGTAAAGCCATGATTAAAATCACCGCCCTTTTCAATTAACGTATGAGCGACTCGGTCACCAACAATGACACCACCAATTGGTAAGTAACCAGAAGACAAGCCTTTAGCAATAGGCATAAGATCAGGTTTTAAATCATAATACTGACTAGCAAACCATTCACCGGTACGGCCAAAGCCAGAAATAACTTCATCAACCACTAGCAATATATCGTATTTGGCTAAAATTCGTTTGATCTCAGGCCAATAACTTGCAGGAGGAACAATTACGCCACCAGCCCCCTGAAAGGGTTCAGCAATAAAAGCGGCTATATTGTTCTCACCTATTTCTAAAATTTTAGTTTCAAGGCTTTGTGCCGCTTTTATGCCAAAGGCTTCTTGTGTATCGTCTCCACCTTCTTTGAAATAATAAGGCTGGTCAATATGAGATATGCCTTCAATCGGCAAATCACCTTGTTCATGCATATACCCCATACCGCCAAGACTTGCGCCCACGACAGTTGAACCATGATAAGCATTTTTACGACTGATGAACTGCTTTTTAGTTGGCTGACCTTTTAGATCCCAAAAACGGCGCACCATTCTAAAAATGGTATCGTTTGCTTCAGAACCCGAGCCAGTAAAAAATACTTTATTCATATGCGTAGGTGCAAGTGAGGCTATTTTTTCAGCTAACTTTGCTGCAGGTGCGTGAGTCGTTTTAAAAAATAAATTGTAATAAGGCAGTTCTTTCATTTGCTTGGTGGCAACGTCAACTAATTCTTGACGACCATAGCCGATATTAACGCACCAAAGCCCTGCCATCGCATCAAGTAATTTATTGCCATTGTCATCATAAATATAAACACCGTGGGCTTTATTGATCACTCTAGAGCCATGTTCAGCTAGCTCTTTATTATTGCTAAAAGGGGAGAAATGATGTTTTATATCTTTGGTTTGAATATCGTTAAAGCTTGCCGCTTTATTTGTTAAAGTATCGCTCATGCTCAATCCCCCGTTACACTGTGGTTAATAAATAATGTCGTTCCCACGAAGTTACTACACTTTTAAATTTATTGTATTCCGCTTGTCTGGTTGCCAAAAAACCATCAACGAAATTTTCCCCCAAATACTCTCTAATCGTTTCGCTGTTTTTCATTAACTCAATGGATGCTTCTATATTCTGTGGGATTTGATCATTTCGCTCTTTATTAGCTTTATGAGAAGTTTCTGCTGACGGTTGAGTTTTTTCCATCATGCCGATATATCCACAAATGAGCGTAGCAGCAATGGCTAAATAAGGATTAGCATCCGCACCCGGCAAGCGGTTCTCTACACGTTTCGCTATGGGTGGGGCATCTGGTACTCGTAAACCTACTGTTCGATTTTCAATACCCCAATGCAGATTAGTTGGTGTTGCTTGGTCTGCTAAAAAACGGCGATAAGAATTTACATTAGGTGCGAACATTGGCATGACTTGTCCAGTGTATTTTTGCAAACCGCCTAAGTAATGGTAAAACGCTTCACTAAATCCTGAGTCATTGTTTTCATCAGAAAAAATATTTTTACCGCTATCGAT
Organism: Thalassotalea castellviae; assembly: GCF_031846185.1. NCBI lineage: Bacteria > Pseudomonadati > Pseudomonadota > Gammaproteobacteria > Alteromonadales > Colwelliaceae > Thalassotalea > Thalassotalea castellviae. The sequence goes on from NZ_JAVRIF010000004.1 coordinate 280,547, forward strand.
ATGAACAATACTTTGATGAATATGCATAGCACTGCCCGGTTGATCAGAGATAGGCTTAGCCATAAAAGTCGCGGTAATGCCATGTTTTTCCGCTGCCGCTTTTACGGTACGTTTAAAAACAAAAACTTGGTCGGCTAAGTTAATAGGGTCACCATGATTAAAATTAAACTCGAACTGAGCTCGCCCTTCTTCATGAACCACTATATCAAGCTCTAAGCCCTGCTCTTTAGCCCATTTGTAGATGTCTTTTAACAGGAAATCAAATTCACTAATCGCATCAATTCCAAATGATTGACGCCCAATTTCTGCCCTTCCCGACTGACCTAATGGCGCTTCTAATATCTGATTTGAATCTGTGGTAGTTTTCGTTAAATATAACTCCATTTCTGGTGCAATTACTGCCTTCCACCCCTTATTTGCATAAAGTTCTACTACCTTTTTTAATAGGTTGCGTGGCGATAAATCAATATCTTTATCTTGATGGTCAACACAATCATGAATAATCATTGCTGTTGGTTCATCAGCCCATGGCAACATAAAACAAGCATTAGCATCTGGTTTTAAAATCATATCAATATCTCGTTCATCTGCTAAGGTATATAGATACTTACTTTCCACCAAATCACCCGTTGCTCCCATCAATAAAATGGTTTCACCTAAACGGCAGCCGCCATCTTCTATAAATTTCTCAACAGGAAAAACTTTCCCCCTAGCAATGCCGGTATGATCACCTATCAAACATTGCACGTGTTTTACGTTATGTTCTGCTAACCATTGAATTATTTTATCCATTATTATTTCTCGCTGTTTGTCTAGCCTTACAAGCGGTGCCAAAGGCCGCAAAAAGTTTTCTATTTTTATTGTTTTTTGCTACTTTCCATTCTGGATGCCACTGTACCGCCATTGAAAATACTTTAGCGTTAGTCACTGAAAAAGCTTCACATAATCCATCTTCACTCATGGCTTCAATCGTTAAGTTATCCGCCAATTTATCAACGCCTTGCGTATGCAAAGAGTTCACCTTCACTGTCTCAGTTTCCATTATTTTTGACAACTGACCGTCTGGCATTAATTTGACTTGATGGCAATCAGCATATTGTTCATCTAAGGAGAGACTTTTATTTTCTCTGTGTTCTTGAAATATTTTTTGCTCATGAAGTTGTTGATGCAAAGTACCGCCAAAAGCAACATTCATTTCTTGAAAACCACGACATATGCCAAAGATAGGAACACCGTTTGTTATCGCTTGTTTGATTAGCCCGAAACTTGTTTTATCTCTAGCTATATCTAGCTTCGTACCTTCAATAGCCTCAGTTTCTTGATAGTTCAAAGGGTCGACCATTGAATAGCCGCCAGGTAGCAATATACCGTCGATAGATGTTAACAAATCCTCAAAACGGGTTTGCTCAGCCATTGCAGGAATGAGAATAGGAATACAGCCGGCAGCATCAATAATCGCTTGTATGTATTTATTGCCTGTCATATGAAAAGGATGTGGCCCAACTTGTTCAAGATCACATAAAATGCCAACAACAGGTAAGTTATCTTTTTCCATAGTATATTTCATCGATCATTTAGTGTTTGTTTTAATGAACAGTAACACACTAAAATATTGAACGCCTAATAAAATTTACCCTTTTATGGCATTATTTAATTAACAACGAAATACCTTGTTTATATTTTCCTTTATAAATTAATAAGCTAGTCAACGTAAAATAAAACAAACAGTTATTAAATTTATTAATGTTTATATATTTATAGGGAACTGTATGTACTGATATTAGTTTCTAAACATTCATGCCATTTTTAATAAATGTAGTTGAATGAGAGCAAGGAACTGGAAGTAAAATGACTTAAATAAAGAGACATTAAAGCCACAGATCAAGAAAAATCCTCTCAGTTGACGGCAAGTTTTTTTGACATTGCACATTCATAGAAGTTGTTTTGCTTATTAATAACGGGGTTATTGATGTTTCATTACGGATCACCTAGTGTACAAGTTGTGATTTTTTAGTTAATCGTGTTGTAAAATCCGAAGGTATTTTAGCTTTATGACCCATATTTTAGTTGTCGATGATCGTGCAGATATTCGGATGAGCTTATCCATTTTACTTGAAGCACATCAGTATCAAATTATTGAAGCCGAAAATCCTCAAGTTGCGCAACAGAAACTACAAAAAACAACTATTGCTTTAATTATCTTAGATATGAATTTCCGTTTGGATTCTACTTCGGGAGAAGAAGGCTTACGATTTTTAGCTTGGCTCAAAAATAACCAGATCTCTGTTCCTGTTATTGCCATGACCTCATGGAATAATCTCAAACTAGTTACAGAGGCAATGAAGCTAGGTGCAACCGACTTTATTGACAAACCCTGGCGCAATAAGCAACTAATACATAAGGTAGAACAGCAGCTTACTTTAGCTAGTTTACAAACAGAAAATAACAAAATTAAACAACAATCAAACGCACACATCACCGAGCATTATTCATGGCGTTCAGCTTGTATGTTGCAATTATTTGACAAGATAAAAACCATTGCAGCTACTGACACTAATATTTTATTAACTGGTGCCCATGGCACAGGTAAAAATACATTAGCCCGATTCATCCATCAACAAACTTCACAAACATATCAGCCTTTTGTGTCAGTAAATATGCAGTCTATTACTGATCCTCGTTTTGAGGTTGAAATGTTTGGACAGTTTAACGCTAGCTGTAATGATACAAACACAGACCAATTTGGCTATTTAGCTTTAGCTGATAAAGGAACCTTATTATTCCAAAACATCGACAGAGCCTCTAATAATCAACAAACTAAATTGTTGCAGGTATTAACAAACGGTACCTTTAAAAAGCTAAATTCTAGCAATACCGAACGTTTAAATTGCCGAATAATAAGTAGCACTAGCGTTGATTTAAAACAACTCATTAAAAATAACCAATTTAATCAAGAGCTTTATAAGCGATTAAATACAACCCATCTCACCGTACCTGCCCTTCATGAAAGAATTCAGGATATTATTCCTTTGACGCAATATTTTATTGCAATGTACAGTCAAAAGTATCAACGAGATTATTGTCAATTAACCCAAGGCGCTCAACAGGCGTTACAAGAATATCATTGGCCTGGTAATATTCGAGAATTGAGCCAACTTGTAGAAAGAGCGGTACTTTTAAATAGCAACCAAGCGCTTGATTGCGAAGATTTAAGATTAAGCGCAAGTAATCCTAAAATTGAGCTGCCAATAATGACGTTACGAGATGCAGAAATCACGTTAATTCAAAAAGCACTTTTACAAACTGACAACAATATCCCGCAAGCAGCAAAATTGTTAGGGTTAACTAAATCTTCAATGTACCGCAGAGTTGAGAAATACGATCTTGCTAAAAATTAATTCGTTAGAAAAATTCTTATCGATAAAGCTCCTTATCCTGGCATCTCCCAGTTTAATTTTACTCGCTTTATATCAATGGCAAGCAGGTATTCACTGGCAATGGATAATTGTGTCACTTTTTGCCCTTTCACTCTTTATATTTTGGTCAATTGCAGTTATTAAATTTCGCGTGATGCGCGCTTTTACCCGAGCAGAATTGCATATAGATGCGATAAAGCAAGAAGATTATAATCAATTCGCCAAACCTTCTTTTTCACAAGGCAAAGTCAAAGCTTTCCACCAACAATTGAATCAATTAAGCGATCATTTACTCAAAAACAAATTAAACTATGACCAACAAGTTTTACGTGTTTATCAACTAATTAATCAGCTTGATATTCCCATTTTACTTTTTAATCAAACGCAAAAACTCAGCTTTGCCAACGACGCCAGTACTTCTTTATTTGAAAAACCATGGCACAGTTACTTACATGCTTCAGCAGAGCAATTAGGGCTGAGCTTTGATGGTACGAATTGGCATTACCGTCTTGGCATTCATCGTTGGCAGATAAAACACAGCCAAATTCAAGAACAAGACCAAGTACATCAATTATTACTGTTTATAGATATCAAGACCCCGCAACGAGAAGGACAATTAATTGCTTGGCAAAAAATTATTCCTGTATTAAGTCAAGAAATCAAAAATTCATTATCGCCGATATCATCGATGTCAGAAACTTTAGCGGATCAATCTTTACTTAACAGTGATAGACAAATGTTGCAAACCATCACAGAAAGGTGCCAACATTTGCACAATTTCATAGACAGATATTCTTTACTTAATGAAGATATAGAGATTAACAGACAAAATATTTCTATTGCTGAGCTTGCTGATTCGCTTAAAAATACCTTTCACGCATTAACTTTGACGTTCGATATTGCGGTTAAAACTATCTGGGTTGATCTCGCTTTATTCGAGCAAGTGTTTATCGATTTACTCGAAAATGCTCAAGAAGCTGAAGCTAAAAATGTCCAAATTATTATGTCGAATCACGAACAACATTTACTTATTGAATTGATTGATGATGGACACGGATTTGACCATTTAGGTAATTTATTTATCCCTTATTACTCTACAAAATTTGACGGTCAAGGCATAGGTTTAAACTTTTGTAAAAATGTAATTGAGCATCATCAAGGTGTCATTGAACTTCATAATAATGAAGTAAAAGGGGTAACGATTATGATCATTATACCGCTGACTTCTGCTGACAATTAACTAAAAAATCACCAGTTCGAAAATGGGATATTTTGGTTCGATATTGAAACCAATAAACAATCAAAAATCATAAGCTGTTGTTTTAAAGTAACTTACCACAACAAAAGCAAAGCTATTATTTTTAGTGTTTTAATCGAATTTATCGATAAAAGCGTAAGTATTGTTGCCTTTTATAAAGAGAAAATGCGATGATTAACCTATTATATAATGCCAATTACATTTAATTTTCAATTTACTTTAATTATTGTAAAGCTATTACTAACTAGGATTATACTTAAGGAAAAACCATGAATTTGATAAAGAAAACATCGCTCGCTTGTGCTTTAATTTTATCGACGACAATTGCAACCGCAGAACCAGCAAAATCAGAAAAACATGCTAAGAAAGCCACCGAATTACGCCAGTCAATCTTCGCATTGATGGGGAGTAATATGGGACCACTAGGTGGCATGGCAAAAGGTAAAATGCCGTTTGATGTCAAAGCGATTGAAAAACACGCCTTAAGAATTAATCAACTTTCTTTCATGATTGCTGATTACACTAGTACCGACACTTCAAAGTATGAAGTAAAAACAGAGGCATTAAATAAAGTGTGGCAAGAAAGAGATTTATTTGTTGAAAAGATTGCAGACTTGAATAAATCGTCGGCACATTTAATGGCGGTAGTAAAAACAGGCGACGAAGGCGCAATTAAAAAAGCCATTGGTGGCGTAGGTAAAACATGTGGCGGTTGTCACGATGTATTTAAAAAAGATTAGTTAACCGTAAATCGCTGAGGCATTTTTCGCCTCGGCGATATCAATTAACAATAAGTACACTAAGCTTAATCAAACTGACGAATCAATAATAATACTCTTCAATGACTGGTGCATTAATAACAACTAACCAGTAAACAAACAAAACAACACCTAGCGCTACGATGATAGCTTTCATTAATTTTGAATGCTTAATGCCATATTTGTTATCGCCATTATCAAGTAATTTTTTTCCGGTAAACATAGGTTTTATCAAATTTTGTTTTTTGATGATTAAATAGTAAAAAACCGCAAAAATATGAATCACAGACAATGTCGCTATTATATTAAATCCATTGATGTGAACCATTTTAAGTAACTTTTCAAATTCTGCACTTAACACACCATTGTATGGGCCCGCAGAAAATATATCATCGCTTATAAATAATCCGCTTGTAGCTTGTAGTAGCACTGCTATTAAGATAAAAATTACCATAAGGCTACCCAAAGGGTTGTGACCAATATAGCTTTTAACTTTGCCAGCTCTTAGTTGTTGAAAATAAATTTTTAGCTGATGAGGCCGTGGAATAAAATTAACAAATTTAGCGTGAGTAGTGCCAACAAAGCCCCACAATATTCTAAAAAGGGTTAAACCTAACGCGGTGTAGCCAAGTTTAATATGAAGCTCAATCAAACCATTATCTTGATCTGATGTGTACCAAAGTGCGAGAAGCACGCCTACAAAACACCAGTGAAAAATTCTGACGGGTAAATCCCATACAAGTTGTTGTTTAGCCATTATCACCATCCAAAAAGTTACCCACAAACTTTATGCTTTAATAAAGGGATTTTATAGCGGTTTTCGATAAGTGGTTAATTTTTCACGCTATAACTATTAATATTAATTGAAAATGCAATTAACTAAATAAATGCTTGCACCATGACAATAAACCTGTCGCGGGTTTGATACTATTATCATAACTCTGTTCTAACACTTTTAACCGCAATGAAAAAGTGCCACCATGATCCCAAGGCCACCATAATGCAACGATGGCAGGGCAAGATTCTTGTGCGGGTAAAGCAAGAATTTTTTGATTTTTACTCAGTTTAGCTAAGTTACCTAATTGCGTTTTTAATTCTTTAGGCATTTTTTTAACGGTTTTGCTGTGCCATTCATCCGTTAATGTATTTCTTAATTTAGCTAAAACAACATCGGATTTATTTTGCGCGAATTCACTGAGCATCATCGCTAACTTTTCTTCGTATTGCCAAGGGATATTATCCCCGAGTGAATGTCTGAGTTCAGCGGTTAAATGTGCTATTTGTTCAGGTGAGTACAAGGTTAATACCTTAATTATTATTTCGATGATATGAGTTAGTTTAGTTGGCTTGAGCTACACAGTTACCCTCTTATTATGTAACTCAGCCAATTCAATACTATGATCTACCGTGCTTTGATTTGCAAAACTATACTAGGGCATATTGATCTTTGCTGTTTGTGTTTTGTTGAAAGATCAACACGCCCTAGTTTCTCTCAACTAGTTTTTTACCCGTTCTAAAGGTTGCACCGAAGCTTGTTCTTCTTCTTGAACTTCTTCAACAGTATCTTCACCTAACCAATCAACTAAGAAGCTTTGGTGAGTATCAAGTAGTAATTCAACATCTAATTTAGTGACTTTTAAACTTGGATCGCTGATAAACGCGATTTGTTTTTTAACGGTTTCGCCCCGTTGAATGTATTCTATAGTCGTTACATCGCCTGGTGAAAACTGTGCTAACGCTTTATCCCATAACTCACTATTACGAATAGTTCTTCGGCCTAATTTAACAATTTGATCGCCACGCTCAACCCCTGCTCGGTATAGCGGGCTACCAACGAGTATTGTATTATTAACTATTGCATCTTCACCACGGAAATTGAAATTCACTTTACCGAGAAATGCACTTTCATCGTCTTTTTGCTCCAGCTTTAAACCAACAGGCGCTAACAAAGCGGTAAAATCAGGTTTGGTTTGACCATAAATATGCTCGGCAAAGAACTTATCCGCAAATAGTGGGTCACCGGTAATTTTGACTAGTGTAGCAAGTGCATCCTCACGAGAATAAGGAGTTTCTGTTTTGCCAAAATCAAGCCACAGTTGACGCATGTAATCATCTAGTGATTTGCCCGGAAACTGTGCACGTAAAGCTAAATCTAACGCTAAACCCATTGCACGACCATAGGAATAATAGCTAAAAAAGATATTATGATAATTGGTTCTATCTTTTGACACGCCAGCATCGGTAAATGTTGCTAACTGACTTGCGCCTTCAGGGGTAAAATATAATCGACCACGCATGTTGTATGCTTGGTTAATAATGCTTGCGACTTTATCTAGGTACTTATCTTCGTCCCATTCCTGCGTTCTTTTTAAAATAAGATCGCCATAATAAGTAGTAAACCCTTCCGCCAACCATAAGCTTGGCGTCATATTCGCATCAATGTATTTAAATGGCTCTAACTCTTTAGGACGAATACGTTCGACATTCCACGCGTGAAAAAACTCATGAGATAAAGTGCCTAGCTGACTATATTCGGCTTCATCTAACGAGGTTGAATTAGTTAAAATGGTGGAGTTACGATGTTCCATACCATCGCCACTAACATGTGGAAGATAACATGCAATAAAGGTATATTCGCCATAATCAAACGTCGGTAATTCACCAAACACTTTAATTTGCTCTTCAACTACCGCTTTGGCTTTTTCAGTGTATTTATCTAGATCCTCATCAATTCCGTCGTGGTGAACAGCTAACTTAATGGTTTGCGTTTTGCCGCCAGAATTGACTTGCCAACTGCGTACTTGATGATCGCTTAATTCTGTTGGGCTATCTAAAAAATATTGTAAATTTGGCGCTGTAAATGAATATTTTCCTTGGCCTTTTACTAATTGTGTCGCTACTTTCCAACGTGGATCGAAAGGTCGAAACTCTACGTTTATTTCTCGATCTTCGTGGTTTGTCGCCCACACAAAAGTCGCTGGCATATTTAGATGGGCATGCGTGCGATCAATTTGATTATAAGTACCATCAGCCCTATCACCAAATAAGGTATAACTAAACGTGACTTCACCATCATGGCCCGCAATGTGCCATTGATATGGATTAGGTCGAGTAATCTCTAACGGCTGCCCTACACTATTCACCGCCCTAACTTTGTAGACATTTTTAATAAATTCATGCATCGCATATCGACCAGGGGACGAACGGCTCATTTGCACTTCTAGCACTTGCTTTTCAATACCGGTAAATGTTGCAGAAATCTCTGCTTCATGATGCACAGCATTATCAAACGACACTTGATATATCGTTTCCCCATCGGCGAATACCCAATGGCTTGCCAATGCTAATGACCAAGTTAAACAACGGGCGATTTGCTTCCTCATTTTTTATCCTATGAGCTATCTTTTTTTAGAATTTGTTAAAGTGTAATTACTATTGTCTATTGAATACAATCACTTTTTAAACTTTATTATGTGAACAAATAGTAGTTTTTATCCCCAAAACTTGAATTTTTGCCTGTTATGGCAAAAACTTAACGTCAGTATTAAGAGAGTTTTATAACGACTGTAGATGAAATGACAATTGACTCAAACCTAGAAACTTTACCTCCTATTTCGGTACTCCATCGTGAAATACCAGCACTTGCAGGTATCAATAAATATCAACATCATCAAACGCAATGTATCTATGTGCATTCAGGTGTACTTGCCATTATTACTGAGCATGGTCGATATTTTATTCCGCCTCAGCAAGCGATTATTATTCCTGACGAACTGATACATGAATTGCTTGCTAAAACCGAAGTAAAACTGAGTATTTTTTATTTTATCGCTGAAGAATCAACGCACTTACCAACTCATCCACAAGTTATAACTGTTGATCCTTTATTAACAGCGTTAATGAATGAAAGCTTGCAAATTTCAAACGATTATTTGTGGGAATCTAGTGATGGCCGTTTATTACGCCTTATACGTGATAAGTTATCTCAAGCAAAGGTATTAGATACGTTTTTGCCTTATCCAAAAGATTCTCGATTAACGAATATCACTGAGCGTTTATTAAAACATCCATCCCTTAAAAGTGATTTAAATTTTTGGGGCAAATTCGTCAATGCTTCACCACGAACCTTAAGTCGTGTTTTTAAAAAAGAGACCAATATTACTTATAGTGAATGGCGACAAAGATTAAACATTCAAATTACAATCAAACATTTGTCCCTTGGTGATAGTATTAATAGCATTGCTGAGCTTTTAGGATACGAATCAAGTTCCGCATTTATTTATATGTTTAGAAAGCAGATGGGCGTTTCTCCCAGCCAATTTTTAAAAAATTAACGCTGCTCTGTTATCTCCAACCACTTTACGAAAGGCATGAAAAATGAAAACCATCAACTTAGCATTAATATCACTCTGTTTATTTTTAAGTTTTAGCAGTATTGCTCAGACCCAATATACTGGGGATAAAGCCCAAGCTGCAGCGGTGGAGAAAGCGGTAAATTATTACCTTGAAGGGAGCTTGTTGGGTGATCCTAACGTAGTTGCTAAAGCATTTCATCCAGATGCTAGGGTTCAAGGGATTAGAAACGGAAAGCATGCGGTTTATGACATGAAAACTTTTCTTGGCTTTTTTAGTACCGAAAAACCAGGAACACACACTACACATATTATTTCAGTAGATATTGAGGAAAATGCTGCATCAGTTCGCGCTGAATGGGATATGGGCACTTGGAAATATGTCGATTATCTTTCTTTATTAAAAAATAATGGTGAATGGAAAATCGTAAATAAAATATACACAGTCGTAAAAAAAGCAGCAAAACCTTAATTATTACAACAAAGCGTTATTTAACTTCTTTTATATTAGCGGTTGCCAGATTAAATTTTTCGATACAAGCTTTGCATATACATGATTTATTAACATATTCATCACTGACTTGTTCAATCAGTTCCGCTGGCACTTTTTCTTTTGTACACCAACAAGGCTCAGCTGCATTCACGCCACATTGGTTGTTTGCCTGGCATAACGGGCAAACTGTATTATCAACCTGTTCAGTCATATTAAGAGAATTCAGCCACAGAATCACGCATGATCAAACTTGGTTCAAACAGCTGTTGTATATCATGCTGTTCTTGTTGATAAACATCCTTAAGTACTAATTTAGCCGCCATCGAACCCATTTTATTCACAGGGTTATCTACAGTTGTTAGTTTAGGATATAAATGTGGTGCAAAGACGACATTATCAAAACCGATCACGGATAAATCTTTCGGCATGTGTAAGTTATGCTCTCGTGCATAAGTCATGGCACCTGAGGCCATTTCATCATTAGCACACACAAGTGCTGAAAACGCAGCTTTTCCTTGTAAAAAATACCGTAAACCTTCAATACCGCCTTGCTCTTTAAATTCAGCTTCAAAGATTAACTTCTCGTTAATGGCTATATTGTTTTCAGACAAAGCACGCTTATGCCCCTGTAAACGTGCAATTGCATCGGCTTTATATTGAGGACCTGCTAGATACGCGATATTACGATGTCCTTTCTCTATCAATGATTGTGTAGCAATAAAGCCACCGAGTTCATTATCTAAGCTAATACAATTGTCTGGAAGTTCGCCTACATGACGACTAATGAGATAAATAGGTGTTTTGCCTTTGCTCAATTCCACTAAATATTCATCTGAAACCGCCTCAACATGTAAAATAATCGCATCGCAATTTCGGCTGATCAAAAATTCAATACCGTCTTTTTCTTTATCTTCTTCACTATGGCCTGTCGTTATAATCACGTGCTTTCCTGCGGCGCGTAATTCAGTTTCTACACCACTCATCATCTGCCCAAAAAAGGGACCATGAATTTCAGACACTAACAAGCCAATACAATTACTACGATTAGACGCTAAGGACTGAGCAATTGAGTTTGGACGATAATCTAGCTCTTTCATTGCACAAAGCACACGATCACGCGTTTTCTCGCTGACCCGTGTATTACCATTCATCACTCGAGAAACTGTCGCCAGTGATACTTTGGCTAATTCAGAAACTTCATAAATAGTTGCCATATTTTCCCTATCGAAAAATTTGCCTTAACGGTACTTAAATAAAAGACTCACAATATATAGTGTTAATTGCGAACAGTAAAAATTAAATACCGTATTTTACATGATTTATCATGCAGTAGCTGCTCTTCTTTCAACCAGCTCATCACTGACTTGTTGATTTAATTGCGTGGTTAACGGATAAAATAACATTAACGCAGCGCCAGCAAAGGCAAAAGCAGCAGGAATCCAACTCATTAATAATTGCATGCCAGGTAATGACGCTTCTACGGTGGTTGGGTCCATGCCGTTATATCCGTACCCTGCTAGCACGACAAGTACCAAAGCACCGGCAAAACCACCTCCGGTTTTTTGCACGAATGTACCTGCTGAATAAACTAAACCTGTTGCACGTCGGCCATTTTTCCATTCAGAATAGTCTGCTGAATCACCTAGCATGGTAAAAAATAAAGTAGGCATCATAGCCGCAAAAAACTCTGCCGCGCAGCCAAGGGTAAAAATGAACACCACATCGCCTTTTGGTGCCCAATAAAGTGCTCCGGTGAGTAATCCGCTTAACATTAATGCCACAATAAATAACTTAATTTTACCTAACTTTTTGGCTAAAAAACTTGTACACAAAGCGCCTGCGATTGAAACAATTAATAACGCGACAAAATATTTTCCAGCCATTAATTCATCGGCGACATGGTATTTAAAGTAGTACGCGATTACGCCATATTTAATACCGTTAAACATCATGGTTAAAAATCCCATTCCTAATAAGATCAACCAAGGTTTATTCGTCAGTAAATCCACCATATCACGCTGAGTACCTGTCATATTTTCTGTCGATTGACTGGTTAAACGTTTGATCACAATATACATACCTGTCATTACAACAAAGAAAAATATCCCGCTATAAAGTTCACGATAATAAAAGAACAGTGTCATCGCTAATAATGGTAAGACGATAAAGGGTAAGTTTTTAGATAAATCGATTAGTTCTGTTTTTAGGCAAGAGGTCGTGTCGATAGTCGGTGTGATGCGCTCTTTCGTTGAAGCAAAAGTGATCACCATTAAACCAATCAATAACCCGGCAAATAAATACATGGTGTATTGATAGCCAACTGCGTCATCTCCCGCACCAAAGTAGGCAACTAATTCAGGTAAAAAGCCCATCACTAATAAACCACCAGCAAAAGCGCCAGCAAACCTAAACCCTGACAAACTAGTACGTTCAGTATCACTAGGCGTCATCACTCCCATCAAAGCTGAATAGGGAACATTATTGATGGTATATGTAAGAGTTAAACCAATATAAGTCACATAGGCATAGATTAACTTACCGTTTTCAGAAAGGTCGGGCGTGGTAAAACATAACACCATAAACAAACCGAGGAATGGTGCTGACCAAATAATCCACGGGCGAAACTTCCCCCATTTAGTATCTGTTCTATCAGCTATCATGCCCATAATTATGTCGGTAACACCATCAGAAAGTCTTACGACTAAAAACAGCATAGCAGCGGCGGCAGCCGTTAAGCCGAAAGTGTCGGTATAAAACACGGCTAAATAAGCTAATGCACCTCGCCATACTAAGTTTGCTGCCGCGTCCCCCGTTGCGTAACCAACTTTTTCAACCACCGAAAGCTTATGCATTGTTTATCCTTTTTTATAATTATTTAATTTAGAATTTCATTCTATTTTACAATCAACTACGCTCACTCAGTAACTTTTTATACGCTAAGCCGCTGGCTTTAACTGTACGTACTTGTGTTTGATAATCAACATAAACGATACCAAAACGTTTTAAGTAACCTTCGGCCCATTCAAAGTTATCCATTAAGCTCCACGCAAAATACCCTTGGACATTAACACCTAGACTGATCGCATCATTCACTGCATTTAAATGTTTATTATAATAGTCAATTCTACGCACATCATTGACTACTCCTGACTCAATTTCATCATCAATGGATGCACCATTTTCAGTGATATAGACAGGCGGTAAGTTATATCGAGTATTAAGATCAACTAATAACTCAGTAAAAGCCTTTGGATAAACTTCCCAACCAATATCAGTTCGCTCAACCCCTTCAACAATAATCTCTTCAAACATATCTGTTGGGTGAGCTTGATATCGCGCACGGGTATAAAAGTTGATACCTAAAAAATCCATCGGCTGGGAAATAATTGCCATATCATTGTCATGAATTTCTGGACGATTTTCAGCAGGTAATTCGTTGATTAATTCTGGGTATTCACCATCAAAAATGGGCTTTGAATACCAGTAATTAAAATATTCGTTGGCTTTTCTAGTCGCTTCTTGGTCGGCAGGAGAATCTGACATAGCGTAACCAGGCGTAAAATTGAGAACAATACCGTTTAACGTATTGGGGCTAAATTCGTTGAGTACTTGCATAGCTAAACCATGTGCTAGCAATAAATGATGAGCCGCTTTTTTGCCATATTCTTTACCCACTAACCCAGGGGCATGAATGCCCGCTTCATAACCTAAATAAGCGCTGCAGAAAGGTTCATTGAGGGTGGCATACGCATGTACTCTTTCGCCAAGCGCTTGTACTACATGTTTGGTATATTCTTGGAATTTATATGCTGTTTCTCGATTTAACCAGCCGCCATTGTCTTCAAGGTATTGCGGAAGGTCCCAATGATATAAGGTGACAAATGGTTTTATTCCTTGAGCATTTAATTCATCAAGCAAATCGATGTAAAACTTCATACCTTCTTGATTAACGGTACCGTCTTGTTTAATAACACGTGGCCATGAAATGGATAAACGATAAGCATCTACACCAAATGAACTGATTAACGCTACGTCATCTTGCCAACGATTGAAATGATCGCAGGCAACGTCACCATTTGAACCATCTTCAATTTTTCCATCTGTCGCACAAAAGGTGTCCCAAATACAAGGTAACCGGTGTTCAACTCCACCTTCAATTTGAAATGACGCTGTTGCCACTCCGTATAAAAATGACGATGAGCGCATCGGTGAGTTTTTTGGTAGAGAAAAAGCCATATTATCTCAAGTTTCCTTTTCAACAGTTAAACAAGTTTCTTTACGTGTTTTGTATAAACATACGTATGTATTTTGTTGCACTTTTATTTTAACGTGGTATAAATGAAAGCGCTTACATTTTACAATATTAGATTGAATTAAATAAAAGATCAACAGCTAATTAATAATGAGATAGTCTATGTTCTAATCTCATTAGATATTGGGCTTTTGATTATTCGAGATTATTTTTACAGCAGTTTTTTGAGTATTTTACAAGGCCATGTCTTTATTACGTGGTTAGATCACATAAAAAGGCAATAACGCCAAAAAACACTAATTAAACCAACAAAAAAAGTAGATAAATTAGGAGAAATTATGGCGGCTGGTATCGCTGGGGTAGCGCAAGAAAACAACAATCAAAGTGAAGGTGGTAACTATACGTTTGCTTTAACTTCACTGACTTCTTTATTTTTCATGTGGGGGTTTATCACCTGCTTGAATGATATTTTAATTCCTCATTTAAAAGGTATATTTGACCTATCATACAGCCAAGCAATGTTAGTACAGTTCTGCTTTTTTGGCGCGTATTTTATTGTTTCTTTACCGGCCGGTACTTTAATCAAAAAAATCGGCTATCAAAAAGGCATAGTGCTCGGTTTAATTATCGCTGCTGTTGGGTGTATGACCTTCTACCCTGCGGCGTCAATGCAAAGTTATCCAGTTTTCTTATTTGCTTTATTTATTCTTGCCAGTGGTATCACCATTTTACAAGTTTCTGCAAATCCATATGTCAGTATTCTTGGTAAACCTGAAACTGCTTCATCTCGATTATCACTTACTCAAGCATTTAATTCATTAGGTACCACAATCGCACCATTTTTTGGTGCTTTGTTAATTCTAAATGAAGCAACGGAAGTAATGACAGCAGCACAAGAAGCTGAATCAGTACAAATGCCTTATTTATTTTTAGCCGGAATGTTACTCGTTTTGGCGGCAATCTTTGCTTATTTAAAATTACCAACAGTTAAAGAACATACCCCAGAGGTAACAGACATAACTGGCAGCGCATGGCAATACAACCATTTAGTGCTAGGTGCTGTTGGTATCTTTGTTTATGTGGGCGCAGAAGTCGCTATTGGTAGTTTATTGGTGAATTTCTTTGCTGAGCCAAATATTGCCGCGATGGAAGAATCAGTCGCAGCAAAATACATCGCTTATTACTGGGGTGGTGCTATGGTTGGTCGTTTTATTGGTGCTGCTGTCATGCAAAAAATACCCGCAGGAAAAGTACTTGCCTTTAATGCCGCCGCCGCAATTGTGTTACTTCTCATAACAATATTCGCTTCAGGTGCTCTTGCAATGTGGGCTGTATTAGCGATTGGCTTGTTTAACTCAATTATGTTCCCAACAATATTCACCCTAGCGATTAATGGTTTAAAACAACATACCAGTCAGGGTTCAGGTATTTTATGTTTGGCTATTGTTGGTGGTGCTATTGTTCCTTACATCCAAGGTCTTTTAGCAGATACAATTGGTTTACAATTATCATTTCTTTTACCAATCATCTGTTATGTATTTATCGTTCATTACGGCTTGAAAGGCTCCAAACCTAAAAACGTTTAAGATAATTTTTCTTATTTGAATTAAGCCCCTATCAAGGGGCTTTTTTATTTGTACTCCAAATATGATCACGAAGTACTTCAAGCTCTTCCTGAGTAAAGCTAACCATAAATACAGGGCTGACATGCATAGCAATAAGATATGTTTGAGCTTGCAAATTATCTGTCGCCAATACTTTATTGAATGCTTGTTCTTTCTTACCTGCTAATAATAAAAGTTCTACTTCTTGGTCGATCACGATTTCAGATAGCATGTCGAGTAATTGATTTGAAACATCAGCATAGCCAATTTCTTCAAGTCGACTTTCTAACATCAGCGCTTCATTTTCGCTAATCTTCCCAATAAATTGATAATAACTAAGCCAGTTGATGATCGCTTTCTTCGGTTGATTTTGTGCTTGAGCAAGCATGGCACGAAATAAGAAACTTGTTCTCCCTAAAAACTGTTCAGCTTCTTCAATTCTAGTGAGTGTTCGCTCAAAATTTCCGGCCATGAACTGGCTCCATGCTCTTTCCCATAAATAGGTCGCATGGTTCGGTTGTGCTTGATAAGCCTGCTCCGCGTATTGAATGGCTAACTTTGACTGGTTAAATATTGGCAATGAATAGGCGAGAAAAAAATTACATTTATGATCACAGGTTAATCCTTCCATAACCTGTTGGTGGTATTGCTTTACCCCCTCGTCATTTCGTAAATAGAAATAATCAAGCATCGCTTTAGATAATAATGTATCAGGGTGTTCAGGTGCTAATTCAATCGTTTTTTGGATGTACTCAGTCGCTTTAGCGATTATTTGCTGATCGCTAAGCCCTAAATGCCGACTCATTTTATATGCATATAATTGCGATAATGTATGATATGCCGCAACAAATTTCGGCGCTTCTTGTATTGAGTTTTCTAATAATTGAATCGCTTGAGGTAAAGATTCTTCATTTTTCTGAGCTAATAAGTGTATCGCTTGTCGGTAACTTATCGGGGGTTCTATTGATGGTTCAACGCTTAACTTCCAGTACAAAATGCTCGAAAGAAAAATCAACAATATACCAATAATTTTTAAACGGTAATATTCAGAATAACCCGAGGATACTATTGGTTTTACATCATTTTCATTCTTAACAATAACATTCAGCTGATAACCCACTTTCGATATTGTTTTTATATATTCTTGCGTGTCATCTAATTCAGTAATCGCTTTTCGAACTCGGCGAATAGCACTTGTTATTGCCGCATCTGACACATATCGATTTTGCCAAATATGAGAGATTAACGTTGCTTTACTTACAGGACTTTTTGTTTCAATAAGCAGTAGCAAAATATCACTCGTTTGTTTATCGAGTGATATTTTTTTGTCTTCAAGCTGTAGATAGTTTTCGTTGGTATGAAAAGCAATCTGATCAATGAAATACATGTTTGAAAATAAGGCTTGAGCTAAAGTTATTAGTCTTTAATCTTATACCTACGCTGTATAAAAGTGAACGTAAATTCTTACGCTTGATAATGTGTAAGCAATTGCTGTTCTCTTTGACGACTCAAGCCTGACTTTGACTCCCCAACACCGAATTCATAACGATTAGATTCATGCTGATAAAAGCCTGCAAGCACGTCTGAAAAAGTGTGTGATAATGGCCGAAATGTTAACCCTGCTTGAATTGCCTTTTCACTTGAAATGGTAAAGGTACCTTTGACAACTTGTCTTGCTGCCCACATCGGCATATCCACATAATGGCGAATATTGTTTTTATACAAATATTCATGAGAAAGCCATGACAACTCACTACGATTAGAGCTTAACGATTTTAAGCCATATAAATATGCGTCAAAACGTTCGGTAGTGAATGTATTGTACGTGCCGATATACCGCTTTTCGATGCAAGTTAAGATAAAAGCAGCGAGATCTTTTACATCAATATATTGGGTTGTATCGCCGCCGTCACCAGGAGCTGCTATTTCTCCGCCTCTTTGTAGGCGAACTGGCCAATATCTTTGGTTATCTGAAATATTATCTAAGGCAATTCCACAAATGGAATGTGGTCGAAGTACACACCCTTTAGATGAGTGGTTTACCAACTTATCAGCAATACGTTTGTTTAACCCATAATTTAAAGAATCATTATAATTTGTTGGGATATTATCTGTAGGCAGTTTTGCTTTTTCAGTAATACCTGATTGTGTACTTAACAACTGATCTGGGTAAACAGCCATACTCGACGTATATATATACTGCTTACATCTATTTTGTAGTAATGAAAGGGTATCTTTAACGCACAATGGGTTTTCTGCCCATGTATCAATAATTACATCCCATTTTCTCGAAGTCTTTAACGCCGTTAATCCTTTACCATTTGCTGGATATCTATCCCCTCTTAGCTTTTCTATATTTGGAAATAAATGTGGATTCGTTAAACCGCGATTAAATAAGGTGACTTCATAACCGGCTTCAATCAATTGTTCCACAATAACAGGGCCAATAAATTTTGTTCCGCCAAGAATTAGAATCTTACCTTTTTTGCTTAAATTTACCGTTTTTGTAAATACTGTTGGTGAAAGGCTTAATGTTGAAATTGCCCCTACCGATTTTATAAAATTACGTCGTTCCATTGCTGTTTCCTCAATTGTGACTTAGCAATAGAATGAATATAAATAGTAATAAAGACTTGTTATAAACCTGACAATTCGCTGACATTTTTCTGACAAAATGATAAATGCTATGTATTTACAGGCATTACAGCGAAGCAAAGCTCCTTATGTATTTTTTCATTCACAATAAATTCATCTAGTCACTAATGAGTTCAATCAAGTTTAAGACATAAAAAAACGCCGCAATCAATGCGGCGTTTTCGTTTCGCGATAACTTTCTAGGGGGAGTTAGAAAGTTACACGAGCACCCACGGTCCAACGAGCTTCATATATATTTTGGAAAGCTTTTTGCTTTTCAAATTCAATGTAAGTCTGTTGAATTTCTTCCGTAATGTTTGAACCGTTCACGTAAAAACTCACTGTTTCGTTGAAGTCATACGTGGCATTGAAATCAAGTTGTGAATAATCATCTTGATAAAGTGCTTGATTACCCGTGTTCCCATTACCTGCGGTCATTAAACGAGGACTACGAGAGTTCCATGCTAAACGAGCTGAGAAGGTATCATTTTCATACCATACCACTGCGTTGTAAGTATCTTCTGACATGCCACCAAATGGTAAATCATCACCATTTATATCTTTCGCTTCTTGTGAACTATCAGCATACGTATAGTTAACATCCATACCTACATTAGCTAAGACACTGTCTTCACCTAAGAAGTCACTAAAGGCAACTTTACCGCCGACTTCATAACCTGATACATCACCACCTACACCTTGAATATTTGCAGTGAAAGGATGAGGACCACGACGTACACCATCCGAATCAGGCTCATCAATGAATACTGTCGAAGACTCAGTGAAGCTTGCAATGTCAATGCCGTACGTTGAGATAAAGAACATTGACGCATCGCCAGCATACCACTCAGCAGATAATGAGTAGTTTTCTGAACGCCATGGGTCAAGCTCAGGATTACCATTTAACGTACCATTTTGCACACGCATACAGTTACAGTCGTTATTAAATACTGAGCCAACTACTTTACCAGCGCCCCATTGATCTAAGTTCAACGCTTGCATATTTTCAGAATATGCTGCACGTAATACCACGTCATCAGTTGCTTGATACGCTAAGTTCATTGATAACAATTCATCTGTATAACTACGTTCTGTAACGACATCACCAATATCTGGACCTAAACCTGAGTGAGGTAAGTTAGGACCAGCTAAGTTTTGTTTTACAAATAAATCAGTTTGAATCACTTTAAGGCCAACGTTACCGCTTAATGCTTCGTATTCAAAGTTAACTTGGGTGAAATAAGAAATTTCATCTAAGCCAACATCATAAGTAGCACCGCCATTTTCAGTACGTTGAACATTCCCGAAAGTATCTTTATGCCATTGTTTTGGATCGCGGAAGTTTTCTGGATCAATGACCCAAATACCAGGAATACCTGTTACACCACCAAAATCTGTCTGCCAAGAAACCGTAGTGTATTGATCAAGCGCTGTAGGCGCTAATAAAGTATAAGGCGTCCATACTTCGTTACCTTCTTCATCCGTTACATATTCACCTGTACCTGCTTGCCCTTCACAATCTGCACCGTATTGCTGATCAACCGCTTTCCATTGTGCGATATCACAACCATTACCAAAGGTAGAAGTATAAGTGAATTGGTCATGATCAACTTTACGTTGGCTATAACGAACACCAAAATCAACGCTTGTGATGAAGTCATTATCATCTAACGCATAATTCCACTTAGTGCTAAATGTTGATAACTCACCAACATCATCTGTGTTACCTTCAGATGAGAATGCGCCAATATGGTATGAATCAAGATCAGCCATGTAATCAGCAACAGACATCATGCCTTTACCACCCATGACTTGTTGGTCGAAACCACCAAATGCCGGATGTTCACCACTTGCATCATAGGTTAATTGGAAATTAGGATCTTCAATACCCGTTGAATATTGAGCGTTACAACCACCTTCAGAACCGATGATTTCTTCACCGTTTGTACAATATTGAGCTGGGTTAAAACCACCTGGGCCTGTTACACGAGAACCTTGATCAATACTGAGTAAATCACCTTCGCCATATGCATGACGCATTTTGGCAGTAGCACGAGCATGAGTTGCACGGACAGTACCTGTTAAGTTGCCGCCATTATCAAAGTCTAATTGTAAGTTGAAATTTTGTGATTTCTCTTCATTCACGTTTACCTGTGTGAAAGTTTGCATACGGTATGGGTTCATTTTGTATGCGTCAGCTGCTTTCCAAGGATTACCATTAGCATCTGTAAACGAATCACCCGTATAATTTGTTGCATACGCATATTCATTGTAAGTTTGCCAGCGGTTATTATGGTTAAAACCAGAACGATTGTTAAAACGATCTTGCTGTGTGTAGAAATAATCAGCGGTTAAAACAAAGCCTTCGCCTAAGTCAGCTTGAACAGAAAGTTGTAACGCATCACGCTCACGCTCTTCTGTTTTATTAAAGGCCGTAAAACCATGAGGTACGATTGTGTAAACATCACCACCTTCACTTGGCTCACCCCAATTATGGTTATTTTGAGTCCAACCAATACCGCCATTTTCAGACGTATCGTTATGACCATTATAATCGGTTGCTAACGTCGCTTCCTGAGTCACCGCAGAAATTAATACACCAATTTTGCCATTATTATATGACGCTAACCCATGTAAAGTAGGATCTGTTTCTTCAGTAATTGAGCCACGAGTCGCTTCAATACCACCAGCGAATGTCCAACCTTCATCCATATCAAACGGGCGACGTGTTTTAAGATCAATTGAACCGGCGATACCTTGAGCAACATTTCCTGCTGTCGCTGATTTATAGACATCAACACCACCAAATAATTGCGCTGGTAAATCACCTAAATCAGCAGCTGCAGTATCTATGGTAGTTGCTGATAAGAAAGTTTCACCATTCATGGTTGTGTCTACTTGAGGTAGACCACGAATTTGTACCGGTCCGCCTTCCCCAGCAACACGTTCAACTTGAACACCTGAGATACGTTGCAATGAATCAGTAATTGTTACATCTGGTAATTTACCAATATCTTCTGCCGCGATACCATCTACTTGCGAATCAGCAAAACGTTTACCGTTAATACTCGCTTTAGTAGAACCGCGAATACCTGTTACTTCAATAACTTCAATTTCTTGCTCTGCATTTTCTGCTGCATAAGCAACCGGAGCTTGAGCTAAACTCAATGCCCCCATACCTAACACTACCGATAAACTGGTAGCGATCTGAGATTTTTTAAATGTTTTCATTATGTTCTCCCTCGATACTTTTTTTTGCGTAAACTTACCGCTATTTTTATAATTTTTTCTTGTAAGCGCTTACAAAGCAATTGAAAATTTTTACCGTGTGTAAGGGAAAAAAGATCCGACACACTCTGTAAGCGCTTACATTAAGTTAGATTATGTTCATATTATCGTCAATCATTATTTTACTGATTATTGTTAAATAAATCGTAACTAATTGTAATTTATATACAAAATAAATTCACATAAAATATGTGATTTATGAATTTACTGTGACTTTTAAGAAAATGGTCTCATTTTTTAATTATCATTTGTAAGCGCTTTCATTTTAAGATAGTTTAATAATAAGGCTAAAAACTAACAAAAACGAAAAGGTCTATTGCAATGGAAAAGTTAACATTAAAGGAAAAAGTCGGTTATGCATGCGGGGATGTTGCCTCTAATTTTTACTGGCGTGTATTCGATGTTTTTCTCTTTATTTTTTATACCGACGTCTTTGGTTTACACCCTGCTGCCGTTGGTACCATGATGTTAGTAACGCGACTCATTGATGCTTTTTCTGATCCGTTAATGGGGGCATTAGCCGATCGTACTCAAACTAAGTTTGGTAAATTTCGCCCATATCTGCTGTGGGGTATCATTCCCATTGCCGCAGCAGGCGTTTTAACCTTTACCGTCCCAGATCTCGATGACAGTGGTAAATTGATGTGGGCGTATGCAACCTATATTTTTATGATGTTAGCCTATACCTTTATAAATGTCCCTTATGGTGCATTATTAGGCGTTGTAACGGGCAACAGCCAAGACAGAACCACGTTAACAAGCTTTCGTTTTATTGGTGCTTTTTCTGGCGGAAGTTTAGTTGCTTACCTGACACCAAAATTAGTGGAATATTTTGGTCAAGGTAATGAAGCATTTGGCTGGCAATTAACCATGGGACTTTATGGTGGTGTAGCAGCGATTTTATTTTTTATCACTTTTCTAAGCACTAAAGAGCGTATCGCGCCAATAAAAGAACAGAAAACGCCTATTTTACAAGACATAAAAGATTTAACTCAAAATAAGCCTTGGTTAATTTTATTCAGCCTTGCTCTTATCATCATGATGACAATTACGCTTCGAGGAAGTACCGGCACTTTTTATTTTAAATATTTCGTTGAACGAGAAGATCTCATCGGCAGTTTTTCTTTTGCTTACATGATTGCCTTAGCCGTCGGCGCTGCTTCAACACCGCTTATGACTAAGTTTATCGATAAACGCCGACTGTTAATGATCTTAATGAGTGTTGTCACTGTACTGTCAATTGCGTTTTATTTTGTCCCGAAAGAACAAATTATGTTGATGTACATATTACAAATCGCCATAGGTTTTACCTTAGGACCAAAGTCGCCACTAGTATTTTCTATGTATGCAGACACGGCAGATTTTTCTGAGTGGAAGCATGGTAGACGTGCCACCGCGATGGTTTTTTCTGCCGCAGCATTCGCACAAAAATTAGGAGGAGCAATCGCAGGAGCCATGATTGGTTGGTTACTAGCATCAATGGGCTATATTGCTAATCAAGTACAGAGTCATGACTCTCAAACCGGCATTATTTTATTAATGACGTTAATTCCTGCGGGATTTGCCGCCCTTTCTGTGTTTGTCGTCAGGTTTTATGCCTTGTCTGATAGCGCAGTAATCGATATTCAACACGATTTAGCACAACGTAAATCAACGACCAAAGTAAGTGAGTAAGAGTAACAATGTTCCAACATGATTTTGTCAACCAACGTGTTGATATTCGCGACCCTATCGGCATGTCAAAAGCCAGTGGCTTTTTGTGGAATAAAAATATGATGATTCACATGAATTGTCGCGGTTATGCTGTTGCCCAGTTTATGCAACCTGAACCGAGTAAGTACTCTCACGCACTGAATATGGAAGCAAAAACATTTATGCAACCTGAGCAAAGCTATTTTGCTCATCATAGCGGTCGATTTTTTTACATTAAATGTTTAGATTCTGGCGAGCTTTTCTCCATTCCCTACGAACCTGTTCGCGCTAAACTTGATTCTTTTAATTTTTCTGTGGGTAAAGACAACCTAATTTGGCGCGTTAACCATTTAGAGCTAGAAATTCAGCTAACGCTTTCTTTGCCAAAAAATGATGTTACAGAGATGTGGGAACTTAGCGTTATTAGCCATAGCAATAAAACTAGAAACATTGCTATTTATCCATATTTTTCTGTTGGTTATATGTCGTGGATGAACCAATCAGCTGCATTTGATACTAACCTAAATGGCATTATTGCCAGTAGTATAACGCCGTATCAAAAAGTTGAAGATTACTTCAAAAACCAACATTTGAAAGACAAAACCTTTTTATTATCTAAACATCAACCAACTAGTTGGTGTGCCAATCAACCAACTTTTGAAGGCGAAGGCGGTTTACATAATCCAGATGCCTTACAATTAAAGCAACTGCCGCAACGAGACGCACTTTACCAAACCCCTGTAGCTTCGTTGCAATTTAATCATCAAATAAATTGCCAGGAGCAAGTCCAACATCAATTTCTATTTGGTCCAGCAAAAGATGATACTGAAATCGCTCAAATTAAAGAAAAGTACTTTGGACAACAAGATAGTTTCAACAAAGCACACCTTGATTACCAAAATTACTTAGCGCAAAGTCATGGCAGTATTCAAATAAACTCGCCGGATAAAGCATTCAACGAATTTATAAATCATTGGCTACCAAGACAAGTATTTTATCATGGTGATGTAAATAGGCTATCTACAGATCCGCAAACGAGGAATTATTTGCAAGACGCCATGGGGATGGCGTTTATTTCGCCAGAAAAAACAAAACAGGCATTAATTACAGCCCTGTCTCAACAAACAATTTCAGGCGCAATGCCCGACGGCATATTACTTCATGAACAGGCGGAACTAAAATACATTAACTTAGTACCACATAGCGACCATGGTATCTGGCTAACCCTTTGTTTAAACTGTTATTTAAATGAAACGAACGACGCTGATATTTTAACAACGGTTATTCCTTTTGCCGATTCAGCACAATGTTTACCGCTGATTGACCATATCAACCTAACACTGGATCATTTACTCAATGCCCGAAATGAATTGGGGTTAAGTTATATCGAACAGGGTGATTGGTGCGACCCTATGAATATGGTAGGTTACAAAGGCAAAGGGGTTTCTGCTTGGCTAACCGTAGCTACCGCATATTCTTTAAAAGTTTGGTGTGATATTTGTCAACATCACCAAATCAATCAAACAAAAATACCAGAGTATTTAGCGGCGATAACTAAGTTAAATACCGCCATGAACACCCATTTTTGGGATGGTAAATGGTATGCCAGAGGCATTAATGACGAAGGCATTGCTTTTGGTGTGTCAAACGATGAAGAAGGCAAGATATATTTAAATCCTCAAACGTGGGCCATGTTAAGTGGTGCCGCTGATCAAAAACAACAGCAAGCCATGATAACGGCAATCGACGACAACTTAGCAACCCCCTTTGGTATCATGATGCTAGCGCCAAGTTATACCAAAATGAACGAAAACATCGGTCGCCTCACTCAAAAGTTTCCTGGAGTCTCTGAAAATGGCTCGGTTTATAATCATGCTGCCGCATTTTACGCTTATAGTCTTTATCAAAATAATCAATCCGATAAAGCCTTCGATGTTTTAAAAAAAATGCTTCCTTCTCAAGATGATGCTACTGAGCGCCAGCAGTTACCTACTTTTGTTCCTAACTACTATCGCGGTGCTTACTATCAATTGCCTGAGGTAGCGGGTAGATCGAGTCAATTATTTAATACCGGTACAGTGGCTTGGTATTATCGCTGTATTATTGAAGAACTCTGTGGCTTAAAAGGTCAAGCGGGTACGCTTATTATCACACCTAAACTGCCTGCTCATTGGGCAACATTAACAGTAAGACGTGAATATTTAGGCGCCACTTTTGTTGTCGATTACACCAAAAGTGATCAAGCGAATAGCACGAAAATAGTCATTGATGGCCAACCATCGCCAAGCAATATTGTGTCTAATATTGCGAAAGGTCAAACGTATCACATCAAGGTAATTATAGGGAATAGCGAGAATTAATATGCCAGCACAATTAATATTAGTGATGGGTGTCAGCGGTACTGGAAAATCAACCATTGCTAAAGCATTGGCTGAACAACTCGATTTTACTTATCTTGATGCCGATGATTTTCATAATGAGCAAGCTAAAAAAATGATGGCTGATGGACAACCAATTAATGATGACATTCGACAAGCATGGATCACTCGTATATTGTTATTTCTAGCCGATGAGCATCATAGCAAAACTCGTTTTGTGCTTGCTTATTCAGGCTTGAAAAAATCGCAACGACAACGCTTTCAGCATTTAGAAAGCCAATTAAATGGCATTTTTTTATATGGCGATTCTTCCGTGATAGCACAACGATTATCGAATCGTTCTGGGCATTTTTTTTCAACCACGTTATTAGACAGTCAATTTGAAGCACTTGAGTTACCTGTTGAAAATAGCGACGAAAATATCGCGCTCATCGATATTAACCAACCAGTCGATAATATTCTCAACCAAGCAAAACGCGTTATTGCTTTACAACAAGTGACACCACAGAGAAATTCCGCATGAAATCAATACTTGCCTTGATCACACTCATTTATTTATTTACTTCACCACAGGCTTTAGCGATGAAAGTGCCAAAAGCTAAAACCTCTGTGGTGATAGACGGACAATCATCAGATCTTGCCTGGCAACAAGGTCAATGGCATGCATTGTCTGAACTAATTGTTGGCAGCCAACCAAGTAAAACAGACTTTTCAGGGCGCTTTAAAATGGTGTGGGATAAGAAGAAGCTCTATCTTTTAGTTGAGATCACAGATGATGTTCTTTTTGATCAACACGCGAATCCATTGCATTTTTATTGGGACGATGACTGCATAGAAATATTTATTGATGAAGATGCCTCCGGTGGTGATCATCAATTTAATTTCAATGCATTTGCATATCACGTGGCATTAGATAACCAAGTCGTTGATATTGGTTATAAAAAAGCAGATGGTTCACCAGATTTTTTAACACTAAATAACCATATATCAAATAAATGGCAAAGAAATGCACACGCGCCATATGTAATGACCTGGGAACTTGCCATAGATGTTTATGATGATAGTTTTACTTACCAAACCATTGGTCATAAGAAAGAACTTATTGGAAAACCAGTTAAATTATTTAACGGTAAGAAGCTCGGTTTTATGCTCGCATACTGTGACAACGATGGCAGTAAAGTACGGGAACACTTTATCGGCTCGACCCCGATAACCCCCGTAAACGGTGATAAAAATTTAGGTTATATTACCGCTGATGTTTTCGAGACAATTGAATTAGTTGAAGAATAAAGATTACGAACTAAAACTATATGGCTCAAAATCATTATTTTGAGCCATTATATATATTGTCAGATAATTTTATTCGCCCTGATTACTACCGCCAATTTGCGGAGCATGTTGAATAATGCGATCGGCTAAACGAGAAAACGGTAAACTTTGGATCCAAACACTGCCATGACCACTTAACGTCGCCATAAAAAATCCTTCACCACCAAAAAACATACTTTTTAAGCCTTTGGTCATTTCTATGCTGTATTCAATTCCGTCACTAAAAGCAACTAAGCAGCCCGTATCTAAACGTAGTGTTTCACCATTGAGTTTTTTTTCAACCACTGTTCCTCCAGCATGAACAAAAGCCATACCATCGCCAGATAAATGCTGCAAAATAAATCCTTCGCCACCAAAAAAGCCACTACCTAAACGTCGATTAAAAGCGATATCCACTTGAGTACCTAAAGCTGCACATAAAAATGAATCTTTTTGGCAAGTGATACTACCACCCATTTCAGCTAAATTAATCGCAATAATTGACCCTGGAAATGGCGCAGCAAAAGCCACTTTTCTTTTACCGGGCACTTGACTCGTGAAGTGTGTCATAAATACAGACTCACCCGTGAGCATGCGTTTTCCAACTGAAAATAGTTTGCCGACAAAACCTTGATCTACTTTAGAGCCATCTCCCATTTTTGCTTCAAAATCAATGCCGTCTTCCATGTAGTTCATCGCACCCGCTTCTGCTATCACGGTTTCGCCTTGATCAAGTTCTACCTCAACCATTTGCATTGATTGACCAATTATTTCGTAATCTATTTCATGGCTTTTCATGTTATTTCCTTATTATTGAATCAACATTAATGTAGCAGAATAAAGTCATTTGAACACAAGCAATATCACCAGATAATAATTTTTTACAATTTCAATCGAACTGTTCAGCGAGTATTAAGGTCTATTGTGACAATAATAAACGCGCTTGATAATGTTACTTATTTATTTAAGGTGATATCATCATGCCAACATTTAAGCTCGCATGCATATCGAGTGAAAACAGAACGAATACCAAATTAATACCAAACTACAACAAAGAGTAACTATTTTATGAAAAAACTTTTCATTGCCTTTTTTGCCATCGCCTTTATGCCTTTATTAGCTAATGCTGCTAAATATGAGGAAGGTAAACATTATCAAGTGATCCCTGGACAAGCGACAAACAAGCCAGAAGTTCGCGAATACTTTTCATATTACTGCCCTGCTTGTCGTGGTTTTGAAGCTTATTTAGGCGACATTGAAAAAAGCTTACCGACAGGTACTAAATTAAATAAAACCCACGTTGATTTTATGGGCGCGTCTTCTCCAGACATTCAATTTATGTTGAGTAAAGGATTAGTTGTGGCAGAAAAAATGGGCATTGCTAAACAATTTAATGCGGAAGTCTTTAACTATATTCAAACCAAACGTGAAGTAGTAACTAGCGAAGCCGATGTACGCAAAATATTTATTGCTGCAGGTGGCGACGGCGCTAAGTTTGATAAAGGCATGAAAAGCTTCTCTCTTGTCAGTAAAGCAAAGCGCAATAAGAAAATACAAGACAAATTATCTCAAGGCCGTTATGTAAAAAGTGTTCCTACTTTTGTTGTAAACGGTAAATACGTGATCAATTCAAAAGAACTGGATCCTAAAAACTTCCTTGAAGAATATAAAAACATTATCGCGTACTTATTAACATTGAAATAAGGCCACGAAAATTCCTGATAAAAACGCCAGAGCTTATCTCTGGCGTTTTTGTTTGACTAACTACTTTTTATCAATTTTTATTGAATTAAAAAGCAGCAAAACATTCTATTTCAACTTTGGCATTTAACGCTAAGCCGCTAGCAGCAAAAGCACTTCGAGTAGGTAAAGATGTTGTGAAATATGACTTATAAATATCACTGGCTTTCGACCAATCATTAATATCCGCTAACATTAACGTACATTTTGTTAAATCGGCCATGGCTAAATTGTATTCTTGTAGAACATAACCTATGTTTTTCATGGTTTGATGCATTTGCGCATCAATCGTTTCACCTGCCAATGCCATTGTGCCGGGTAAATTACCAATTTGCCCCGACATCCATAACGTGCCCGCAGCTTTTTTTGCCGGAATAAAAGGCAGTCTAGGATCTGCTCCTCGATAAATAAATTGACCGTTTTTTATCACATGTGCAATTGAATTCAATGCCGATAAATCTTCGCTTGGATTTTCGTGATAAATAACTAAGTTCGCTATTTTATTTTTTTCAATAGAACCGTATTCATTTTCAATACCAATTACTTCAGCACCGTGAATCGTTGCCGCTTGTAAAGACTCAAACGGCGTTAAGCCTGCATCTTTAACTAATAATGTTAGTTCGTGATAAAGCTGTACTTCATCATCGCTAAACGCGTCAGTTCCTGCCGCAATCTTAATGCCTTTTTCATGTGATAAACGGGTCAGCATTTTTGCATGTTGATAACGTTTTTCATTATTTTTAGATGCATTTTTTCGTTTTTCAAAGACCGTAAGAGTTGCATCCAAAATAGTTTCTTTAAGCTTCATGTGTGTTAAAAGCGCAGTATATGCATCAGCATTATTTGAGCGTTTTTCTTGTTCTTTATTAGGGTCAATATTCTTTCGGCGCCAATTTTCATAATTATCGATAATTTCTGCCGCTAAATCGGGCGCATGCGAAATAGTTTCAACTCCGCCAGCAATGGCTTCACTTGGTTTAGCAGGACCAACATAAGCGTGAGACCACACTTTTAACTGATATTTTTTTGCTGCTTTTGACAGTTTATTCATAAGGTGACCGGGCACTTTTGCATATATTTTTATACCCGTAGCCCCCGTACCTTTCGCCATCAACATTACTTGGTCAAGATCAGTGTCATCATCAACCGCTTTCATCCAAGGTGTATTTCCAGATTCCATACCTTTTGCAGAAGAAACCGTACGCGGATCAGCAAAAAATTCAGCGCCACCAATAATGACAGAGTAGTAAATATCAGGGGATTGTATTTGATCGAGCATTGCTCTACGCGCAAGTGAATTTAAAGCTCGGGTATCACCTCCCATATCACGTACTGAAGTCACACCACCACGAAGAAGTGTTCTTAATCTTTTTCTCGAGTCTCTATCATTATCAAAACCATCAGGATCAGTTGCATGATGAACATGGCTATCAATCAACCCCGGTGAAATATATTTATCTGTCATATCAAAAACAATCGCATGCTCAGGAAGAATTAACGAGCCTTGCTCACCGACATTGACTATGTGCTTATCTTTGATAACGATGGTTTGTTGGTGTTTGACAGCAAGTTTTTTGACATCGAGGACATTAATATTTTTTAATACTATTGTTTGAGAGATAGCTTGATGTGTAATGAAAAGTAACACAGCACTAATAAATCGATTCATATGTATTCCTATCTTAATTATTTTTATACGTTTTAATGTCTCGGGAATTTTTTATCGACGCTGAAAGTTACGCTTTTTATGGGCTTTTTTATCTGAAGATTTATCGCCAAAAGCTTTCTTTCTCGCGCGTTGCTTTTCTTTGCCTTTACTGAGCTTTTTCATCACCGCTTCGGTTTTCGTTAAATCGGGTTCATAACCTGGAAACCATTGTTGTAATAGGCGTCCATCTAACACCTCTTCAACGGCTTTTAACAGCCATTCTTCACTTGGCGCCATTAACGAAATAGCAAGTCCTTCTTTACCTGCTCTACCCGTACGGCCTATGCGATGAATATAGTCTTCTGCAACGTAAGGCAATTCAAAATTGATCACGACATTTAAGTCATGAATATCAATACCTCGAGCGGCAACATCGGTAGCCACCAATGCTCTCGTTTTTCCGGCTTTAAATTCAGCTAGAGCACGCTCTCTTGCCCCTTGCGATTTATCACCATGAATCGATTGCGTTTTAATACCGTCTTTGCACATTTCTTTGGCAAGCTCGTCAGCACCTTGTTTGGTGCGCGTAAATATAAGCACTTGTTGCCAATTTTTTGAACCAATTAAAAAAGAGGTTAATTCACGTTTTCGATCTAAATCTACGGTATAAACTATTTGTTCAACTTTAGCAGCTGCTTGATTTCGTTCACCTATTTCTATGCGTAAAGGATCGGTCAATAAATGTTTACTAAGTGTATAAATGGCATCATCAAATGTGGCTGAAAACAATAAAGTTTGTCGTGTAATTGGCAGACGATTTAGAATCCGATCTATTTCATCTTTAAAGCCTAAATCAAGCATGCGGTCGGCTTCATCAAAGACGATGCACTCAAGCTCAGTGAGCGCTAATGACCCTTTTATGAGGTGATCAAGCAAGCGTCCGGGTGTCGCCACTAATACGTCTGCACCTTTATTAAGCGCATCAACTTGCGGATTAATACTGACACCACCATAGGCAACGGCAATATTTAATGAAGTGTTTTCAGCATAGCCAACAAAACTTTTATACACTTGTTGTGCAAGCTCACGCGTAGGCGTTAACACTAAAGCGCGAACAGGACGATGTTCGGGCACATTTTCACTGAGTATTTGCAAAATTGGCAAAGCAAACGCGGCTGTTTTACCTGTGCCGGTTTGCGCTCCAGCCATAATATCTTTTTTCGCTAAGATTGCTGGAATAGCTTGTTGTTGAATTGGAGTAGGCGAACTATACCCTAATGATTTAACGGCATCAGTGAGGGTTTTATCTAAGGCAAAATCAGAGAAATTCATTTGCTTACTTTGACCTTTCCTGAGCTTGTTTTTGCTGTTGTGTTTTTAAAGCATCTTCAAGTTCATCTGGGTAAAACACTAAACCTTGTTCATCTTGGTTTGGAAACACCACAATAGCTAATTCGTCATCGGCCAAGCCATGCGACCATCGACTAAACCATTTATTTAACGAAATAGCTTCAGTTTGACAATCTTGCCATTCTTGAGATATCCAAGAGGCGGCAAAGGCTTCATTCGGCCAAACAGGAATACAGTCTTCATCATCAGTGGTGAGCATCACACAACCATGCTCATCTTTTAAAATCCAAATTTGCTGATTAGCAACCGCTTCCTTTATAAAATATTTTGCGCGTTGTTCGTCGTCATATTTTAAAATACTTTCAATTTGATTTTTATCTATCGCCTGTGCCATCGGCTTTCCTAAAGTGGCTGAATTACTCAACGGCTATTCTACAAAAATTTGCATCTCTTCGCCGATTTGTTTGCGCATTTCCATCAATTTTTTTGCTGACTCGTGTTGTTTAATGTCAGCGGCAGTCTCTGGGATCCACTCTGGAATAGCTATTTTTTGTCCGTGTTCATCAACAGCAACCATAATGACTATACAATGAGTTGTTTTTCTTCGATTTAATGATTTTGGATCACAAGCGTTTACTTCTAGGGCGATATGCATTGAAGAATTACCCGTTAAAATAACTTTTGCTTCTACTTCTACTAAACTGCCAACATGAATAGGTGAAACAAAACGAATGCCACCTGCATACGCGGTAACGCAATAACGACCACTCCAGCCTGCCGCACAAGCGTAAGCGGCTAAATCAATCCATTTCATTACCGCGCCACCATGGACTTTGCCGCCAAAATTTACATCTTGTGGCTCGGCTAAAAATCGTAAAGTGACATCACGTTGTGGTTTATTCATCTTGTTTTCTCTTTTAGTTAATCTAATCAAATAATACTAGTAGCTCAGTACAGCACAAACTATTCCAACCGTCTTGTTAAATTGGTATCGTGATATCCGCTAGATAAATCAATAACATTTAGAGTAAACTATCAAATATCAACAGATAATCACAATTCTTTAAGCACCAAGACTGTGCACTTGCAACAATTCGGACTTATCAATGAAACGATTCACCTACATTACGCTAAAAGTGTTAGCGGCTTTTCTCTTTATTCTTTACCTTTCCGTGTGGCTTGTTTCACCAATAGTTAGTAGCCATTTTATTCAAAAAAACATCAACCAATTCGATTTAATATTAAATGAACACAGTAGTGTTCGTTATAACCCTTTTATTTCGCAAATCAAAATTGAAGATTTTACGCTAGAGAAAGCCAATAAAACGGTGTTAGCAATCGACAAATTAACGATTGAAATGAACCTATTGCAATTAATTTTCGATAAAGTGCATATCAAATCCGTGATCGCCGATGGTATACATGGTGGCATATCCGTCGATGGCGAGAACGTAACAATCGCAGGAGTGTCATTATCACAAGCAGCTGATAAACCTTCTGCTGAGCAACCTTCTGAGCCTCAGAGTCCAAAGTCATCAAGCTCTAATACAGCAAAAGCCTATCAGTTAGTGATGCCGCTTTTATCAATCAAAAACAGTAACATTGATGTTTTGTATAATAATCAAGCATTAGAGTTTGAAATCAATGACCTTAAAATTGAGGATTTAGTAGCAGATCAACAAGCACAATCGGCTAGTTTAGTTGCTGACATTAGCTTTGCTGATTCAAAAGTAAACATTAACGCAGATGCTCAGTTAATTAATGGCCAAGGTGAAATCAACAGTGATCTTGATATTTCAAAATTCGACTTATCGTCCGTTCAACCTTGGCTGCCTGAAAACATTGAAAATTTAACAGGGTTAATCTCGTTTAAAAGTCAACAAAAGTTGTTAATTAATGATAATAATCAACAACTTGAACTTGCAGATATTACCCTCACGCTGACTGAACTTGCTACGGTAAATAACAAAGTACAACTTTATGTAGAGCATTCATTAGCTCAATTTTCAAATATTGATGTGAAGTTATCCAATGACCAGCCACCAACAGTTACTGCGAAGGGCCAGTTTGAAGCAGCGAATATCGAGATTATTAATGCTGAGCACCCTCAGTTATTAGTTGCTTCAGTGACAAATATTGCTATTAACACCATTGATCTCGCTACACTTGAAGCCATTCCAACTGTCACACTAAATGCGATAACGGTGAAAGACGCTGTTATTTCTCAAGATAATCAAATTGACTTACCGCCATTAACGCAATTTAGTCAACTATTTGTCGATAACTTGATAGTGTCTCAGCAGGCTGCTGATATAAATACGATCACCTTGTCAGATTTAAAAGTCGACGCCCAGATAAACGCTGACAAAGTATTAACAAGCTTATTACCAATTCAGAGTGTCCAAGCAGTTGAAAAATCGGCAACGGATAGCGATACACCACCAGAAGTAGAATCAACAGAGCAAAGTCAAAAAACAGTCTTTGATTTTAGTTTAAATGATTTTCATTTGATGAATAACGCAAAAATCAATTTTAAAGATCACAGCGTCAAGCCTGCTTTTCAACAAGAATTTACAATAGAAGAATTACAGTTTAATCAGTTAAATTCTCGTCACCCTGAACTTGAAAGTACGTTAAAACTGCGTGGCAAAAATAATCGATATGCACACTTTGATTTTAACAGCGTAATGCAACCATTTGTTGAACAGCCTTACTATGCTTTAAAAGGTGGGATCAACGAAGTCAGTTTACCTGCGGTCTCGTCATATATTAAAAATGCGTTGAGTTTTGAAATAAAAACTGGCCAGCTAGATTTCAACATAGATACTAAATTAACCGGCGACAAAATTTCCGGTAACTCGAATATCTTATTACGTGGTTTTGATTTTACCGCCGCTGATGATCATGAAGCAGACTCACTTAAAGATCAAACGGCAATCCCTTTTTCAGTCGCATTAGGCATGTTGAA
Source organism: Thalassotalea castellviae (assembly GCF_031846185.1). NCBI lineage: Bacteria > Pseudomonadati > Pseudomonadota > Gammaproteobacteria > Alteromonadales > Colwelliaceae > Thalassotalea > Thalassotalea castellviae. The sequence goes on from NZ_JAVRIF010000004.1 coordinate 315,686, forward strand.
AGACAGTAAGGGGAATGTCGATTTATCATTGCCGATTTCTGGTAATACTAATGACCCTTCGTTCGGGCTCTCTGGATTCATGTCGTTATTAGTGAAGAAAGCAACTATGATGGCTGCTAAAGATTATCTGATGACCACCTTTGTACCTTATGCCAATGTGGTTAGTGTAGCGATGACTGCCGGTAAAATGTTACTGAAAGTTCGTTTCAATGATTTACCTTTCACGGCCACTCAATCTGAAATATCAAACGAACAGCAAACTTTTATCAAACAATTCGCGGCATTATTAAAAGATAAATCAGACACACAAGTGACTTTATGCCCTGTTGCAACTCCTGTCGATGTAGGTTTGAATGTTGGAGATAAAATAACTGATAGCAAACTCATAGATAAGCTACATCAACTGTCATTATTACGTGTTGAAAATTTTAAGCAGACAATCGTCGACGAATACAATATTGCCAGTTCAAGGTTGTTATTATGTACTCCGCAAATTGATAGTGCTAAAAATGCCCAACCACGCATTACGTTTAACGTAAATTAACAAGGATTATTATGAAAATTTGGGTAGACGCAGATGCTTGTCCGGTGGTGATTAAAGAAATCCTGTTTCGAGCCGCTGAACGAACGAACACGCCGACGACTTTACTTGCGAATCACTACTTAAAAACTCCGCCTTCTAAAGTTATTAGTTTTATTCAAGTCAGTGCTGGTTTTGATGTTGCCGATGATGAAATTGTCAAGCGTGCAAATAAAGATGATTTAGTTATTACTGCAGACATTCCGTTAGCGGCAGAAGTTATCGAAAAAGGCTGTATTGCCTTAAACCCAAGAGGTGAGCTTTATTCTGCCAGTAACATTAAGCAACGACTAAATATGCGTGACTTTATGGATACACTACGGTCAAGTGGTATTGAAACAGGGGGCGTTCCACCTATTAGCCAAAGCGATCGCCAAGCATTTGCTAATAATTTAGACAAGTGGTTGGCAAAACGAAAATAGCATCCTACGTGTTTTTAACGACTAGCCTTATATGGGTCAACCTTCTTTTTAGCCAAGTTAGTTGCCGGTTTAGACGTCGATTTAGTTGATGTTTGCTTGGCAGACTGTGGTTTTCTTCGACCTGGTTTTGTATTGCTATTTTCTCGCTTACTTGTATCGGTATGCTTTTTATTCTTACTTGGCGGCTTATTTCCCTTAGCGTTTGCCGCCGAACGTTGACCATCTTTATGTTCTGATTTATTCTCTTTTATTTTCTTCGGCTTTTTAGCTTTTAACGGTCGAATAGCTCGCGATGGTGGTAATTCATTTATTGCTTCAAATCCAGGTTCAACTTTACGGGTTATATGCTGTTGAATAACATATTCAATGTCTTGTAATTCTTTATGTTCATCCGCACACACTAATGAAATGGCATGACCTTCTGCTCCTGCACGACCTGTTCGGCCAATTCTATGAACATAATCTTCAGGTACGTTGGGTAATTCAAAATTAACGACCTGTGGAAGTTGGTCTATATCTAAGCCACGAGCAGCAATATCTGTGGCAACTAACACCCTTACTTCACCCGATTTAAAATTCGCTAAAGCCTTAGTGCGCGCGCCTTGGCTTTTATTGCCATGAATTGCCGCAGCATTAATGCCTTGCGATTCTAGATCACGGGTTAATTTATTCGCGCCATGCTTGGTTCGTGTGAAAATCAGTACTTGTTGCCAATTATTTTCTTTAATTAAATAACTGACTAACTTAGCTTTCTTCTTTTTATCCGTTGGAATAACAATTTGCTGTACTGTTTTTGCTGTAGTATTTTCAGGGCTCACAGAAATTTCAACTGGGTTATTGACTAACCCTTTGGCTAACGCTCTAATGTCGGGAGAAAATGTCGCAGAGAATAATAGATTTTGACGTTGTTGAGGCAGTAGTGCGATTATTTTTTTAATATCACGAATGAAGCCCATATCAAGCATTCTGTCAGCTTCATCAAGGACAAACATTTCAATTTGAGAAAACTTAATGGCATTTTGATTATATAGATCTAACAATCGACCGGGGGTAGCTACTAAAATATCCGCCCCTTGCCTCAAACGCATCATTTGAGGGTTAATTTTTACTCCACCAAACACTACCGCAGAAGTTAACGGTAACTCAGCACCATAAGTAGCAACACTTTCTGCGACTTGTGCCGCTAACTCTCTTGTGGGTGTTAATACTAATACTCGTGTGTGATTAGCTTTGGCTTTTTGACCTTTTATCAATAACTGTAAAATAGGTAAGGTAAAACCCGCTGTTTTTCCTGTACCTGTTTGTGCTGCAGCCATGACATCTTTACCCGATAGAACCGCAGGAATAGCTTGCGCTTGAATAGGTGATGGCTCTGTATAACCTTTCTTTTCAATAGCAGATAAAATTTTACTTGATAAGGCTAATGAGGAAAAACTCATATTGGTTCTCTTAGATGTTTAAATCGGTTGATTTTTTGCGGCGGTGAAGAATACAGTATAGTGTATTTTACTGCAATTTAATGTACTGGGTAGTTAAATTGATAGCCCTTAGACCTAACAGATTTAATTATTTGTTCAGATAAACCAACTCGCTTTAATTTCCGGCGAATTCTCGCTATTTTAATATCTATTGAGCGATCAATACCATTATAATCAGCGCCTTTTAATACTTTTAAAATCAATTGTCGTGAAACTATCTCACCTCGCTTTGTCGCAATAAAATAGAATAGTTCATATTCTTCTTGGGTCAGACGTAATGCTTGCCCTTCATAATAACAATCCGCATTATTTGGTTGAAATTCTATATCATCAAACAGTATCACTTGATTCACATCAATCGCTTTAGGTCGCACACCTAACCGTTTAATTCGTTGATAGAGTATTTCAAAAGGAGCTTTTTTATTGACATAATCATCAGCCCCTAAACCAAATGATGTAACTTCAGCTTCAATAGAATCAGACGCGGTTAAAAAAACAATGCCTCCTTGGTAGAACTCTCTAAGTTCTTGGCAAATTTCAAAACCATTTTTATCCGGTAAATTGATATCTAATAGAATAATATCGGGATTAACACTGATAACTTTTCTTATCGCAGCAGAGCCATTAAAAACCTGTGCAACTTCAAAACCTTTATTTTCTAATTGAACTTTTAAAGAAAAGGAAACCAAATTATCATCTTCAATGATGAGTACTTTTTTCATAAGGCATTATAGTAGTTATTTTATTTAGCCATTTATTCTTTAATCTTATACAGCTTTATTAATTGATCAATCTTTTCTAGTTAAATCCCAATATGTACTCGTTGAATTATCAGGTTTTTATTAAGTTAACTTACTGATAAGTTTATATTCTTAATAAATACATACTTTAAATTAAATGTATAAATTAAAGATAATATTCTATATATGAAAAAGCCCGCAGCTGTTGCTACGGGCTTTAGAATGATGGTGGAGGGAGGTGGATTCGAACCACCGAAGGCGGAGCCGTCAGATTTACAGTCTGATCCCTTTGGCCACTCGGGAACCCCTCCACAGGGACGAAAAGCCCGACATAATAGTCGAGCTTT